>JBDUAS010000014.1:0-59962 GCA_040004535.1 Deltaproteobacteria bacterium
TCGGGCTCGAGATCGGGCTCGAGATCGGGCTCGAGATCGGGCTCGAGATCGGGCTGGGGCTCGGGCTCGGGCTCGATCCGGATCCGATCGCGCCGAGGCGCGCGAGCACGTCGTCGGCTGCGCGCGCAGCGGCTTCGGGTGGTGGCTCGAACCAGCGCAGCGCTCCGAGCCCCGCGATCCCCGCTCCGTATAGCTCCAGCGCCGCGCCCGCGAGATCCGCCCTCGCGACCTCCGGCACCTCGAACGCACGCCGCGTATCGTGATCATGCTTCGTGTACAGCCGCAGCACCCGGCCCGGCCGCGTTCGCCCTGCCCGGCCAGCGCGTTGCGCGCAGCTCGCCCGGCTGACCGGCTCGACCTCGAGGCTCGGGATCCCCGACCACGGCGAGAACCGTGCGACCCGCGCGAGCCCGCTATCGACCACCGCGGTGACGCCATCGATCGTCACCGACGTCTCGGCCACGTTCGTCGCGAGGATCACCTTGCGGCGGGCTGCGGGCCGCACCGCCGCATCTTGCTCGTCCGCCGTGAGATCGCCGTGCAGGGGCAGCACCGCGAGATCGAACGTGCGCGCGACGTCCTCGAGATCCTCCGCGCACCGCCGGATCTCGCCGGTGCCCGGCAAGAACACGAGGACGTCACCCTCGAGCTTGTCCTGCGCGAGCCGGCGCACCGCCGCCGAGACCTGCTTGCCGAGCTGGCGATCATCGGGCTGCGCGAGGTGCTCGATCGTCAGCGGAAACGTGCGGCCCTCGCTGCGCACGATCGGCGCGTCGCCCAAGAACTGGGCGACCGGCTCGGCATCGAGCGTCGCCGACATCACGATCAACGCGAGCTCGGGTCTGCGCTCGCGCAGTCGCGCGACCATCGCGAGTGCGAGGTCACCGTCGAGGTGGCGCTCGTGAAACTCGTCGATCACGACGCAGCCGACCCCGCGCAGCTCGGGGTCGCTCAACAACCGCCGGGTCAGCACACCCTCGGTGACGAGCTCGATCCGGGTCGCCGCGCTGATCTTGCGATCGAACCTGACCTGGTAGCCGACCTCGCCACCGAGCGGCACGCCGCGCTCGCTCGCGATCCGCGCCGCCGCCAACCGCGCCGCCAACCGCCGCGGCTGCAGCACGACGATCGAGCCCTCCACCACGTCCAGCAGCGCGCCGGGTACCCGCGTGGTCTTACCGGCGCCCGGCGGCGCGACCAGCACGCACACGCGACGATTCTTCACCGCCGCGACGAGCTGCGGCAGGACGTCGTCGATCGGTAACGGCGCGAGCGCCACGCCCCGCACCATACATGGCCTATGCTGATCCGCGAATGTTCCCCGCACCTCCGATGCCAGACTTCGCGCCAGGCCAATCGACGCTGACCACCGCGCCGCTGCGCTACGAAGATCTGACGCAAGACGGGCGGCTCACACCGATCGCGTTACCGCCGACGATGAGTGGGCTGTGGCGCGACGTGCTCACGGACCACGCGGGTGCGCGCAACGCGCTGAAGAGCGGTGTCATCGCGATCCTCACCCGGATGACGCTGGTCAGCGAGGACCAACCGATCCACGTCAACCGGCCCGTCGAGATTCGCTCTGGCTTCGAGCTCGCGCACGACGAAGACGCCACCGGCGCGGTCACCCGGCTGTTCATGAACGTGTGGACGGAGGTCCGCGGCGCCGCCGGCCGGATCTCGCCGAATTCCAAACCGGGTCCGCTCGCGTTCGCCGGCCGGCTGTTCGCGGAGCACACGTTCACACGCTTGATGGCACCGCCCGACCAGCGCAAGGTCACCCGCCTCGAGGTCGAGGGTTATCCCGAGGTGCCGGAGGCGCTCCACCACCCGCCGACGCCATCGTCCGCGCAAGAAGCGCCCGGCAACGGCCGCTGGCTCGACGAGCTCGGCCCCGACACGACGCCGTATGACTTCACGCTCGACCAGACCGACTCGAACCAGCACGTCAACTCGCTGGTCTATATCCGGATGTTTCTCGACGCGGTGAACCGCCGCCTCGCCGCCGCCGGCCGGCGCGGAAAGCTCCGCACCCGCGCGGTCGACATCGCGTATCGCAAGCCGAGCTTCGCGGGCGACCGGGTGGCGTCGCAGCTCCGGCTCTACGAGAACTCCGACGGGCTCGGGGCCGGGGGCTATATCTCCGGCGACGACGGCAAGCCGCGGGTTTACGTCCGCGTGGCCATCGCGACCTGAGCACGTAACCATCGCGAGCCTGCTCGTCAAGCCGTTGCGCGTTCGCGCGCTGTGCTTACAGGAGAGATGTCTCTTTCACCCACTCTCTTCCCTGCACAGGAGGATCTCGCAATGTCTCTCGCACTCCGCACCAACAGCACCAAGCCCGCGGCCGCTCGTGACCCCTACTCGCTCGCTCGCGAGCTGCTCGGCTGGGACCCGTTCTTCAGTGGCCGCCAGATCTCCGCCTTCTCGCCGACGTTCGAGGTCAAGGAGACCTCCGAAGCGTTCGTGATCCAGGCAGACCTGCCCGGCGTCGACGAGAAGCACCTCGACATCAACGTTCACAACGGCGTGCTCTCGGTCGCCGGCCATCGCGACGCCGAGGAGCGCAAAGAAGGCGAGACCTACGCCCTCTACGAGCGCCAGTTCGGCTCGTTCACGCGCAGCTTCCAGCTGCCCGACGTCGCCGACGGCGAGCGCATCGATGCGCAGCTCGCGAACGGCGTGCTGAAGCTCTCGATCCCGAAGAAGGCCGAAGCGAAGCCGCGCAAGATCGAGCTGAAGCGCAGCTGATCACCAGAGCGCCGTGAACGCGTCGAAGAACCCCTTCGCCGTGTTCTCGAGATCCTCGCGCGGGACGACCTTCTCCATCTCGGCGATGCTCGCCATCGGCGCATCCTTGTACTCGGCGACGACGCGGATCTGATTCACGCCGTCGTTGAAGTAGAGGATGTACGCGTACGTGAACGCGACGTACGCCATGCCGGCGTTCGAGCCCTTCGTGAACGTGCCGTTGGTCTGGCCGACCTGGAACGTGTAGATCAGATCGGCGGTGTGAAACTTCACGGTGCCCATCTCGAACTTCGCGTCGCCGCGAAGCTCGTCGGGGATCATCATCTCGAGGTGAGCCTCGTCGGCCTGCCACAGCGCTAGCTGCATCGGCTTGCATGCGCCGAGCACGGCCTGCTCGGAACACGGCGCGATCGTGATCGTCGCCGTGATCTTCGGCTTGTCCTCGGTGATGTGCTGGACCTCCATGCCCTTGTCGGGGTTGATGGCGTGCGGCTGGATCTGAAAGCCTTTCCACGTCCGCCCCTGGAGCTCGAGTAGCTTCTTGAGCGGCAGCGGCTCGGTCGTCTTCACCGGCGGCTTGCCGGTGCCGTGTGGCAGAGCGATATCCGGCGCGTCGGTGTTCGGGCTCTTCGTCGCCTTGCTGTTCGGATCGACCGTGCCGAGGTTCTCCGGCGGCGGCCGATGCTTCGGTTTGCCCTTGCAAGCGGCCAGGGCGACGAGGATCAGGACAGCACTGCGCACGGCTGTAATCTTACGCCAGGTTCTCGAACAGCCCCGCCGCGCCCTGGCCACCGCCGATGCACATCGTGACCACCGCATAGCGACCGCCGCGGCGGCGCAGCTCGTACAGCGCGCTCGCCGTGAGCTTCGCCCCGGTGCAGCCGAGTGGGTGACCCAGCGCGATCGCGCCGCCGTTCACGTTGACGCGGTCGTCGGGGATGCCGAGCTCCTTCTGGCAGTACACCGACTGCGAGGCGAACGCCTCGTTGAGCTCGAACAGCTCGATGTCGGAGACCTCGAGGTGATGCTTCGCGAGCAGCTTGCGCACCGCGGGAATCGGACCGATGCCCATGATCTCGGGATCGACGCCCGCGACCGCGAACCCGCGAAATAGCGCGAGCGGTTTCACGCCGAGGTGCTCGCACATGCTCGGCTTGGTCACGATGCATGCGGCCGCGCCGTCGGACAGCGGCGACGCGTTGCCCGCGGTCACGCTGCCACCCACGGCGAACGCCGGCGGCAACTTGCCGAGGCCCTCGAGCGTCGTGTCGTGGCGCGGCATCTCGTCGACCAGGAAGTCGGTGTAGACCCGCTTGCCGTCTTTGAACGAGATCGCCCGGACCGGCACGATCTCGTCCTTGAACACGTTCTTCTTCTGCGCCGCGGCCGCCTTCTGCTGCGAGCGGAACGCGAACTCGTCCTGCATCTGGCGCGTGATGCCGAACCGGTTCGCGACGTTCTCCGCCGTGATGCCCATCGGCGTGTTCGCGCCCGGCAGGTGCTCCATCAATTCCGGCGACGCCGACAGATGGAACCCGGTCATCGGCACGTAGGTCATCGACTCGACGCCGCCGGCGAGCACGACATCGGCGCTACCGATCGCGATCGCACCGGCCGCCGTCGCGATCGCCTGGAGGCCACTCGAGCAGAACCGGTTGATCGTCTGGCCCGGGCACTCGATACCGAGGTCGGCGTTGAGCGCGATCAGGCGGGCGACGTTGAGACCTTGCTCGCCCTCGGGCATCGCGCAGCCGAGGATCACGTCGTCGATCTTGCCGCGGAATTGCGGCACGCGTTGGAGCAGCCCGCGGATCACGTCCGTGGCGAGCTCGTCGGGGCGCTTCGTCGCGAGCGAGCCCTTGTGGGAGCGGCCGACGGCGGAGCGAACAGCTTCTGCAATGACGATGTCTTCCATGGTCTTAGTTCCTGAGCGGCTTGTTGTTCTGGAGCATGTACTGCATGCGCGCCTGGCTGAGCGGCTCGCCGCACAGCGACAGGAACGCCTCGCGCTCGAGCTCGAGGATCTTGTCCTCGGTGCACGGCGCGACGTGACCGTCGGCGCCACCGCACAGCACGTTCGCCAGGTGCATCGCGATCTTCGCGTCGTGCGCGCTCGCGTACTTGCCGGCCTCGAGCGTGTTGACGAGCATCTTCAGCGTCGCGATGCCGTTCTCGCCCGGCAACTTGTACGCGCGCGGCGCCGGCGGATGATGGCCGGCGTTCGCGAGCCCGATCGCGCGTTGCTTCGCTTCCCACAGCTGGCGCGCGCGGTCGAACGACACCCCATCGCTGTTCCGGAAATAACCGAACGCCTTGCCCTCTTCGGCCGACGTCGCGACCTTCGCGAGCGCGATGTTCTTGAACGTCTGCGTGACGAACGCGTACGTATCGATCTCGGTCCCCTCGGGGATGCTCTCCATCGACCGCCACAGCATGTTCATCGTGCCGGCGCCGCCGGGGATCAGGCCCACGCCGACCTCGACGAGGCCCGAGTAGGTCTCGGCCGCGGCCTGGACCGCCGTCGAGCCCATGCACAGTTCGAGACCACCGCCGAGCGTCATGTTGTAGGGCGCGGCGACGACCGGCACGCGCGAGTACTTCATCCGCTGGGTCGCGTACTGGTAGCCCTTGATCATCTCGCGCAGCTGGTCCCACTGCTTCTGACCGGCCGCCATCACGACCGCGAACAGGTTCGCGCCGACGCAGAAGAACTCGCCCTGGTTCCAGATCACCATCGCGCGGAAGTCGCGCTCGGCGCGCTCGACCGAGTCGTGGATCATCTTGATCACGTCGGAGTCGATCGAGTTCGCCTTCGTCTTCAGCGTCAGACCGAGCACGCCATCGCCGATGTCCCACGCCTCGGCACCGGCGTTCTTCAACACCGGCGCGGCGCCCTTGCGGAGCACTTCCCACGTGACCTCGCGCGGATCGGTCTCGCGCGTCACGTAGTCGCCCTTGATCGGGTCCCACACCTGGTTGCCCTTGTAGAAGCCCTGGGCGTCCTTCGCGATCATCTTGTCGAACCACGCGGGCAGCGCGGCGGTCTTCTTCATCCGCTTCGCGAGCTCGCCGAACGCGATCGTCTTGTCGCCTTCGAGCAAGGCGTCCCACGTCTCGAACGGACCGAGGTCCCAGCCGTAGCCCCACTTCATCGCGTTATCGATCGCGACGATCGGATCGTGATCTGCGATCTCCGGGATCCGGCGCGCGGCGTACGACAGTGACTTCGCGAGCACGGTCCACGCGAACTCGCCGACAATGCCCGGCGTCGCGACCAGCTTGCGGACGCGCTCGCGGTTGTCCTCGATCTTGCCGAGCGCCTTCGTCACCTTCTTGATCTCGGCGTCGCCGCCGTTCGGCCGGTACTCGCCGGTCTTCGGATCGAGCGTGAGCAGGCCGTCTTTCGTCTTCTTGTAGAACCCGCCCTTGGTCTTGTCGCCGAGCTGGCCCTTCTCGATCATCGTCGTGATGAAAGCCGGCGTCGCGAACGTCGCGCGGTCTTCATCCTCGGTCAGCGTGTCGTAGCAGTTCTTCGCGACGTGGCCGACCGTGTCGAGGCCGACGACATCCGCGGTGCGGAACGTCGCGCTCTTCGGGTGCGCCATCGGGATGCCGGTGATGTTGTCGACGTCCTCGGGCTGGAGTCCCTTCTCGAGCATCAGGTGGATCGTCGTCATCATCGACTGGAGGCCGATCCGGTTGCCGATGAAGTTCGGCGTGTCCTTCGCCCACACGATCCCCTTACCGAGATCCTGCGCGAACTTCTCTGCCGCGGCCTTTGCCTCGGGCGAGGTCTCGGGGCCGGCGACCAGCTCGAGCAGCTTCATGTAGCGCGGCGGGTTGAAGAAGTGCGTCACCATGAAGTGGCGCTTGAAGTCCTCGCTGCGACCGACGAGCAGGTCCGCGATCCGCAGACCCGAGGTGTTGGACGCGATGATCGTCTCGGGCGCGACCAGCTTCTCGAGCTTCTCGAACAGCGAGCGCTTGATGTCGAGCCGCTCGACGACGGCTTCGACGATCAGATCGCAGTCCTTCACCTTCGCGAGGTCGTCGTCGAAGTTGCCGATCGAGACCAGCAGCTCGTTGCGCGGGTGCATGAACGCCGCGGGCTTGGCCTTCTTGAGCTTCGCGAGCGCGCCCGAGGCAAACGCGTTGCGTCCAACTTTTCCCGCCTGACCATCAGGTGGCACGATATCGAGGAGAACGACGGGGATGCCTGCGTTGGCGCAGTGCGCAGCGATGCCGCTGCCCATGACGCCCGCTCCAAGCACGGCGACACGGCGAATGGGTCGAGTCATGCGCGGACCATAGCGCCAGACCGTGGTGTATGGTCGCGAGCCGTGCCGTCAAAACACCTCGCACGCTGGTTCATCGCCGGTGGTGTTGTCGTCGTGGCGATCGTGGTCGCGGTGATGGTGAAGATCGGGTCAGGACCTCGCGAGGTCCGACCGCAAGAGCTGGATCTCGTGAACGTTCAGGTCCGATCGTTCCCGTCGTTCGCTCCCGTCTCGATGGACGGCCATCCCAGGGGCAAGACGCCGATCATGATGAAGGTGCCGCGCAGCGACCAGCCGCGCGAAATCACCGTCAATATGCAGGGCCACGTCCAGACCAAGAAGGTCGTCCCGCAAGACGACATGGTCGTCGACTTCAGATTATGAGGGAGCGAGTGCGCGCCGCGCCGACCTGGTTGCGCGACGGCTTCGCCGCGATGTGGCACGAGGTGCGTTCGTATCTCGCGACGAGCTGGGAGCTCACCCACGCGCCGGCGACGTTCGCCGCGACCTGGTTCGAGGGCAAGCGCACCTCCCTCAACCCCCTCGCGATGCTCGCGACCGGCGCGACCGTGCTCGCGGCCGTGCGCCAGCTCGCGATGACGATCCTCGGCCTGCCCCGGCCGGATTCGCTGATCGCCGCGATCTCGAGTGCGCTCGGGCCGTACGCGCACTACCTCTTGATCGGGATCCTGTCTCACCTCGCGATCTCGATCGGAAGCCGCGATCGCGCGCCACGCCTGACGGATACGATCGCGGTGGCGCTGTACGCCGGCGCCGGCCCGGCCGCGCTCGCCGAGGCAATCGGCTGGCTGTTGCTGTGCGCGCTGATGCCGCTCGGCCATCTCGGGCTCCAGGTCAGCCTGATGCTCGGGCTCGCGTTCACCGTGTTCTGCTTCGTGCTCGCGACCGAGCTGGGCGGCCTGCACCGCCCCGCGGCCTGGCGGGTCGCGTTCGCGTTCGCCGTCGCGTTTCCGATCACCGGGCTCGTGTTCGGCTACTTCGATCCGCCGGGCAGCTACGGCCTCCACTGGGTGATGCGGCTCTCGCCGTTCTATCTCGGCCTCGGGATGTAGTTACAGCTCTGCGGTCGCGAGGTAGCGCGGTGGCTTGCGATGCTTCGTCGCTTGCTCGTACGCGTACGCGTAGCCGAACAGCTTCGCCTCGGTGAACGCTGTGCCGATGAACGACAGCCCGATCGGCAGGCCGTGGAAGTCGCCCGCCGGCACGCTGATGTGGGGATAGCCGGCGACGGCGGGTAGCGTCGGCGCATTCGGCGCGGCCGGGAACGTGTCGCCGCACAGCGGATCGATCAACCACGGCGGGCTGCTGGTACCGACGACGATCGCATCGAGCTGGTGCTTCTCGATCGCGCCGTCGATCAAGCCGCGCGAGATCTCGAGGCACTGCCTGCGCGCGCTCGAATAGTCGCTCGCCGCGAGGCCGGGCTTGGCCTGCGCTTGCTCGAACAGCTCCTGGCCGAAGTAGCGGAGCTCGCGCGAGCTGTTCGCGAGATCGAACGCGATCACGTCGAGCAGCGAATGGAACTTCGGGTCGCCGCGGCGTGCGAGATACGCGGCGAGGCCCGGCTTGAGCTCGGAGAAGAACACGCCGAGCTCGAGGCCGCCGAGCTGCGGCGGAATCTCGAGCTCGACGTTGTCGACGATCACCGCGCCGAGGTCGGCGAGCTTCGCGAGCGCGGTCGTCACGAACGAATCGATCGTGCGCGAGATGCCAAACCAGCCCTTACGCGGCACGCCGATCCGCGCGCCGGCGAGGGCTCTGTCGTCGAGGTGCTTGGTGTAGTCCTCGATCGGCGCGCCGAACGTCACCGGATCCTCCGGGTCGAAGCCGGCGATCGCGTTCAACACGAGCGCGGCGTCGCGCACGGTGCGCGTGATCGGCCCGACCGTGTCCTGGCTGAACGAGATCGGGATGACGCCACCACGGCTGACCACGCCGATCGTCGGCTTGATCCCGACGCAGCTCGTGAGGCTCGCCGGCGAGGTGATCGAGCCATCGGTCTCGCTGCCGAGTGTCACGGTCGCCAGGCTCGCGGCCGCCGCGGCCGCCGAACCGCTGCTCGATCCCGACGCGCTTCGATCGAGCGCGTACGGATTGCGGCACTGGCCGCCGCGCGCGGTCCACCCCGAGATCGAGCCGTTGCCGCGCAGGTTCGCCCACTCCGACAGGTTCGCCTTGCCGAGGATGATCGCGCCCGCCATGCGCAGCCGAGCGATCACGAACGCATCGCGCGGTGCCGGCGCATCCGCGAGCGCGAGGGAGCCCGCGGTTGTCAGCATCGTGTCGCCGGTATCGATGTTGTCTTTCACGAGGATCGGGATGCCGTGGAGCGGGCCACGCAGGTGACCGGCCGCGCGCTCTGCATCGAGCTGCGCCGCGATGGTCTCCGCCTCGCGGTTGACCTCGAGCACGGCGCGCAGCGATTCGTTCGCCGCTTCGATCCGCGCGCGATACGCCTTCACGAGCGCGACCGAGGTGGTCTCGCCGCGAGCGAGTCGGCCCGCGAGATCCGTGATCGAGGCCTCGACGACCTCGGGTGATGGCAGGTTCGCGAGCGCCGCGATCGGCTGACCGACCTGCGTCGCGTGCGTCGGCGGCCAGGCAGGTGGCGCCAGATACGGCTCGTCTTCTTCGGCTGCCTTCGCGTGACACCCGGCTGCAGACGCCAACAACGTCACCGCGCCCGCGCGGAACAAGTCTCGACGATCGATGCCCGGCATGGCCGGAGCATAGCCGTGCTAGCGTCCGCCGCGTGGTGATGACGTCACACAGCGCTGACCTCCAGACCGAGGTCGGCGTGGATTTCGACTGTCGCGCCTGCGGTACGCATGGTCGCGCCATCGTGCTCGCCGACGGCATCGGCTTGTCGACCACGATCGGCAGCCTCGATCGCGAAGCCGCCCGCACCGCCGCCCTCCAGGAAGCGCAGGCCGACGCGAAGCATCAGGCGAAGGTCACGATGCGCCTCGTACGCTGCCCGCGCTGCAAGCGTCGTTCGGCCGTACCGCTCGTCGTGTTCGCGGCATCGACCGCGATCGGCACGCTGATGATCGGCGCGCTCGCGCTGGTCGCGTTTCTGCGCGGCGGCGTGTTCGGGATCGCGTTCACCGCCCTGTTCGGGCTCGTCGCGATCGGCTTTGCGGGCCAGCGCTTGACCCGGCTGACCCGTGCGAATGCGTTCGTGCGGCGCTGGGAGCTGCTCGAGCCGGTGCTCCCGGCCGCCACCGCACGCGCGCTGCCACCCGCGGCACCTCGCGTCGAAGACGACGCGTCGCCGCGATTACTTCGCTGACGACTCGGACTCCGGCTCGAGGTCGAAGTGGTGATCGATCGCGATCACGCCCATCGTATGCATCGTCGGCGGCTCGACGACCTCGACCTGCGGCGGCGGAATCGGCTTCGGCGGCGGTGCCTCGGTCTTCGCGTTCGCTTGAATGTGGCCGGTCGTCGCCTCGCGTGCCGGTGCGACCTCGATGTTATCGATCGCATCGAGCTCGACGCGCTCGTGGTGCTGGACGACCGCGGCGACGCCGGCGCTGATCATCGCGAGCGAGGCGACCGCGATGATCTTGCGTTTGCGCGCCGCGACCACACCGATCCGACAATCGCTCGTCAGGATCGTGCCGTCGGAGCGCCGGTAGTAGCGCGCGCACAGCTTGCCGTTCTTCTCGATGATCAAGGCCTGGGCCTCGGCGCGCGTCATCTCGCTGAGATCGAAGACCTGCTTGTCGCACTTGTTGCAGTGGCGCGCGCGCGCGTCGCCGGTCATCTGGGTCCAGTCCGCCGTGCACGGCGACGCGACCCGGATGTTGTCGAGCACCGGCAGCTTCGCGTGCTCGAGCAGCTTGGTCGCTTGCTCCAGCTCGCGCGTCTTGGTCGTCAGATCGTTCGTCAGTGCGTTGTGACGCGCATCGAGCGCGTCGAGATCGCTGCGGTAGCTCACTTCGTCCTCTTCGCCGCGACCTTGTGCGCTGGCGCCTCGTGCGACGTGTGTGGCGGCTCGAGCGGCGCCACCGTCTGGCCCATCACGAGATCCGGCGACGCGGTCTCGACGTTCGCGTGCTCGGGGAGCGTGTCGTCGGGCGGCGGCGGACCCTGCATCCCACCGAGCACCTCGATCTCACCCGCGGTGACATCGAGCTGCGCGACTTCGCCCTGCTGGTGCGTCATCAACTTCCACGTGAAGGCACCGCCGCCAGCGAGCAGCGCGGCGGCGCCCACGGCCATCACCCGGCGGCGGCGACGCTGTTGCTTGCCGACGACGCAGTCGCTCGTGAGGATCGTGCCATCGGCGCGCTGGAAGTAACGCGCGCACAAGTTGCCCTGCTTCTCGTGCAGCAACGATTCGGCGTCCTCACGCGTCATCTGCGACAGGTTGAACACGTCCTTGTCGCACTTCATGCAGTGACGAACGCGCTCGTCGCCGACCATGTCGTTCCAGTCGGCCTTGCACGGCGTCGCGACGCGGATGTTGTCGAGTACCGGCAGCTTCGCGCGGGCCTTCGCTTCGTGGAGCAGCATCGCGGCGAGATCGCGTTCGCGCGTCTTCTGCTCGACCTCGAATTCGAGCGCGGTCTTGCGGGCGGCGAGCGCGTCGAGATCGTTGCGATACGTCATCGCCTTCTAGACGCATGATCGGTCTCCGCGGTTTCGGGAATCGTAAGTATTGAAGATCACACGACGTCGGTCGATTGCGTCTGGTTCTCCATGACCCGCCGGCCATCGAGCGTGAGTCGCCACCGCAAGCCACGCCGCGTCAGCTCCGCCGTGTAGACCGAGTCGACGTACAGCCGGCGCGCCACTCCCGCGGCGAGAGCACACGCGAGCAACAGCGGCAGGACGAGCGCGTAGTCGCCCGAGAGCTCGCACGCGAGCAGCGCCGACATCAGCGGCGCGTGCGTCGTCGCGGCGAGCGCAGCAGCGAGTCCGACCAGCGCGTACGTTCCGGACGACGCGATCTGGTCGCCGAACACCGCGTGCAGGCCGGTCGCATAGACGAGGCCGGTGCTCGCGCCGAGCAACAACGTCGGCGTGAACACGCCACCGGGATTGCCCGAGCTCACCGACGCCGCGGTCGCGAGCGGCTTCGCGAGCAACAACAACAAGACCGCCGCGATCGCGAGGTGGCCGTCGAGGATCGACGTGACTTCTTCGAAACCGTTGCCGGCGACGGCCGGAATCGCGCACATCACGAGGCCGCACACCGCGCCGCCGACCGCGGGCCGCACCGGCAACGGCAACCGACTCCACCAGCGCTCGGTCAGCGACAACCAGCGCAAGAACCCGACGCCGATCGGCGCGCACGCGACGCCGAGCACCGCGAAACCGACGAGCTCGTACGGATCGACGAGCGCGAACGTCCGCGTCGTGTAGATCGGCGCCGAACCGACGGTGATGTGAATGACGACGGTCGCGATCACCGCGGCGACCATCACGGGGATCGCGGCCTCGAGCACGATCACGCCGGTCACGATCTCGAGCACGAACAACGTCGCCGCGATCGGCGCGTTATAGGCGGCCGCAAAACCGGCGGCGACACCGGCAGCGAGCACGAGTGGTGCGTGCGCGTCGTCGAGCCGGAGCCAGCGCCGCGCACCTTCGCCCGCCGCCGCACCGAACTGGATCAGCGGACCCTCGCGGCCGAGCGAGTTGCCGGTCGTGATCGCGAACCAGGACGCGATCGCCTGGAGCGAGCTGCGCAGTAACGGAATCCGCGCGCGGCCGAGGACGATCGCCTCCATCACGTAGCCGACGCCGCTCGCGCCGCGCAGCTTCGCGCTGCGCACCCGGATCAGGCCGGCGCCGAGCCCGCCCGTGGCCGGCAACAAGATCTTCGCCCACCACGGGAGGCGCGAGATCATGTCGACGACGTTCGCTCCACCGATCCAGTGGACGACCGCCGAGAAAGCACCGCGGAACGCGATCGCGAAGGCGGCCGCAACAATCGCGACGATGACGATCGCGAAAGCGAGCTTGGCGAGGCGCATCACCGGCGGAGCTGCGGTTGCGTGGGCCGCTGTGGCGCCGCCTGCGAGGCTGGCCACAGCAGATGATACAGGCGCAGGCTGATCAACAACAACGCGTATTCCTGCAGGTCACCACCCGAATCGCGCAGCACCGAGAAGTTGAAGTCGACGAGCGCGAGCGCATCGCTGATCAGCGCGACCAGCTGATCGATCGACGGCGTCTGCACGGTCTTGTCGAACGCCCACGAGCTCAGCTTCGTGCGCAGCGCCTCGAACATCGGTTTGATCCGGATGTGGAGCGCCGCGATCCGATTCGGCCGCAGCCACGTCAGGATCATCCCGGACAGCGCGCGGCAGTCGCCTGCCATCGCCTCGGCGCCCATCGCCGGCTCGACGAGGCCGATCATCGCGGGCACGACCTGGCGGGCCTCGGCGACGCCCTTGAACAGCAGCGCACCGGGCGAGATGTTGTTGTGCGCCATGCCGTGCTCGTGCAGCGCGGCGACCTGGCGGACGACGACAAAGCCGAGCGACAGCGCACCATCGATGTGCATGTCGGCGTCGTTGATGCTCTCGCCGAACCGCGGATCGTCGACGTACTCGCTGAACAGCAGCAACGTGCTGGTCGCGGCGTCGTAGATCACCTTGTGCAGCGACGTCAGGAGGCCCTGGCGCACGCGCTTCAGGATCGGCCAGAAGTAGCGCTGCCAGCTCTCGACGAACCCACGCGGATCCGCGATCCGCGTCAGATCGATCACGGTGACCAGCTTCGGGAAGATGTTCGCGTCGGGAAACCCGCCGCTCTGGACGAGGTCGGGCCGCGGCGCCGCGAGAAAGATCGGATGGCCGCGTACGCGACCGAGCGCGCGCTCGACGTTGTAACCCCACTCGTACACGGCGGCCTCGGCGGCCTTGACCATGTCGGACGTGATGCTCGGATCGGCCGCGGTGCTGACCGCGTTGACCGCCATCGCCTTCGCGTCCTCGGCGGACGTCTGCATCCTCCGCTTCGACTCGCGCTTGGTTTCGTCGGGCAGCTCGCGCAGCATGCCGCGCAGCTCCTGGACGACCGCACCGACCGACGGAAAACGCTGGCTCGGATCGCGCTCGAGGCAGCCTTCGATCACCGCGCGCAACGTCGCCGGCACCGTATCGGGATAGAACACTTTGCTCTTGCCGCCGACGACGACGCCCTCGGCGATCCGGATCAGCAGCGCCCACATATCGTCGGCCTCGCCGTACAGCAGCTTCTCGGTGAACAGGCCGTGCAGCGCGCCGCCGATCGCGTAGATGTCGAGCGACGTGTTGATCCCGGTGTCCATCAACGCCTGATCGATCGTCTCGGGAGCCACCGACCAACCGGGCGAGCCGAAGATCCGGCCCTTGTAATACGTGCGGTAGGTCTGGTTCGCGACGTCGTCGAGCGACATCGCGAGATCGAAGTCGAACAGGTAAGCGACGTTCGCGCCGTCGTCGACGAGGATGTTGCGCAGCGTGAAGTCGCGGTGGATCAGCCGCGCGGCGTGCAGCGTCGACAGACCCTCGAGCGCCTGCACCAACAGCTTCGTGCGCGCGCGCGGCGTGAGGTTGTGCTTGGCGATCGCCTCGAGCAGCGTCACGCCCATCCGCGGCGTCACGAACAGGTAGTTGTCGGCGATCGGCGCCGACACGTAGGTCGGCAAGATGTTCGGGTGCTCGATCGCCGCGATTCGCGCCATCGCCGCGAGGTTGTTGTGGTGATCGCGGCGCGTGACCTCGTCCGTGCGGAGCTGGTGCAAGTAGCTCGCGTGGAACACCTTGCCGACGATCTTCTCGATCGCACCGCTCTCGTCGTCGCGGCGCTCGAGCTCGTAGACCGTCCCCATCCCACCGTTCGACAGGTGAGTGCCGCTCGTTCGGTAGAGGTAGTGGTTGTACCGAAACACGACGCCGTCCCGGGTCAGGTCATCCGACCGCAGCGTGCCGATCGACGTCGTTTCTTCCCACAGGTCCGGCACCGGCAGGGCTGTACTGTAAGGCCGATCGCACCGGCGGAGCAATGTTGCACCACGTCATAACCATCTGATTTCGCTAGAGTGTGGCGCAGCCGCGCAGGTCGGTGGTGAGTTGTCGCAGCGCTCGGGAACTCTCGTGTCTCGCAGCCGAGATGTGGTACCCAACCATCGCCAGATGCTCGAGCACAAAGTAGCCAAGCTCGCGGCCTGCGCGGCCTTCCTGCTGCTGATCATCGGCGGCATGGTGAACGCGACCGGGTCGAGCCTGGCGTGTCCCGAGGCGTTCGTCATCTGCCACAAATCGATCCTGCCGGCGATGACCGGGGGCGTCCTCTACGAGCACGGTCACCGGCTCGCCGCGATGACGGTCGGCATCCTCCAGATCGTGCTGACGATCCTGATCCACCGCCGCCGCCCCGAGCTGCGCTGGCTCGGCTGGCTGTTGCTCGGCATGGTGCTCGCGCAGGGCCTGTTCGGCGCGATCACGGTCTACTTCAAGCTCGTGTGGTTCGTGTCGACCGGCCACCTGCTGCTCGGCATGAGCTACTTCGCGATGCTGATCTACACGGCGTTCCGTACGCGGCCCGCACCGTCGGCGATGGAGCTCGATCGTCACGAGAAGCTCCGCGCGCAGCTCGGCTCGGCTCGCAAGTGGATCGGCATCGCGTGCGGCGCGGTGTTCTGCCAGCTCCTGTTCGGAGCGCTCGTCCGCCACTTCGGCGCGTCGCTCGCGTGCATCGGTATGCCGGCGTGCACGGCGACCGGCGATTGGGTGCCGCACGGCGTCGGCCAGACGGTGCACATGTGGCACCGCACGTTCGGCTGCATCGTCGCGATCGTGACGACGATCGCCGCGATCAAGGTCTATCGCGCAGCGCCGTCGTGGCGCGGATTGCGCAGGCTCTGCGTGATCGCGCCGATCCTCGTCGCCGCGCAGATCACGCTCGGCGTTCTCGTCGTGTTGTCACTGCGCGCCGTGCCGCTCGCGGTCGGCCACTTCGCCGGTGCAGCGAGCCTGTGGGCGCTGTGGATGTCGGCGTGGTTGATGACGGGCCGCCGCCAGAAGAAGACGGCTGTCGACGGCGAGCTGGTGGCGCTGTGACCGCTGGAGTGCTCCGCGCGAAGGCGACGGATGTCGTCGCGCTGGTCAAGCCGAACATCATGGTGATGTCGCTGTTGACCGCGGCTGGCGCGATGTCGCTCGCTCCGGGCACGGTTGCCCTGGGAACGGCGCTCGCGTTGCTCGCAGGCTGCGCGTTGATCGTCGCGTCGGCGAACACGCTCAACATGTGGCTCGAGCGCGACGTCGATTGCTTGATGACGCGCACGAAGACCAGGCCGTTGCCGATGCAGCGGTTGCAGCCGAACACCGCGCTGGTGTTCGGTGCGGTCGAAGGTGCGCTCGCGCTGCCGGCCCTGTTGCTCGTCGGGATCGTGCCCGCCGCGCTCGGCTTGGTCGCGCTGCTCCTGTACGTCGGTGTCTACACGCCGATGAAGCAACGCTCGCACTGGTCGACGTTCGTCGGTGCGGTGCCCGGCGCGATGCCGGCGCTGATCGGCTGGACCGCGGCGACCGGTCGGGTCGACGGGCCGGGCCTCGCGGTGTTCGGCGTGTTGTTCTTCTGGCAGATCCCGCACACGCACGCGATCGGGATCTATCGCCAGCGCGAGTACGACGCCGCCGGCTTGAAGACCCTGCCCGGTACGCACGGAGCGCGCGCCGCGCGGTTGTCGATCGTCGCGTACCTGTTCGTCCAGGTGATGGTCAGCGTCCTGCCCGCCCTGCTAGGCGTCGCAGGGCCAGCGTACCTCGTGACCGCGATCGTGCTCGGCGCGATGGTGTTGATCCAGGCGATCGCCGGCGACGGCTCGACGAAGTGGGCGCGCCAGGTGTTCCTCGCGTCGATCGTGTACATGCCGATCCTGTTCGCGATGATGGTCGTGGCCGGTCGGCAATGACGTTCTCGGTCGCGCAGATCCACCCGGCCTTCAACGCACTACTGAACCTGACCTGCTTCGTGCTGCTGATCGCCGGCCGGATGGCGATCGCGCGTGGCGATCAGGCGCTGCACAAGAAGCGGATGCTCGCGGCGTTCACCGTCGCGTGCGTGTTCCTGGTGTCGTACTTGATCCGCGTCGCGGTGAGCGGCACACACAAGTATCCGGGCGACGGTCTGGATCGCACGATCTATCTGGCCGTGTTGTCGTCGCACACGCTGCTCGCGATCGTGCTCGTGCCGCTCGTGATCGTGGCGCTGCGCCGGGCGCTGCGCGGCGACTTCGCGGCGCACAAGAAGATCGTGCAATTCACGTGGCCGATCTGGGCGTACGTGTCGGTGACCGGTGTGCTCGTCTACCTGATGCTGTACCAGCTCGCGCCGGTGCTACATCCGACGTTCGTAAGCTAGGCCCCAGCGGATCCCGCGATCGCACGTGATCATCACGGGCGCGTGAATCCGGTCGAGTGCGCGCGCGTAGATCGCGATGCCTGCGGCGATCACGTCCGCGCGCTGCGGCTCGACGCCAGGGGTCCCCCGGCGCTCGGCGGTCGTCGCGGCGAGCATCGCGTCGCGGAGCTCGGCGACGCGCTCGGGCTCGAGCCGGAGGCCGGTGACCTTGTCGGGGTCGTAGGTCGTCAGCTTCAGCGCGACCGCGGCCATCGTCGTCGCGGTGCCTGCCGTGCCGATCAGCGGCACGCCGACGGGGAGTGCGAGCTGCGCGAGGTGGCGATCGATATCGGCCTCGAGCTCGAGGATCTCGCCGTGCGCCGGTGGATCGTGCTTCAGGTGGCGCTCGGTGAGGCGGACCGCGCCGATCGGGACGCTGACCGCGGACACGACCTTCGCACCGTCGGTGACGATGAGCTCGGTCGAGCCGCCGCCGACATCGACGACGACATAGGGATGGCCCGCGAGGTTCGGGAACGCATTCGCGACCGAGGTGAACGCGAGCTCTGCCTCGCGCGCACCGGTGATGATCTCGATCTGCGCGCCGAGGATCTGCTGCGCCGGCTCGACGAAGTCGCGGGCGTTCTGGGCCTCGCGCAAGGCTTGCGTCGCGATCACGGCGGGCGCGGTGACGCCGTGCTCGTCCATCACGCGGCGGTACTCGCGACAGATCTCGAGTGAATTCGCGACCGCTTCGGGCGCCAGCTTGCCGCTCGCGTCGAGACCCTTACCGAGCCGGCCGAATCGACACAAATCGACGACGCGATGAAGCTGCTCGTCGACGATCAACAGCAGCAGCGTGTTCGTGCCGATGTCGATGACCGCGGTCTTCACAGGCCGAGCCGCTTGGCCACGATGACCTTCATGATCTCGTTCGTGCCGGCGTAGATCCGCTGGACCCGAGCGTCCATGAATGCGCGGGTCACCGGATACTCGAGCATGTAGCCGTAGCCGCCGAACAGCTGGAGGCACTCGTCGATCACCTCTTGCGCCATGTCGGTCGTCCAGAACTTCGCGATCGAGCACTCGGACACGAGCTCCTTGCCCGCGACATGGCCGACGAGGACCTGATCGATGTACGCGCGGCCGACCTGGCACTTCGCGAGCGCCTCGACGAGCTTGAACTGGGTGTTCTGGAACTTCGAGATCGGCTTGCCGAACGCATGACGCTCCTTGACGTACACGAGCGTGTCCTCGAGGACCTGCTCGGCACCGGCGACCGCGGCGATCGCGACGGTCAACCGCTCCTGCTGGAGCTTCTGCATCATCATCATGAACCCGGCGCCCGGCTGACCGAGGAGGTTCGCGGCCGGCACGCGGCAGTCCTCGAAGAACAGCTCGCTCGTGTCCTGCGAAGGCATGCCCATCTTGTGGAGCCGCTTGCCCTTGACGAACCCCTTGCGCGTCGCCTCGACGACGAACAGCGAGATCCCACGGTGCGCGTTCTTCGGATCCGGATCGGTCTTCGCGGCGAGCAGCACGAGGTCGCACAGCTGGCCGTTCGAGATGAACGTCTTCGAGCCGTTGATGATGTAGTCGTCGCCATCTTTGACCGCGGTCGTCTGGAGCGACGCGAGATCGGAGCCGGCGCCGGGCTCGGTCATGCCGATCGCGGTGATGAATTCGCCCGACGCACAGCCGGGGAGCCAGCGCTGCTTCTGCTCTTCGGTGCCGAACGACGCGATGTACGGCACGACCACGTCCGAGTGGAGCGCCATCGCGAAGCCGCTCTCGTAGTGACGCGCGAGCTCTTCGATCACGATCGTCGATGCGAGGAAGTCCGAGCCCGCGCCGCCGTACTTCTCTTCGAGCCACGGGCAGAGGAAGCCCTGCGCGCCGGCCTTGCGCCAGACCTCGCGGTCGACCTGCCCCGCTTCGCGCCAGCGCTGCTGGTGCGGCGTGACCTCGCGCTCCATGAACTGGCGGAACGCCTTGCGGAAGGCGTCGTGCTCCTCGGAAAACAGCGTGCGCTCCATGGCACGTGCTTACCACTAGTTCATGAAGTCAGCGCAGCGTTCGGCGATCATGATCGTCGGCGCGTTCGTGTTGCCGCCGATGATCCGGGGCATCACCGAGGCATCTGCAACACGCAGGTTACGCAGGCCATGGACGCGCAGCTCTGGATCGACGACGGCGGCCGGGTCCGTGCCCATCTTGCACGTTCCGGTCGGGTGAAAGATCGTGTTGGCCGACGAACGGATCCACGCGCGGAGGTCGTCGTCGGACGTCGTGGTCGGGCCGGGGAAGACTTCATCCTCGAGCAGGCTCGCGAGCGGTTCGGTCGCGGCGATCTCGCGCGCGAGCTTCACGCCGGCAAGCATGTGGTCGAGGTCGCGTGGGTCGCTGAAGTACGCCGGATCGATCAGCGGCGGCGAGGCCGGGTCACCGTCGCGCAGCGTGATCTGACCTTGGCTGCGCGGATAGATCAGCCCGGGCATGATCGCGCAGAACCGGCCGAACGGATCGGTGCGCTTGACGTCGCTATTCGGGCCGGTGAGTCCCCACGCCGCGAAGTGAAACTGATTGTCGGGACGCGGCGAATCCGCTGAATGCTTGACGAACGCGAGCGCCTCGACCGGCCCGCGCGTGAGGTTGCCGCGCTTCGCGAACACGTGCTGGAACAGCGAGCCGACGATGCCGAGCCGGCTCAACGCCTTGTTCGCGCCGCGCTTGGTCCGCCATTGCGGATATACGAGCAGATGATCCTCGAGGTGCTTACCGACGCCGCGCAGCTCGTGGCGCGGCTCGACGCCGGCGGCCTGGAGCTCGGCGCCGGCACCGATGCCCGAGAGCATGAGCAGATGCGGCGAGCCGATCGCGCCGCCGCACACGATCACCTCGCGCGCTTCGATCACCTGCTCGGTCTTGCCGACGCGCAGCTTGACCCCGGTGCAACGATCACCGTCGAGCACGAGGCTGCATGCGAGCGCGTTCGGGATCACGGTGAGGTTGTCGCGTGCGCGGATCGGATCGAGGTAGTGGGTCGCGGAGCTGACCCGAACGCCGCCGAAGATCGTCACCTGCGGAAAGCCGGCACCTTCTTGCGCGTCGCCGTTGAAATCGGTCGTGATCGGGACGCCGCAGCGCGCGGCCGCGGCCTCGACGAACGCGCGCGAGACGGGGAGAGGGTCGAAGGTGTCGCGGATCGGCATCGGTCCGCCCGCACCGTGGAAGTCCGAGGCGCCGCGCTCGTTGTCCTCGGAGCGCTTGAAGTACGGAAGGACGTCGGCGTAACCCCAGCCCGGGTTGCCGAGGTCACGCCACTCGTCGTAGTTGTCGCGGTGGCCGCGGATGTAGACCATCGCGTTGAAGCTGTTCGAGCCGCCGATCACCTTGCCGCGCGGCCAGTACATCTCGCGCTGATCGGCGTGCGCCTGCGGGACCGTGCGGTAACCCCAGCACAGCTTGCCGTACCAGAGCTTTTGATAGAGCAGCGGCGCGCGGACGAGCAGCGAGCCGTGCTTCGGCGGCCCTGCTTCGATCAACGCGACCTTGCGCGAAGACTCTGCCGATAACCGATGAGCGAGGACACACCCGGCCGAGCCGGCACCCACGATGGCCACGTCGAACACGGGGACATCTTACGTAGGCCTGACTGCGAGTGGGCGGAGAACTGGCCATGCTGGCCCGGATGAAGAGCTTCGTTGTTGTCTTCTGGGCCGGCTGTGATGCGGGTACGCCGCGGCCCCAGCCGGCGCAGCAGCCGGTCGTCGCGGAGTCCCCGACCAAGCCCCTGTTTGCAGGAGCATCGCCGGAAGCCGTGGCGCTCCCGATGAACCGCCTGCCGGAGGTGCTCGGTCCGTCGGCGCCCGTGACGCCACCGGCGCTGATGACGCCACAGCTCCCCTTCGTCACCGCGAACGGCCACACGTACGCGATCGTCCAGGTCCGCAGCGTGATTCCGGAGGCGTGCACGAACATGGGTGGCACGGATTGGTCGTTTGCCGTCGCGGGCATGCCGCCCGACTACCGGCTTCACGGTGGCGGCCATGGGATCTTCGGGCGGGGCACGAGGTTGCCAGGCGTCGCAGAGGAGATCGCCGACGACGCTAGCTGGCGCGACCGCTACTACGTCGCGGACGTCTTGGTTCCGAGCCATGGTCGGTTCACACGCCGCGTCCTGTGCTCGAACAAGGAACTGACGTTCGACGGTTCGGTCGTCGCCGTGACGTCGGCACGCGATCTCGCGGATGCTCGGGCGCAGCTCGCAGCGGTCCCGCGCGAGGGCCTCCGTGGCGCGGTTCGCATCGATACGTTCGACCGATAGAGTATGGTCCGCGCTTGCCGTGGACCGTCGAGCAGTCGGGCGTGACGATCGCTGCGTTCGTGAAGGACAAAGCAAACGTCGCGTGGTCGGTCGCGAAGCGGCATGTCACTGCGGGCAAGGTGTTTGTCGACGGCACGCGGGTGACCGAGGTCGATCATCGGTTGGCGGTCGGTCAGGCCGTCGAGCTACGGTTGAGCGCGCCCCGGCCGCACGATCCGGAACGCGAAGGCGTGCTCGTCTACGACGATCCGCATGTCGTCGTGATCGACAAGCCTGCCGGGGTCAACAGCGTGCCGTACGAGGACCGCGAGACCGGTACCGCGATGGATCTGATCCGCGGTGCGTGGCGGCGCCAGAACAAGGCTGCAACCGCAGTCGCGCTTCACATCGTCCATCGGATCGATCGCGCGACGAGCGGCCTGTTGATGTTCGCGAAGTCCAAGCGCGCGGAGATCGGGCTCGCCGCACAGCTGCGCGCACACGAGATGGCGCGCGAGTATCGCTGCGTCGCGCACGGCGTGGTGACGAGCGGGACGATCGAGTCGTGGCTGATTCAGGACCGCGGTGATGGCCTGCGCGGCTCGACGACGCAGCCCAATCGCGGCAAGCGCGCGGTGACCCACGTCGAGGTCGAGTCGGCGTTGCGCGGCGCGACGCTGTGCAAGGTCCGGCTGGAGACCGGCCGCACGCATCAGATCCGGATCCACTTCAGCGAGAGTGGCCATCCGCTCGTCGGTGAAGAGGTCTACGTGCGCGACTACACGGGGAAGGTGATCGGTTCGCCGCGGATGCTGCTCCATGCGGCGACGCTCGGATTCGATCATCCGATCACCGGCGAGCGCGTCGAGCTGGCTTCGGAGCTGCCGCCCGATTTCACGGCGATGCTCGACAAGCTCCGCTAACTGGTCTGGCCGAACGTCGCGTATGTGGTCGCTGCGCCGCGCGCGCCACGCGAGTAGAGTGCGCGCATGGACCTCGCTATTCGCATCGCGCGCGCCGACGACTGCGCGACGATCCTCGGCTTCATCCGCGACCTCGCCGAGTACGAGAAGCTGGCGCACGAGGTCGTCGCCGACGAAGCGCAGCTGCGCGCCACGTTGTTCGGGGCACGGCCGGCCGCCGAGGTCCTGATCGCCGAGCGCGCCGGCGAGCCCGTCGGGTTCGCGCTGTTCTTCACGAGCTACTCGACGTTCCTCGGCAAGCCCGGGCTGTATCTCGAAGACCTGTTCGTCCGCCCCGCCTCCCGCAGCGGCGGCGTCGGTGGCGCTTTGATGGCTGCGCTCGCGAAGCTCGCGGTCGAGCGCAACTACGGCCGGTTCGAGTGGGCGGTGCTCGACTGGAACGAGCCCGCGCTCAAATTCTATCGCTCGCTCGGCGCGCTGCCCCAGGCCGAGTGGACGGTGCAGCGCCTGACCGGTGCGCCGCTCGCGGCACTGGCGGCTCGCGCGCGCTAGTCGCCGCGGTTCCAGCGGCCAATCGCATCGAGCGTGCCGTCGGGCCGGCGAGACTGATCGTCGACCTCGGGCGCGGCGGTGGAACGCTCCTCCAGGACTTCAGGTGGATCAGGTGACAGGGCGCGCCATGGCACGTAGATCTCGGTCGTGGGATAGGCGCGCGTCAGTGCCTCGCGAAGCCGATCGACCTCCGCGTGCTCGAGATCCTCGTGGATCCCGCGCACCGAAAGCTGGCGGAGATCTGGGAACGCAGCGGCGTTCTCGACGAGCGTCAAGATCGCCGCCAGCTCGTTGGTCTGGATACTCAGACTCGCGAGCTGTCTCGCGACTGGGTGCATGGCGAGCTCGGCGACCATCGCGGCGTAACCACGCGCGATCCCGAGCGAGCGCAACCGAGGTAGTGGGGCGCGCAGCATCGTCCCGAAGCCTGCGGCCGCGGACATCGCATGCCAGTCGAGGGTCTCGAGTGCCGGCAGGTCGATTCGTGCATCGGCGCAGGTGATCGAATCCGTTGTCAGGTGTTGGAGACTTCTATGTGCGAGCGCGGTGCAAGCGACGCCATGAAGGCGGACCTCCCGTAACCAGCGTAACCGAGCAAGCTCCGTATCGAGATCCCCGACATCGGCGCGCGCGTAGGCTCGGCGGGTTGTTCCGGTGACCTCGTCTTCGTCGTCGAGATACTCGAAGATATCGAGCATGACGGTCTGCAGGAGACCCGCGTGTGGATCTGCACACAGCGCACGGAGCGCCTCGGCATCGACCCTCGGCTCTGCGTGGCGTTGAAACTCAGCGAGCGTTACAAAGCCTCGGTCGAAGGCAAAGCGCCATTGGCGAGCGCGCTCGCGCAGTCGTGGCGATACGAGGACACCCTCGTCAGCTTCGAGCTGGCGGATTCGCCACTTCGCTGCGTTGTCGCCAGCCGCCGCGACGGGCCCGAGCTGGATCAACTCACCGCGCGGATGACCGCGTTCGAGCAGCCAATCTGCATAGACCATCCACGCCGCCCGATCCTCGGGATCAGCGACGATCGCTGCGATCAGCTCCTCGGCCTCCACGCCGGAAGTCTAACGCGCTGTGGGCTCGGTTCGTCGAGCCTTGCCGAACCAGGCCGACGAGGAGTTCGTGAAGAGCCTGATGAAGGCGGTCTACGAGCCCGGCAAGATGGCGAGCTGGATCGCGCCGCCGATCAAGGGCATCAACGGACTGCCCGAGATGTTCGAGTACGTGAAGCCGGAGTAGGCGGGCCTACTCTTACGTGGCACTGCGGCGGCAAGGACGATGCTGTGCGGTGCATGAGCTTCCAGCTCGCGACCTTCCGGACCCGAACGCGAGACCTCGCGCAGGTTCGAAGTCTTGCCAGTCGTCCCCCACGTGGGGCGCGGCCGGCTAAGCGACCGATCGCTTTGTCAACCGTAAGGCCTCTCGTATGAGTCGTTCGAGCGGTGCGTCGCGCGAGATCTGTGCCGCCGCTTGTTCAACGCAGGCCCGGGCATGTTGCTTGGCGAAGCCGAGCCCTGCGAGCGCCACCGTGGCCTCGGTCTTCATCACGATCCACGCATAGCTCGACGCCGGTGGTGGCCCCACGTGCGGCGCCGGCTGCTCCGGCGGGCCGGGTTGAGCGGAGCCTTTCATAAACGGTCCTCTGCCGCGAACTGGGGCGAAGGCCTCGATCGGCTGTAGCGGCCCCACGTGGGGCGGCGGATCATCGTCCGCATCGAGTCGGCCGCCGTCGATCACCGGCTGCTGCCCCACGTGGGGCACCCGATCCGGAGTCGCGTGAGGGGGAGAATCTTCGGCGAGCTCATCTGGCCGATACTTCCAGCTCACCACGAGGTTCGGTGCGCGACCCGTGATCGCGAGCGTGCCGTCGTGCAATGCGCGATGATGCCCGCTGCACAATAGCGTCAGGTTCTCGGCTTCATGACCGCCGCCGAGATGACGTGGCACGATGTGATGCACATCGATGTGACGACTGGCGCGACAACCCGGCACGACGCACCGCCTTCGATCGCGGAGCATCACGAACCGCCGGACCTTGGGCGCCACGTCCTGCGCCGCGGTTCCAGGCTCGCTGTCCGAGCCAACACGTTGCGCGTCGCACTCCGCGATCTCGAGATCTGTCTCGCCGATCGGTAGATCGCGGCCGCCGCCGTGCTGCCAGGCCTGCTGACACCCGACGCACACCGTCGTGAGAATCTGGAAGCGCGCGCGTCCACCATCGTCAGCGCTGGCGTTGCCATCGAGAATCGAATCACACAGCGCCGTCACGAATGCGTCGTCGTCGAGCTGGCCGCCCGTTTCGTCGGCAAGAACCTGCTGGACATGCCGCAACCGCGCGTGCGTCGCCGTCGAGATCTCGAAGCGCACGACGTGCGGCTTCAGACTGTAGTCCGGTGGATCGGTCGGCCGATCGCCTCGGCGATGACACGACACGAGGTCCTCGACCTGGCGCACGTTCTTCCCGCGCACCGCGGCAAGCCACTCGGCTTCCGTTTGCTTGGTCGCGACGCGCGTCAGCTCGCGAATCGCCGAGTAGCTCTGCTCGCCAGTGGCGAGCGCGTTCGCCAGTACAGGCAGCTCGTCGAGTGCCAACGCAACGCGGACGCGTTCCTTCGCCGCCTTCGGCCCGTACCCGAGCACGTCCTCGAGATACTCGAGCAGGGATCCCTTTCCGAGCTCGCGCCAGATCTCGCGTCTCACGACCGTGCATAACAACACCGCTTCTTCGGCATCGAGTGCGCGTTGCCGCTTTGCGATCGCACGCAACTCGCGATCGATCTCCTGCCAGCTGCGGCGCGCGCCGCCCACATACACATTGCCCTTCGACTCCACCGCTCGACCCTGAACCATGATGACCTGCGCTTTCTCTCCGATCCCTGCATCGTTCATAGCATCGAGAATCTGGACGTTACTGCGCGCGCTCTCGACGATGAACCACAACTCGATCGAGATCGAACGCGAGACACACCCACCGATGCAGCACCAGCGACTGCAATGAGTCTCGCGATTGATCGAGATCGACTCGACAACATTCAACGTGTGCGACGCCGAGAATCCGTCAAGCAAGAATCGACACGAGCGAGAGAAAAAGGAACAAGTCGGAGATCTCTTCGAACACGCGTCTCTCTGATCACACCAGCTCCATGATTTCTCGAACGGCGGTTCCGGAGCGTCAGTGGCAGATGCAAACCTCGGACATGGTCCAGGCGAAGGTTGCGGTGAAGTGTCTGTTCAACAGTCTCGATGCGCGGTTTCGCGATGCGACCTCGATCCACACGGGAATCGCGATGCTCGATCGTACGGGCGGTCTCCACGCAGGTGAGATCATGGTGCTCGCCGGCCATCCGGGCGTCGGAAAGACGTCGCTCGCGATCTCGGTCGCGAGGCACGCTGCGATGCACGACGCGGCGGTGTTATCGGTGTCGCTCGCCGAGACGACGGTGCAGACGGCCGAACGGTTCGTGCTCCAGGAGTCCGGGGTTCGGCCGCTACCGCTGCGCACCGGGACCCTTCAACGCCAAGACATGACCGCGCTCACCTATGCAGCTGCGGCGGTGAGCAAGTGGCGGTTGCAGATCGAGGACACGGCGGCTCTCACAGCGGCGACGATCCGCGAGTGCGCCCGAAGATGGCGCGAGAGCGAGCCGGCGGATCACGCGCTGATCGTGGTCGACTACCTACAGCTCCTCGCCGACGATTGCGACACCGCGGCGGTGCTGAGCTCGCTCCTAGGCACCGCCAAAGAGACACGATCGGCGTTGCTGCTCGTGTCGCAACATCTTGCAGACGCACGCGAGCGCGCCACCGTCCAGAGCATCGCGACGGCGGTCGTCTATCTGTGCGCTGACATCCATACGCACGAGATCGTGCTCGCGAAGCATCGTTACTGTCAGACGCCGCAGACCGAGCAAGTCGTCTTCGATGGCTCGACGTTTGCCTCCGTGCCGCCGGCTGAAGCGGAGACCGGAACCTGACCTGCCCCACGTGGGGCGGACGCCGACCTCAGCTCGGCGGGACGAACACTTCACTGCGCCCGCCGCCGCGCGGCGTGACGCGGACGTGGGCGCGGACGCGATCGAGGAGCGCGGGAACGTGGGAGATCACGCCGACCTGGCGGCCGGTGGACTGGAGCTCGTCGAGGACGGCGAGCGCGCTGTCGAGCGTCGCGGGGTCGAGCGTGCCGAAGCCTTCGTCGATGAGCAGCGTGCGGACGCGAACGTCGTGGGCGGACATCGACGATAGGCCGAGCGCGAGCGCGAGCGAGACCAGGAAGCTCTCGCCGCCGGACAAGCTCTGAACGGATCGGACCTCGCCGCCGAAGTCGCGATCGATGACCTGGAGCTCGAGGTCGTGCTTGGGGACGCGCTCGAGCTGGTAGCGCGGGGCGAGCTCTTCGAGGTGCGAGTTGGCGACCGAGAGGAGCTGATCGAGCGTCAGGCTCTGCGCGAAGCTGCGGAACAGCTTGCCGTCGTGCGAGCCGATCACCTGGCCGAGCACGCGATCGATCTCGGCTGCGCGCTCGGCGGCGGCGAAGATCGACAGCGCCTCGTGGCGGCGGCGGCGCGCATCGTCGTCGGCGGCGAGCGTCGCGGCGAGCGCGGCGGCGTGGTGGTCGGCGGCGGTGACGGCAGCCGAGAGCTCGGGCACGCGTGCGGCGTCGAGCTCGACCTGGGCCAGCCGGTTGGCGTCGGCAGGTTGTGGGCGAACGGTCGCGTGATCGTCGACGAGCCGGCGGCGCTCGGAGATCCGCGTGCGCGCGCGATCGACCGCGCGATCGAGGCGGTCGAGCTCGCTCGCGAGCGCGTCGACGCGGCCGGGCTCGGCAGACAACATGCGATGCAGCGCCTCGCGATCGAAGCCGGCGCCGGCGCGAGCGGCCTCGAGCGCCGTCGTTGCAGCAGCGAGTGCGGTCGCGAGATCACGGCCGCGCTTCGCGCATTCGGCGTGGCGCGCGGTGGCTTCGGCGGCGGTGCGCGCCGCGGCGAGCATCGAACGATCGAGCTCCGCGAGCGCAGCGACAAGTGCGGCCTCGGCGTGAGCGACGACGGCAGCGCGCTCGCGCCACGCTTGGACGATTGTAGCGAACCCGGCGCGATCGAGCGGCACGGTCGTCGCCAGCAGGTCGGCGGCCCGATCGAAGGCGCCGGTCTCGCGATCGCCAGCGCGCGGTTCCGCTGCCACCGCCGCAGCGCGAGCGAGCGACCGAGCGCGCGGCGAGCGCGGAACGCTGCGATTGCCGGTGAAGCGGGCGACGGACGCGGAGCGCGCGTCCGCTCCGGAGGATCCGTGATCGTCCAATTCCGATCCCGCGATCGACTCGGCTGGGGACGCGCCCAGCGCGAGCCGATCACCGGCGGGGAGCGCCGCGTACCAGCGGGCCGCGATCAGCGACAGCTCGCGCGTCAGCTCGCCGTGCCGCTCCAGCTTGCCGTCGCGATCGCCGGCGATCCGCTCGATCGCCGCGTCGATCGTCGCGAGCTGCGCCGCGACCTCACCGAGCTCGGCAACATGATGATCCAGGTTCGCCTGGCAGACCTGCACGCGCGCCTGCGCGTCGGCCGTCGCCTTTGCCGCCGCGACCACGGCACTGCGCGTCGCCCGCGCCGCTTCCAGGTGCGCGCGCGCGGTCTCGCTGCGTTCGACCGCGAGCTGTGCCGCTGCGGGCATGGCCGGATCGGTCACGAGGATCAGCTCGCCGAGCGCGGTCAACCGATCGCGCCAATCGCGCGCGAGCGCTTCCGAATTGCTCGCCGCCGTCGCGCGCGTGCTGGCGAATCGCACCCGCTCGGCCTCGCGCTGCGCGTCTCGCGCGTCGAGCTGGGCGAGTAGCTTCGTCGCCGCATCCCACTCCGCCGCCGCCTCGGCAAGCGCCGCTTCAGCGCCTGCGATCAAGTCATCGAAAGCGCCCCGCCCCTTCCAGGGATGATCGTCAGCGCCGCACAGCGGACATGGCTCGCCTTCGACGAGCTCCGCACGTGCGTGCTCGTAGCCCGCGGCCCTCCGCAGCTCGCCGGCGGACCGCGCCCGCTCGGCGCGCCGCACCTCGGCTGCATCGCGCTCGCGCATCGCGACGGCCCGGCGCTCGCGATCCCCGACTGCCGCCAGCTCGAGATCGCCCAATCGCGACGCCAGCTCGCTCACGACCTTCGCCGCATCGCGCGCGCCGCTCGAGATCGCGACGAGCCGCTCGATCTCCGCACAGCGCGTGCGCGCATCGTCCTCGGCCCGCCCCGCTGCATCGAGCGACAGCGTCTTGCGCTTGACGAAGCTCTCCGCTTCGCGCTGCACCTCGCCTAGCTTGTGCTGCGCCAGCTTGTGCGCGTCGCCGAGAGCTGCATGTCGCGCCGCCAACCCACCACGCTGCGCACGTTGAGCGACGAGCACCCGCTGCGCCGCCGCGATCCCATCGGCGAGCGTGCGCTCCTGGACGAGCTTCGCATCGAGCTCGGGCCACGCTGAAACCTCGGACGCCAGCGCACGCCGATCGACGAGCCAGGTCGCGGGCTCGAGCGCGCCATGGGCCTGGGCCTCGGCGGCGCCCACGTCGCCGCCCCCGGTATCTGCCCCACGTGGGGCGGACACGCCGCCCGCGGTCCCGCGAGCGATCCGGCGCGTCGCCGGCGTCGTCATTAGCTCGACCTCGACCACGTTCGCCGCGATCCGCGCGGCTCGGATCGTCGCGTGCAGCTCCGCGATCCGCCCGTGGGTCTCCGCGAGCTCGCACGTCGCGAGCTCCGCGGCGCGCAGCGCTTCACCCGCCCGCGCCAGGTCGCCGGTCGCGATCGCGTGCTGCCGCTCCGTCCGCACCGCCTCGTCCCACGCCGGTCGCAACGCCTCGGCCCGCCGCCGCAACCCGAGCTCCTCGCGCAGCGGCTCCGCGCCGCGCGCTTCGGCCTCGGCGATCGCATGCGCGCGCTCCGCCTCCGCGAGTGCCGCGGCGCGCACCACCGCCTCGCCGAGCCACTGCGCCAGCCGCTCCGCCTCCGCGAGCCGGATCCGCGCGGCATCCCTCCCGACCACCGCGATTGCGAGCTCGCTCGAAATTTCGCCCCGCGCGTGATCCTCCAGCACGACCACCGCATGCGCCGCCGCTTGGCGCTCGCGCAGCGCTTGCTCGGCGATGACCATCCGCGCGTGCGCCGCGATCGACAGCTTCGAATAGATCTCGGTCCCCGTCATCCGCTCGAGCAGCTCGCTGCGGTCCTTGCCCTCGGCACGGAGAAACGCCGCGAAGTCGCCCTGCGCGAGCAGCGCCGAGCGCCGGAACTGATCGAACGTCAGCCCGAGTCGTTGATGGATCGCCTTCAACGTCTCGGTCTTGGTCCCACCGAGCCGCTCGTTCATCACCGACGCCGCGTCCAGGCCGACCAGCGTGATCTGCTGATCCTGCAAGTTGCCGTCGGTCGCGCCGCGCGCGCGCCGTACAGACCACCGCGCGCGATAACGCCGGGAATCGCCGCTCTCGAAGTCGACCTCGGCCCAGCCCTGCGAAGCGCCGCGCCGCAACAGTGTCCGCGGATCCTGCGCGCCGAGCGCGAGTGGATCTTCTTCGCCGTGGCCGACCGTGACCCGGCTGTGCCCCGGCAACCGCGGCGTGCGATCGAACAGCGCGACGCACATCGCATCGAGCAACGTGCTCTTGCCCGCGCCCGTCGGCCCGACGATCGCGAACACGCCGGCCATGCCGAGCGGACCGTGCGCGAGATCGATCTCGAACTCGCCGGCGAGGCTCGCGAGGTTGCACCCGCGGATCGCGAGGATCCTCACGAGAACCCGCCGAGCTCGAGCTGGGTCGTATCCTTGACCGCGCGGTCAGCACCGTCGCCGCGGACCTCCGCGAGCAACCGCTCGAACGCACCGATCACGGCCGCGCTCGCTGGCTCCGCATGATCGCGCGCCCACAGCTGCGCGAACACGTCACGCGGATCGAGCTCCGCGAGCCGCTTGACCGCGACGCGATCGCCGAGCGCCGCACCATCGCCGGTGTGCTCGGTGCGGAGCTGGACCAACCGTGGCCGCTTGCCCTCGAGCGCCGCCTCGATCAGCGTGCGTAGCCGCGGCTCCGGACGATCGAGCACGATCGCGAGATCCAGGTACGGTCGCGTCGGATCCTCGCCACGCCGCCGGGGCTCCAGCTTTGCGATCCGATCGAGGACGTCCTCCAGCCCACCCTCGATCCGCACGATCTCGATCGTCTGCGGCACGCGCGTCGTCCGCACGTTCGCGAGCTTCCCGTCCGTGAAATCGATGATCGCGATCTGATGGGGATAGCCGGCCTCGTCGAGCGCGAGCGCGAGCGGCGCACCTGCATAACGGATCGATCCGCGGCCGACCTGTTGCGCGCGATGCATGTGCCCGAGCGCCACGTAATCGAGCGACGCCGGGAACATCCGTAGCGACACCGACTCCTGACCGCCGATCGAGATCCGGCGCTCGCTCAACATCGAAGGATCGGCGCCCGTCACGTACAAATGCCCGAGCGCGATCACCGCCTGGCCTGGCTGCCGCCGGCGCTCGGCCTCCGCGACGACCTCTCCATAGATCGCCGCGAGTGGATCTTCCGGTTCACCGATCACGTCGACCGGCCGCAAGAACGGCACTGCCGCGATCCACGCCTGGCCACCCGCGACCGGGATCAAGATCCGATCGAAATCGAGCGCCCCGTTCGGATCGCGCGGCAGACTGCCCACGACGTGCACGCCGAGCTCGCGCAGCACTGCCTGCGCCGCCCCTAGCCGCGCCGGTGAATCGTGATTACCGGCGATCGCCACGATATCCATGCCCGGCCGCGCCCGCCGCGCCGCCGCCAACCACTCGAACCACATTCGCTCCGCGCTCGCGGGCGGTGTCGCGCTATCGAACACGTCCCCGGTGATGACCGTCACGTCGGGGGCCTCGGCGCGAATCTGCTCCAGCAGCCACGTGAGAACCGCGTGGTGCTCGTGGTCGCGGGTGACCTCCTTGAGCGTGTGCCCGAGGTGCCAGTCCGACGTGTGGAGCAGCCTCATCGAACGTGCACCTTCTCATGGGGGTCTGATAGGGTCGGCCCCATGAACCGCCTGGCCTGCCTGCTCGTGTTCGCCGCCGCGTGCGGTGGTAGTGGCTTCGAGACCGCGGATGCGATGATCACCGGGATCGTGCCGACTCCGATGTCGGCGTCGGCGACGTCGTTCGTCGGTGCCGACGGTGCCGGCACCATGGTGATGGGCTGGAAGATCTCGCTGTGGGAGCAAGGCGCCGGCGCCGATTGCATGAGCAACGACACGCATCGCGTCGCCGCGGTGTCGATCTATACGAACCAGCCGCCCGTGTCGGGCAAGAAGGCGATGCTCGATACGTCGGAGATCGTGATCGTGACGGATTCGCCGCCGACGGTGACCGGCACGTTCGCCGCGACGATGGGCGCCGAGAAGATCGGCAGCATCGTCGGTCAGGTCACGATCAGCGACTTCCACTTGAAGCCGGACCTCACGGCCGACGACATGAAGGGCTCGATCAACGCGGCCGGCAACGACGCGAACGGCGCGGCGGTCGCGATCGCCGGCACGTTCGAAGCGCCGGTCTGCGAGTAACGACTAGCCCGGCTCGCCGCGGCTCTGGACTTCGCGGAGAAACGCCTCTTCCGCTGCATTGAGCGGCCGGCCCTTCAGCCGCTCCAGCTCGTCGCGCGACAACCCGCCGACCTTCTGGCGATGCCGCGCCATCACGACGTGTGCGCGCGCGATCGAGCCGAGCACGTCCTCGAACGTCTCGAAGCTGAACGGCGTGCGCTCGGGATGCGCGCGCAATGCCTCGGTGATCCGCGATTCGTGTCGGGTCAGGACCTCCATCACCGGTGAGCCGACCGGCAGGCGCTCGACCTTCGCCTCCGGCGGCGGCTCGAGACGATCGACGCCGTGGGTGTTGCTCGTGACGATGAACTGGCCGCCGAGCTCGGTGACCAGCTCGACGACGCGCAGGTGGCGCGGGTAGAGCTGGACGAGCTGGAGTAACGACACGACGACGCCGCGCGGATGCAGGTGATAGACGTTCGCGCGGATCATCCGACCCGCGTCGACGAACAACCGCATGAACGTGCGGTTCTGCGGATAGATCCGCGACAGCGTCAGATCCTCGACGTCGGCGAGCCACGTGTAGCGGTGCTTCTCGAGCTCGCCGCGTGCGCGATCGTAGAACTCGAGATCGGCCTCGGGAAACGCCGCCGGTGTGATCCGCGCGAGCTCGTGCGGCTCGCCGTACACGGCATCGAGACGCGCCCGCAACGCCGCACCGCCGAGCCCTTTCGGGCGGCGCATGCCGAGGGCGACGGCGACGACGAGCCAGAGGCCCATCATGAGGAAGAACACTTCCACTCCCCCCGAGTGTGCCCCGGCGGGGCCGCGCTGCCTAGCGCGTGCGCAGCGCGACGAGCGTGACCTCGTGGTGCTTGTCGCCGACCGGTCTCCCGGCCGCGTCGACCCACGCGAAATTGAAGCGGTCGCGCTTGTTCATGAATACGACCGGTCGTGCGTCGGGAGCGGGAGGCTCGGCGGCGACCGTGCCACCGTCGGCCTCGACCGACACGAGCGCCGCATGGCCGAACGCCTTGTCGAGGTCGATCGCGGCCATCGTGGTCTGCTTGTGCTGCACGCGCGTGGTCGCGAGCGACGCGAACGTCGCGGCAGTCAGGGTCGTCTTGGGCCGACCGTCGATCGTGATCGCGATCGCCGCGGGGCCGGTCGCCACCACGCGGGCAGCGGGGTGCGCCGACGTCGAGAGCTCGGTGACGCCTTCGATCCGCGCGGCCGGGCCTTCGAGATCCGCGAGCGGGCGCGGATCATTGGTCGCGACGTTCGGCACGAGCCACGCGACGTACATGTCGCCGGCATCGCGCTGGACGACAAGGGCGTGATCGGCGTCGGCGATGATCAGATCGCGGCCGTCGGAGGTCTTCGCATGGACATCGGTCGTCACGTCGAAGTCGACGAGCTCGTGCAATGGCCACGCGCTGCGATTGTTCGCGACGAGCTTCGGCACGCCGAACGCGATCGGCGTCGCCGCGGCATTCGCCTTCGCGATCGCGAGCACCGGAGCGCGACGGGCATGAACCGCCGACGGAGCTGCGGTCGGCGAGCTCGCTGCGGTCGTCGCGGTCGCCGTCTTCGCATGATGCGACGACCACACGAGCATCGCGATTCCCACCGCCGCTACCCCACCGATCAGTTGCTTCTTCATCTACGACACGAATCGACCGCTCGACCTTTTTGTTATGCGGTCGAATCGAAACGTGATGAAGAAGATCGGCCTGCTCGCGGGCGTGACTGTGTTCTTGACCTACATGGGGACTGCGGGGGCTGCGACGATTACCGTGACTTCGACGGCGGACAGCCTCGCGACCGACGGCAACTGCACGCTGCGTGAAGCCATTCAAGCGGCGAACACCGACACGGCGATCGACGCATGCGCGGCAGGCGCCGGCGCAGACACGATCGTGGTACCGGCCGGTACCTACACGCTCGCGATCGCGGGCGCGTCCGAAGATGCGAACGCGACTGGCGATCTCGACATCACCAGCGCGATCACGATCAGCGGCGCCGCCGCCGCGACCACCCTCATCGATGGTGCCGGCCTCGACCGCGTGTTCCACGTGTTGTCGACAGGGACCGCGACGATCAAGGACGTGACGGTGCAGAACGGTGCTGCCGCATACGGCGGCGGCCTCTACAACAACGGATCGCTGACCGTCCAGGACGCGATCATCTCCGGAAACACGGCGAGCGCCGGCGACGCCTCGGGCGGCACTGGCGGTCATGCGGGCGGCGGCGGTGGTGGTGTCTTCAACGCGAGCGGTGCGACGCTCGTGCTCACGCGCGTTCAACTAGCCTCCAACATCGCCCGCGGCGGCAGCGGTGGCAGCGCGTCGGGCGGCGGTGGTGGCGGTGGTGGCGCGGCGGGTGGCGCACTGTTCAACGACGGTGGCGCGATCACCGGATCGACCGTGACGTTCACGAGCAACCAAGCGGTCGGTGGCTCCGGCGGTTCGGGCACGTACGATGGCTGGTACCTGAGCCCGACCGGTGGCGGTGGCGGTTCGTTTCTCGGTGTCGGTGCAGACGGTGTCGGCAAGGGCAACGGGCAGAGCGGACTCGGCGGTGCGTCGGGCAGCAAGGGCGCTGGAAACTACTCCTGCGGCTGGGGCACCGCGGGCAACGGCGGTTACGCGAGCGGTGGTGGCGGCGGCGGCAACTCGGGCGCAGCAGGATCGTTCGCCGGTTCGGGCGGCGGGCTCGCGCAGTACTGCAACGGGTACCGTGGTGGTGGCGGCGGCGGCGGTGGGCTCGGCGCAGCGGTGTACTCGCAAGGCAGCGGTACGGTCTCGATGTACGCGCTGTCGTTCACGTCGAACGCCGGCGTTGCAGGTGGCGGGGGTGCCGGGTCGTACAACACAACGCCGGGCTCGGCCGGCCAAGGCGCAGGCGGCGCCGCGTTCCTGAACGGCAGCAGCACCATGTATCTCGGCGGCGCCACGCTGACGTCGAACACGCAGACGACGGGCAGCGACTTCTACGGTTCGATCATCACGAGCGTCTGCGGCGACGGCACCGTCGACGCGGGCGAAGAATGCGACGACGGCAACGCCGACGATCACGACGACTGCACGAACCAGTGCAAGATCCCGACGTGCGGCGACGGCATCGTCCATAACGAAGGCACGGGCACCGAGGTCTGCGACACGTCGGGCGACTCCGCGACGTGTAACGCGAACTGCACCGCGCCGGTGTGCGGCGACAGCATCGTCAACACGGCCGCGGGCGAGGCGTGCGATTCCGGCGGCGTCGCGACCGCGAGTTGCAACCCGAACTGCACCTTGCCGACCTGCGGCGACGGCATCGTCAACGTGGCGGCGGGCGAACAGTGCGACTCGAGCGGTGTCAACACGATCACCTGCAACGCGAACTGCACGATCCCGTCGTGCGGTGACGGCATCACGAACGCGGCGGCGGGCGAGCAGTGCGATACGTCGGGCGCGAGCGCGACGTGCAACGCGAACTGCACGTTCTCGAGCTGTGGCGACGGCATCACGAACCCCGCCGCCGGCGAGCAGTGCGACACGCACGGTCAGTCGGCGACGTGCAATGCGAACTGCACGATCGCAGCCTGCGGCGACGGCATCACGAACACCGCCGCGGGCGAGCAGTGCGATACCTCGGGCCAGTCGGCGACCTGTAACGCGAACTGCACCACCGCCGCGTGCGGCGATGGCATCACGAACCCCGCCGCCGGCGAGCAGTGCGACGACGGCAACACGGACAACGAGGACGGCTGCACGAACGCGTGCAGGACCGCGGGCTGCGGCGACGGCATCGTGCGCTCCGGCGTCGAGGCCTGCGATGATGGCAACACGCACAGCGGTGACGGTTGCTCGCCGGCGTGTACGGTCGAGACGGGCTTCCATTGCAGCGGCGAGCCTTCGAGCTGCGCATCGGTGTGCGGCGACGGCATCGTCGCCATCGACGAACAGTGCGACGACGGCAACACCGCCGGTGGCGACGGTTGCTCGGCGACCTGTCACGTCGAGACCGGGTTCTCGTGCGACCACGCGTCGCCCTCGGCGTGCACCACGACGTGCGGCGACGGCATCATCGCCGGTGCCGAGACCTGTGACGACGGCAACGCGACCGCGGGTGACGGCTGCTCCGCCACGTGCGCGACCGAAACCGGTTTCCAGTGCACGGGTGCTCCTTCGACGTGTGCATCGACCTGTGGTGACGGTGTGGTTGCGAGCGACGAGCTTTGCGACGACGCGAACACCTCGGGCGGCGATGGGTGCTCGGCGACGTGTACGGTCGAGACGGGGTACTACTGCACCGGCGCTCCGTCGGTGTGCGCGACGGGCTGCGGCGACGGTGTGGTCGCGGGCGGCGAAGGCTGCGACGACGGCAACACGACCGGCGGCGATGGCTGCTCGGCGGGGTGCATGGTCGAAACCGGCTACACCTGCACCGGCGTACCGAGCACGTGCGCGACGACGTGTGGTGATGGCGTGAAGGCGGGCGGCGAAGCGTGCGACGACGGCAACACGACCGCGGGCGACGGCTGCTCCGCGACCTGTACCGTCGAATCGGGTTGGACCTGTGCCGGTGCCGCGCCGACCACGTGCGCGACGGTGTGCGGCGATGGCATCAAGGCCGGCGGCGAGGCGTGCGACGACGGCAACACGACTGCGGGCGACGGCTGCTCCGCGACGTGCGGCGTCGAGGTCGGCTATAGCTGCGCCGGCTCGCCGTCGACGTGCACGACCGTGTGCGGCGATGGCGTGTGGTCGAAGGGCACGAGCGAAGGCTGCGACGACGGCAACACCGTCGACGGAGATGGTTGCTCGTCGACCTGCCAGGTCGAGGCCGGGTACTCGTGCGACTTGTCGCCGTCGCGTTGCTCCCTTGACGGCGCGGGCTCGGGCAGCGATGCCGGCACGGGTTCCGATACAGGCTCGGGCTCGGGCGACATGACCTCGGTCGAACAGACCCAGGGTTGTGCGACCACGGGTGGTGGCAGCTTCGCGACGTTCGCGCTCGCCCTCGGTGCAGCGCTCGCAGCGCGCCGCCGTAAGCGAGCCTAGTGCGGTAGCGTTCGGCCATGACGTGGCCGATCAGCTGGAGTGATATCGCAGCGGCGCGAGTACGGATCAAACCGTATCTCGCGCCGTCGCCGTTACGGCGTTACGCGCCTCTCGATGCCGAGGTCGGTCATGGCATTCGCGTGCTCGTGAAGCACGACAATCACCTGCCGACGAACGCATTCAAGGCGCGCAATGCGGTGTCGTTCATGACGGCGCTGCCTCCCGATCAACGCGCGCGAGGTATCGTCGCGGCGACCCGCGGCAATCACGGCGCCGGGCTCGCATGGGCGGGTGAGCTGCTCGGCGTGCCGGTCACGATCTGCGTGCCGCACGGCAACAACCCCGAGAAGAACGCCGCGATGCGCGGGTTCGGCGCGACGCTGATCGAGCACGGCCGCGATTACGACGAGGCCGCGGGTCACGCGCAGTCCCTCGTCGCCGAGCGCGGCCTCGTGCTCGCGCACTCGACGAACGACCGCAACGTGATCGCCGGCGCGGCGACGCTGTTCGCCGAGGTTCACGAGCAAGCCGCGGAGCTCGGCGCGCCGCTCGATGCGATCGTCGTCGCGGTCGGTGGTGGATCGCAGGCGGTCGGTGCGCTGGTCACGAGCGCGCATTTCCGCCCCGGCCTGCCCATCTACGGCGTCCAGGCGAGCGCCGCTTCGGCGATCCACGACTCGTGGCACGCGAAGCAACGCCTCACCACCGCGACCGCGAACACGTTCGCCGACGGGCTCGCGACGCGCGCGACCTACGACCTGACCTGGCCCGCGTTGCTCGAGGGACTCGCCGGATTCGTGAAGGTCGACGACGGCGAGCTCGCCGCGGCGGTCCGGATGCTGCTGCGCACGACCCACAACCTCGCCGAGGGGGCAGGCGCCGCGGGGCTCGCGGGGCTCGTCCAGCTCGGCGATCAGCTCGCGGGCAAGACCGTCGCCGTCGTGCTGTCGGGCTCGAACATCGATGCCGCGACGCTACGGATGGTGCTGGGCTAGCGTCTTCGCGAGCCGGGCGACCGCGGGCTTCAACAAGGCCAGTTCTTCATCGGAGAACCGGCGTTGATCCATCGGCGGATCGTCGCGCTTGGTCTTGTTCATGATCGAGATCTTGTACGTCGAGTGCGGCAGCCCGAACACGTGACCGAGCTCGTGCGCGAGCACCCGATCGATCGAGTCGGCGCCGATGATGATGAATTTCTTGCCGTGCGCACGCCACGTCACGCCGTGCACCGGTGCGGCGTCGTCGACGTTCTCGAGCTTGCCGATCACGAACACGTGGATCTTGGAGTCCGTGACCTGGTTCGCGAACGCATCGCGATCCGCGCGGGTTACGATGTGGCTCGCGCTCGCCGGTAGATCGTCGCGGCTCGCATAGGCGAAGCCCGCATCGACCGCCGCGAAGTGCTTGTCCGCGGTCGTACGCAGCTGCTCGAGCCACGCGTCGTCGACGGTGTCGGGTACGACGTGGAGCGCGAGCTCGAAGCAGGTCTTCGCGCTGCACGGATCCGCGTGCACGGTCGCGCATAGCACGAGCAGGATCGCGAGCGCCTTCACCCGACGAGTCGTAGCATCTCGAGCACGAGCGCGCCCACTCCGAACGCGACCCGCGCAGCGATCGGCACCGCGACGTTGCGGCCCGCGGCGACGTACATGTGACCGAGACCGAGCCCGACCGCGAACGCGCCGATCCGTGCCTCGAGTGGCCCCGGCAGGAGCAGCGCCTCGGCGACCGCCCCGACGAAGATCGCCATTCCCGGCTTGCCGCCGAGCTCGAGCACGCGCTCGACGATCCAGCCGCGCAGGACGAGCTCGCTCGCGAGCGCGATCGCTGCGACGACGACCGCGAATGTCAGGAACGCGGAGGTGTTGCCGCGTACGAGTGGATACGCCGCCCACACGACCGGGCGCTCCGACAACGCCTGCGCGAACGGCGTCCCGAGCCCGACCGCGAGCGCGAGCGCGATCACACCGACGAGCGCACCGATCGAGATGAACCGCGCGTGGGTCACCGCGGCGAAGCTCTTGCCACAGCTCCAGCGCAGCGCACTCGCGACCACGAGAAGCGGCAACATCACCGGCACCGCGCCGAGCGGCGACGGATCCCACGCCGCCACGATCGCCGCGGCGAGCACCGCCACGACCTCGATCGGCACGACGTTCCGACGCATCATCTAGGTATACGCCGGTCCAGACACCACGTAACGCGGCCACCTTGGGTATGAAACCGTGCGCAACCGTTGGCGAATCGCCCTGTCTCGCCGTCCATCATGAAGCTCGCATTCGCATTCGTCGCGGCTGCCGCATCGCTGACGGCAACCGTCGCCGCCGCCGAACCGACCCAGAAGGAGCTCGAGACTCGTGCGGCCGACCTCGAGAAGAAGCTCGCCGGCCAAGGCTACACGGTCGTGATCACCGCGCCGTTCGTGGTCGTCGGTGATGGCGGCGCCAAAGAGGTCAAGCACATCGCGAACGGGTTTCTCTACGACGAGTCGACGATGATGGAGAAGGACTTCTTCGCGAAGCGACCGGAGAAGCTGATCGAGGTGTGGCTGTTCCATAACGAGAGATCGTTCCGTGCCGGCGCGAAGAAGTTCTTCAACGACGAGCCCGATACGCCGTACGGCTACTACTCGCCGGATGCGAGCGCGCTGATCATGAACGTCAACGGGCTCGGCACGCTGTCGCACGAGCTCGTCCACCCGTACATGGAGGCGAACTTCGGCGAGCCGGCGTCGTGGTTCAACGAAGGGCTCGCATCGCTGTTCGAGCGGCCGAGCGAACGCAAGGGCCACATCATCGGCCTGCCGAACTGGCGGTTGCCGAACCTCAAGAAGGAGATCCGCGACAAGTCACTGCCGTCGCTGACGAAGCTCGTCGCGACGTCGCGGGACGAGTTCTACACGGCATCGTGGGATGCGTACGCGCAGGCGCGCTACCTGATCTATTACCTGCAGGAGCACGGCAAGTTGAAGGCGTTCTACGACGCCGCGCTCGCCGACAAGAAAGATCCGACCGCGAAGACCGCGCTCGAGAGCGTCCTCGGCGAGGATCTCGACGCGTTCGATCCGAAGTGGCGCAAGTGGGTGCTCGCCATCCAGGGCGACAATCGCTAACCCGGAATCGGTTGGTTCAACACGAGCCAGTACAACCCGAGCTGACGGACCGCATCGACGAACTGCGTGAAGTCGACCGGCTTGCGAATGTAGCTGTTCGCGCCGAGGCCGTAGCCGCGGATCAGATCCTGCTCTTCGAGCGACGACGTCAGGATCACGACGGGCGTGAGCTTCGTCGTGTCATTCGCGCGGAGCTCGCGCAACACCTCGAGCCCGTCGACCTTCGGCAGCTTGAGATCGAGCAACACGACCTGCGGTACCTGATGCTCGGGCCGCGACGCGTGCGAGCCGCGGCGAAACATCCAGTCGAGCGCCTCGACGCCGTCGCGCACCACGACGACGGAGTTCGTGATCTTGCTCTTCGCCAACGCGCGCAGCGTCAGCTCCTCGTCATCGCGGTTGTCCTCGACAAGCAGGATCACGCGGTCGGTCATGTAGCGTTTGTATCACCCAACGTGAACGAAAACGTCGCTCCATTGCCGACCTCACCTCGAGCCCACACGCGGCCGCCGTGGCGCGCCACCACGCGCTGCACCGTCGCCAGGCCTACACCGGTCCCCGGAAAATCACTATCGGTGTGAAGTCGATTGAACACGCCGAACAGCTTCTGGCTGTACGCCATGTCGAACCCGACGCCGTCATCCGAGATGCTGAACACCCGCTCACCTTCGGTGTCCGCACACGCGAGCGTGATGTGCGCGAGCTCGCGGCGCGACGTGAACTTCCACGCGTTGCCGACCAGGTTGTCGAACATGATCGAGAGCAGGCGCGGATCACCACGCGTGATTAGATCACCGGAGGTCACGACCTCGACCCGGCGAGCCGGTTCGTCACGCTGGAGCGCCGCGATCGTCGAGCGAAACAGCTCGCCGAGATCGACGCGCTGGCGACGCAGCGGCGAGCGCGTGACGCGCGACAGCCGCAACAGGTCATCGATCAGCGTCGCCATCCGTTGCGCGGAGCTCCGCACGCGGTTCGCGTAACCTCGGCCGGTCTCGCCGAGTGCGTCGCCGAGCTCGTCGAGTAGTGCCTGCGAGAATCCGTCGATCGCGCGGAGCGGCGCACGCAGATCGTGCGCGACCGAGTAGCTGAACGCTTCGAGCTCGGCACTCGCGGCCTCGGCGGCATCGCGCGCGCGTTCGAGCGCGGCCATGTCGCGCTTGCGATCGGTGATGTCGTGCGAGATGCCGAGCAGGTAGCGCGACTCGCCGAGCTCGTCGAGGATCGGCACCTTGCGGGTGTGCAACCAGCGCGTACCGCTCGCGGTCTGGATCGGCTCCTCGGGGATGTCGACCATCTGCTGGTTGCGCAGCGTCTCGCGATCTTTGGCGACGAAGAACTCGGCCTCGGCTTTCGGGAAGAAGTCGAAGTCGCTCTTGCCGATCAGCTCGCCCCGCGGGATGCCGAGAAGCTGTTCGCCCGCGCGGTTGAACCGCACGAACGACAGCCGATCCGCGTCCTTGACGAACACCATCGCCGGGATGTTCTCGACGATCGCATCGATGAACGCGTTCGCCTGGATCGCGCGTGTCTCCGAGGCCCGCGTCCGCTCGGCGACCTGCTCCGCCGACAGTCGGCCGATGAGCTCCTCCTGCACGCGGCGAAACAACCGAGCGTTCGCGAGCGCGAAGCCGGCCACGTTCGCGAGGTAGGTCGCGATGTCCCGGTCGAGCTCGTCGAGCGGAGGCCGGGTCGTGTCGTGCTGGATCACCGTCAGCACGCCGAGCGGCTCGCCGCGGACTCGCATCGTGACCGAGATGAAGCCGCGCACTCCGAACTGCTCGATCGCAGTGAAGGCCTCCGGCGTGATGCGATCGCGTAGACCTGACAGCTCGATCTCGGGCACGAACACGTTGCCGGTCTCGGGCGAGAGCTGACCGACCAGCGACTGGTCGTAGCGCCGGGGGTGGCGCAGCATGCCCTCGAGGCCCTCGACGGTCGGCCGTACGGCGGTGAGCGCCACTGGCGTGATCGTCGTGCCATCGTCGCCGAACAAGCCAAGCGTGCAAGTCGCGTCGAGGGCGCGAGCGCACGAATCAGCGATCGCATCGAGCAGGCCGTCGTAGTCGGTCATCTGCTCGGAAAAAGCGCTCGCGGCGGCCGAAACCTCCGCGAGCGCTTGCCGCAGCCGATCGGTCATCCCCGACCAGCGTATCAAACCCACCCAACCCGTCAGTGGCTCGTCGCGTGAAAGATGAACGGGTAGTTCACCTGTACACCACCACCGTTAGGCCGCGGGAACGCGATGTTGCCAACGACGTCACCGACGCAGCCTGCCACCGTCGCATCGAAGCCCGCGCCCTTGGAGCCGGTCACGCCGCCGGTCGGATTGATGAAGAACTGGACCGTGACCGTGCCTTCGATGCCGGGGTGGGCGAGCAGCTCGTGCTCGTAGCAGTAGCGGATCTTCTCGATGTTGCGATTCATGTAGCGGCGGATCGTCGCCTGGTCGAGGTCGCCCGTGCCGGTCGCCTGGCCGAGGATGGGGCGCGGCACGCCGGCTTCATGGCGGCGGAACGGGCCCGTACCACCGCCACCCGGGCCGTAGCCATGCCCGGCGTGCGCGCCGACGTTGATCGTGTTGTACCGCGAGCCCGTGCCGATCAGGCCGCACGGCTCTTGCGTGCATCCGCCGCCCCCGCCGAAGCCGCTGAACGAGCCACCGAACGAACCGTGCGATTCGCCCGCCTCGGCGCCGAACATCGCGCCGTATGCGTTCATATTTTCGAAGTCACTCGAAAATTCCGAGCTCGCGGTGAGGTTGCGGAACATCTCCGGCGACGCGTGCAAGCCGCCGAGGATGCCGGCGTCGCGTGCCTCTTCGATCGCCTGCTGGCGGGCGATCTGGGGATCCATGTGGTTGTCCTTGATCGTGAAGTGATGGTCAGCCGCGCTCGACTCGGGGTTGCCCATCTCGCCGCGCTCGAGCCGCATCTTGTTTGCTTCGGCGCCCGGATCGCTGCCGGACTTCTCGCCGTCGGTGGCCGCCACCTGCTCGGGCGGCGTGGTCTCGGTCGCCGTGGTCGTGGAACGGATGCTGACGTCGGTCATGTCGCCGAGATCGATCGCGGCGCTGGAGTCGTCGCCCGGGAGCTGCTGGAGGACCGCGAGCAAGCACAAGTGGACGACGAGCGAGCCTGCAAAGTACTTCATCGTGCGGCTCTCCATCGCACCGAGCAGTGACACCGGCTGCTGGCGCGGCTGCGGTACCGCCGACACGACGAACGTGGTCTGGCCGGAGCGCGCGCGGATCCGGGCGCGTGCCGGGATCGGGAGCTCGAGTGCACCCGCCGTGACCATCGACGGCCGGGCGCGGCCACTCGCGGCGAGGTCCGCGAGTGAGGTCGTGCGGCCGTCGAGCACGAGCTCGCCGTCGATCCCCGTGCTGTAGTTGAATACGAAGTCTTCGCCGTCGGCCGAAGGCGCGACGAGCGGAAAGCTCGGGGAAGGCGCCGAATCGAGCGCGAGCTCGACTCCCGCTGCGGTGCCGATCCGGTAGTACGGCGTGCGCTTCTCGGCGCGCCTCCGGGCGAGCCCGGCAATCAGCGCCGACAGGCCGAGCGCGAGGCCGCCGAATGCGAGCCAGTCGAACGCGGGGCTCAGGACCTCGGGACGGAACGAGTACGCCGGCTTGTGGAGGACGTGCGTCGTGTAGTCGAGGCCGCCCTTGTTGTAGGCGGCGGTGTGGACGGAGACCCCGAACGCGATCGCCGCGATGACGAGGCAGCTGATGCCCGCGGCGAACAGGCCCCACGTCTTCGAGGACACCTTGCCGCTCTTGGGATCGATGCAGTGCTTGACGCAGACGACGGAGTCGCCGAGCAGCGCGGCGACCTCGATCGCCTTGGCGCCCGATAGATCATCTTCCTGCGGCGCGGTCGCGCACGGCACCGGAGCTGCTGCGGTGACAGCGCGCGGCGGTGCGTACGTCGCGGGCTTCGCGACCGGCACCGGCGGGGGCACGGACGTCGGCGGCGGCGCGACGATCATCGTCGGTGCCGCGATCACTGCATCGGTGCGCGCGAACGCGACCTCGATGCGGAGCTCGCCGACCTGGATCGCGTCGCCGCTCTCGAGCTTCGCCTTGTTGACTTTATGGCCGTTGATGAACGTGCCGCGGGTCGAGCCGAGATCGATCACGTGGACATCGCCATGCGTGTCGACCTCGAGGATCGCGTGCATGCGACTGACCGACTCGTCGTCGATGCGGAGATGCGCCGACGAGACCTTGCCGATCTTGATGACGGTCTGGCGAAGCGTCTCCTCACGCACGAGACGGTCACCGCGGAAGATCTTGAAGTGAAGGGCGAGAGCAGACATGTGGACAAGCCTCTGGCAGTGCCGGCGGCGCGCGCGTCGGGCGCATCCCGCTCGGCAAACCGCCGTGGGTCGGCGGGGTTGATGACCGCTCGGCGACGTGCCTTGCGATCGAGAATTGAGACAACCGCCTTCGCGCGCGGTTCCCGTTTTCGCTTGACGGCCTGGATCCAGGAGTTGCGGGATTCGCTGCAACGGCCGGGATGTAGGCGTGTCGAGTTGGGCTAACGTCACGGCGATGGTGGCTCCGCTCGCGGTTCGCGGCTTGCGCGTCGCGCTTCCCGACGGGCGCATCCTGATCGACGGAATAGATCTCGAGATCGGTGCCGGCGAGGTCGTCGTGCTGCTCGGCGGATCGGGCGCCGGCAAGTCGACGTTCGCCCGCGTACTGTTCGAGCGCGACGAGCTCGAGCGCGATGGCTTCGAGGTCGTTGCCGCGCAGCTCGATCTCGATCGCGATCAGCTCGGTCTGGTCCCGCAGCGGGGTGCGTTGTTCGATCACCTCGACGTGCGCGGCAATCTCGAGCTCGCGCTGCGCCACGCCAGCGGTGGAGCGAGCGATGCGAAGGATGCGGATGCGTGGTTGGAACGCGTCGGGCTCGAGCCGGAGCTCGCGGCGCCGGGCACGCCGGTGACCCGACTGTCGGGCGGCCAAGCGCAGCGCGTCGCCGTCGCGCGCGTGCTCGCGAGCAAACGCAAGTTGCTGTTCCTCGACGAACCGAGTGTCGGGCTCGATCCGCAACGCGTGCGCGTGCTCGCGCGGTTGATCCGCGAGCAAGTGAAGGCGCTCGGGATCTCGGCGATCGTGGTGACCCACGACGTCGCGCTGGCGGCCGGCGTTGCCGATCGATTGTTCTTGTTGTCGCTCGCGGATCGCAAGCTCGAGCAGCTGTTCGCGGACCGCTGGCCAGGTGCGCTCGAAGATCCGGGGCACGCGGCAGCCGAGCGCGGCACCTGGTTGGTCGAGCTCGAAGCGGCGCTGGTCACCCACCTCGATCAGCACGCGGACAAGCCACCCCCGCGCGGTCCGGTCGTCGCGCGCTCGATCGTGACGAAGCTCGCCCGGATCGCCGAGCCGGTGCTCGCGCCGTTTCGGGTCGCGGCGATCGCGGCATGGTTGGCGCCGCAGCAACTGGTGAAGTACCCGCGCGACTTCGCTGTGATTTCGAAGCGCGTGATCCTGCAGACGCTCGTCCGCCCGCTCGTGTTCTACGCGATCGTATCGACGTTGATCGGCTACACGGTGCTGTTCGTGATCAGCAAGATCGGCGGCGCGGGCGTGCGGCCGGATGCGCTGCTTCGCCAGATCGGTGGCGCGCACGTCGTGGCGCTCGCGCCGGCGCTGTCGGCGCTGCTGTTCGTCGCGGCCTCGGGCAGCGCGACGAATGCGTGGCTCGGGTCGATGGGCCTGACGAAGCAGACGCTCGCGCTCGACGCACTCGGCATCGATCGCCGTGCGTACCTGTGGGCCCCCGCGTGGCTCGCGGTGGCGGTGAGCTACTTGATCGTCGCGGCGGTGTTCGCGCTCGGCATGATCTGCGGCGGCTTGTTGGTGTGCCGGGCGTATGGCGTGCCGCACGCGTGGCAGTTGTTGACCGGTGACTTCCTCGATCCGCGGCCCGAGCGATTGCGCTACGCGGTGCGCGCCGGCTTTCTCGCGTGGATCTATGCGTGGGGCCTCGCGAGTGATGTCGTCGCGAAAGGCGGCGCGGCGAAGCCGGAAGCGGATGCAGTGACGCGCGGAATGACGGCGAGTGTCGTCGCGTCCACGTTGTGGGTCGTGGCGTGGGAGCTCGTCACCGTGCTCGTGGTCTTCCGGCTGTGAAGGCCGCAGGTGTGATCGGGGTCGCGATCGTCGCGGCGCACGCGCTCGGGTTTGTCGCGCTCGCATCGCGGAGCGCGGGCCAGGATCTCGAGGTCGAGCTGCGTGCGCCGCTGGCGTCGCCGGTGCTGATGCTCGACGGTGTCGTGCCCGCTGCGATCGAGCCGCGCGTCGTCGAGACCGTCGACGCGCCGGGGCCGGGGTTGCGGCGGAAGCGCTGGCGCGTCGACTACCGCGGCGGGTTCACGCGCGAGGTCGGCGCGACGCAGCTCGTCGGCCCGTTTCAGGATTCGAAGGTGCCGGCGTGCAGCGGCCGCGTGATCGTCGGCCAGGCACTACTCGACCAGATCGCCGTCGCGATGCGCGGCGTGATTTCCGACCAGCTCCGCGGCGAGACCATCTTTCCGGTCGGTGCGTATCACTCGATCGACGCGTTCACGCTGGAGTGGGCGAGGTTCGAGACGCATCCGTTCGACGTGGCGCTCCTGGGCGCGGCGGGCGCACCGCATGGTTACGTGCGCGCGACCGCGCGGATCGCATTCGACCGGGTGACCGTGCCGATCGTGCTCGTCGCGGTGCCGGAGCGGGCAGATACCGAGCTGCACTTCCGCGTCCAGGCGTCCGCGCGCGTCGAGGTCGCGAACGGCTTCTTGGAGTGGCTGAACAGCAAGGTCGATCTGACGAGCAAGCTCGCGACGCGGCTCGCGAACCACGAGCTCGACGCGATGCTGGTCACGGCGCTCGCGCCACCGCCGCCGTTCGAGCTCGCCGGCGGCCAGACCCTGGCGTTCACGTTCTGCGCCGACCCGGTCGAGATTTCGGATCGCGCGTACGGCGTGCTGCCGTTCGCGGTCGTGATCGGCAATGCACCGGGCGGTGTGTTGCCGCCGCATCTCCCCTCGATCCACGCGCCGCCGGCAGCGCCGAGCTCGATCGCGATCGACCTCGACGTCGATGCCTTGAACGCGATGCTGTACGAGCTGTGGCGGACCGGCTGGCTCGACCGCCAACTCGCCGAGGTCGGCCTGGATCGCCGGTTCAACACCGATCCGACCGTGACCGAGATGTTGACGGTGCGGTTGTCGCCGCTGCGGCTCGCACTGCCACCCGTGATCTCGCGTGCGGGCGACCATCTGCGGCTCGCAGCCGATGCACGCGTGAACCTCAGCGATGGCGGCCTCACCGTGGCCCGCGTGTACGGCGCGCTCGATCTACGCTTCGCGACGAACCTCGCTCCGGCCGTGACGCTCGGTGCGCTCGAGCTCGCGTGCGAGCGCACGCCCACGACGCTGGTCCCGTGCTACGCGGATCTCGTAGGGGCGCTCGCGACGCGCAGCGCTGACTTCGACGGTGCGCTGACCACGGCGTTCGGCGCGCTGTTACGCGAGATCTTCGTCGATCGCGAGCTCTCGGTCGGCGAGCTGCCGTTCTCGTTGCACGTCGCGGGCGTCGTGCCGACGCTCGGGACAGGCGTGCACCTCGAGCTCGATGCTAAGCTGGTGAAGTGAACCGCGCTGAATTTCGCGAGGCGTTGCTCCAGGTCATGGAGCGCAAGATCCACTGGGCGTGGCCGTCGTTCGGCAACGGCACCGTGCCGCGCGAGCGCCTGCACGTCCACTTCGAGCAGGAGTACGCGACGTACGTGCGCGACTTCCCCGTGCTCGTCGGCTGGGCGTACGTCCAATGCCCGGTCGCGGAGGTCCGCCGCGACCTCGCCGAGAACCTGTACGAGGAAGAGACCGGCGGCAAGATCGCGGGCAAGCCGCACCCCGAGCTATTCCTCGAGTACCCGCGCGGGCTCGGCATGGACCTCAGCCGATTCGCGCACGTCGAGCTCGGGCCCGCCGCGCACGCGTTTCGCGCCGTGATCGACGAGCACACCCAGCGCCACGGTTGGGCGCAGGCCGCGGCGGTGACGACGCTCTTTCTGGAAGGCACGGACAAGGAGCGCGGCGAGCTCGATCCAAAGGCGCCCAAGCGCGCGGTTCCCGCGCTCGAGGATCATCCGCTCGTCGTTCACTACGGCCTGCCGATCGATGCGCTCGCGCTGACCAAGGCGCACCGCCGCGTCGAGGGCTCGCACCGCGACGCTGCGTGGCGCTGCTTCGATCACGTCGCTCCCGCCGACTACGCCGCCGTGATCGCCGCGATGGAGAGCGTGCTCGCCGCGTGGCTCGTGTATCGCGACGAGGTCGCGGCATCAGTTGGCCTAATTCGAAAAGCCACCTAGCTGGGCGCCTTGGGACGCGCGGACGGCGGATTGCGAGAAGACCTGGAAGGCGCGGCGGATCTCGGACGCGGAGTTGCCAGGGGTCAAGATCCAGCGATCGGGGATGCCCATCGCCCGGAACACCTTCTTGAAGTCGGTCGACCCATCGGAGATGCCCATCGCGGCGACGATGTGATTTTCTTGGGCGAGCATGTCGCTGACGAGCGCGTGGACGTCCGACGGCTTCGCGCGGGTCGAACCGTAGTCGCCGCCATCGGTGATGATGAGCGTGACGGTGCGGACGGCGATGCCGGCTTGCTGGAGCTCCTGCGCTTTCGCGATCACGGTGCCGAGCACGACGCAGGTTTGATCGAACAGCGGCGTGCCATGGACGGGATCGTAGTTGGCCTTCGTCATCGCGACGGCGTGGTCGAGCGCGGTGTACGGGCACAAAACGTGGCCGTTCAAGTAGCGGGTGTGCGCGAGCACCTCGCCGGATTGTTTCGAGCGCTTGAGCGCGTCGAGCACGAAGTTGTGACCGTCGCGGACGGCGTCGGTGTTGCCGGCAGACGCGATCGAGGCCGAGTCGTCGGGCATCATCGTGAGCAGCACGACCTCGCTCGCGGTGATGTCGTCGATCGTGACGCCGAGGCCGGCCTGGATCTGCGCACCGACGTCGACGACATCGAGCGCGGTGAGCGACTTCGCGGATAGCGCGCCTTGCGCGTGCGCGTCCTCGAGCAGCTTCTTGATCTTGTCATCATCATCTTTGTTCGACATGGGAGCTCCTAGAGACCGGGCCAGCTGGCGATCGGGGTGGTAGAGGTGACGAGGTGCATACCGGCGGCGGCGAACCGCTGCAGTGCGGCGGTCGCGTCGTCGGTGAAGTCGGCGGCGAACCCGCCTTTGCCGTCGGGGACGGTGACCGCCGACATGCAGTCGGTGACGAGGTAGACCTTCTTCGCGAGGTTCGCGTCGTGCGCGACGATCTCGGCGAGGAGGTCATCGATCGTGCTCTTCACGCAGTGACTCGCGGCCTGGCCGGCGATCACGACCGCATCGGCGGTGAGCAGCGTGTGAACGAACTGGGTGTTGCGCTGGCCGAGCGGCATGCCATCGAACCGCGACGTGACCTCGGGGCGCAGCACGGAGTAGTTCTCGGTCAGCGGGTTCCCACCTTTGACCTCGACGTGCGACTGCGCGGTCCGCGCGTACGCGTGGAACAGACGCGCCTCGTGGATCACACCGGCGAGTGCGTGGCCATCGGAGCCGAGCAAACAGTGCGGTGGCCACAGGTAGAGCTGGTACTTACCGGCGCGCTCGAGCTCCTTGCAGTAGTACTCGACCTGCTTGCACAGCCACGGGTAGTTGCCGCCGCACAGCCACTTCGCCATCGCGGGGTTCGGGCGGACGTCGCCCGCGGCGATCTCGGTCGTGGCGATCGTGCGAAACGGTTGCAGCGGTTGGTCGCCGCGATCGAGCCAGAAGCTCGCGAAGAAGATCTGATACGCGAGGTGCGTATCGAGCGTCGTCGTGATGTCGGTGATCGTGCCGAGGTTGCGATAGATCATCTCGGCCATCCGGCGCGAGTCATCGATCGCGCCGGTGCCGCTGCGGCCGGCGACGTAGAGCGTGCCCTCCGGGAAGCAGAAGTCCTTCTGGACGTCGATCAGCAGCATGTGGACACGCCGCTCGTCGGCGGCAGACGGCTTCACCGCGTGTTGCTTGCGCCAGGCGGCGGCGCTGGTCGCGAGCGCGGCGGCGTCGGGACGGTAGCCCCACGCGGCGGCGCGCTTGGGGTCGAAGTGAGTGGGGAGCGGGAGGGTCATAGAGTCCTTTCAAGCGAGGTGGAGGAGAACTGCGTCGCGGCGGCGCGCGACTGCGATGCCGCCGGTGGAGAGGGACAAGTGATCGCCAGAGCTAACGAGCGCGGCGGTCTCGGGGAACGTGCGCGTGTGCGCGACGGCGCCCTGCACCACTTCGATGCGCGCGATGCCGTCGTCGGTGGGAACGAACAGGTGCGGGCCCGCCGCACAGGCGCCACCGCTGCCGGCGAGCCACGCGTGGTCGGGCAGCGCATCGGCGCCGAGCACGCGAGCGTCCGCGCCGATCACGATGCAGGTCGTGACCAGCTTGCCGGCGTCGACGAGCGTGAGGAACAACCAAGCGCGGTCGTCGCCGATCACCGCATGTGCGCTCGCGAGCTTGCCGCGCAGCTTCGGGAGCTGGACGCGATCGTCGAGCGTGCCGCGATCGGGACGGAACACGAATCCGACCGCGTAGCCCCCGGCGCGATAGAAGCCAACGCCGAGCTTGGCGCCGATCCACGCACGAGTCTGGCCCGCGAGGACCGAGCCGATCCTTTCGTGCCCGAGCCGCGTCGTCCGCATCAGCGCGTCGCCGGCGAACCACACCCGATCCGTTCCGCGCGGAGTCGTCGCGACCTCGAACGTCGTCGGCTCGGGTCGTTGCGCGAGCGCGGCCCATTTCAGCCGGCCGTGGACGTACGCGGGCGGCACGTGCGCGCGGGTTTGACAGCTCGGGCACCGCAAGCGCGCGTGCTCGTCGCCGCACGTCGCACACGACCGCAGTTGCAGCCGCTCCAGTTGCGCGCGCGGGAACACGCCGCGGACATCGCGCTCGAAGATGCCGCGCAACACGGCGAGCAAGTCATCGGGCAGGATCTCGAGCGGGCGTGCCGCGCGTGGATAGATGATGTCGGCGCCGAGCACGCTGAGTCGCCGCGCCGGACGTGCTGGTGCCGCGCAGCGCAGCGAGGCCATCGCCGGCTGATGCACCCCACCCCACGGCCCGACACCGAGCAGCGAGCGCACCGCCATCGCTGCGAACGCGAACCAGTCGCTGTCGCGGTCGTGCGGTTTGATCGGCTGGAGCTGCGCGTCGCACAGCCGCGGATCGAGGAACCGCTCGCTGAACATCGAGCACGGGTAACCGGCGAACTGGTAGCTGTCGACGTCGATCAGATGGACCGCACGACCGTCGACGAGGACGTTGAGGTCGTTGCAATCCCCGATCACGATCCCGGCGCGATGCAGACCGGCAATCGCATCGTGCAACCCGAGCAACGCGGCAACGACAGCGGCACCCGGGACGGGATGTTCGCGCCGCCACTTCGGTTCACCGAATGCGTGCAGCGCGGTCCCCGCGACCTTCGGCATCACGTAGCCGACGACCTCGTGCGAGCGCTTCGCCGCGAGCGCGAACCCACATGGCGCGACGACGGCGCCTGGCAGGTTGCCCGGCAACGCGCGCAGCTTTGCCGGCGCCTCGGCGATCCGGCGGCCAGCGGCCGCCTGCGCGTCGGGCAAGCCTTCGAAGTCGGCGTGCTCGGGCGGCTTCCACCACTTCACGACGCGGCCGTCGCCGAGGTCGTAGACTTCCGCTTCACCGCCCTGCCCGAGCAGAGTGCGCGGCGTCAGCGTGACGCGCGCGCCGTCGATGTAGACCGCGGTCACGCGATCCTTTCGACGATCGCGATCGCGCAATCGTCCTGGAGCACGGCGGGCGTGCGGACCACGCGGCCTTCACCCCACGCGACGCGCTCCTCGGCGCGCGCGAACAGCATCAACCGGCGGCGCAGCGCATCGGGATTCGCGGTCGACACCGCACCGAACACCGCGAGGTCGTAGTCGAACGCCTCGACGCCATCAGTCGCGATCACGATCCGCCGCGCGGTCGCGGGTAGCACTTCGAACGACGCCTCGCGCGGATCGCCGAGCAAGTCGTACGCGAGGTACGGCGGCGCGTTGTCCGCGAACGGCCCGACCACGCGGACGGTGCCGTCGCAACCGTACGCACCGTCGCCGAGCGCCCACACCGCCGCGCCGTCGCGCGTGACGGCGACCGCGACGATCGTGAACAGCAGCAGCTCGTGGACTGCGGCCGCATCGACCACGCCGCTCGCTTCGACCAGCGCTTGCAGCCGCTTGGCCACCGCACGCCTCGCGGCTTCGTACGTCGTTCGCTCCGCCACGGCCGCGCCCGTCGCGAGCTGATCGGCCACCGCCTCCGCGAACCACCTCGATCCGAGGCGGGCGCCGACTTCCGAGCTCGTTCCGCTCGAGCAGCCGTCGCAGACGACCGCGATCGCGCTGTGGCCGTCGCACCGCGCGAACACCGCATCCTGGCCGTTGCGGCACGCGCGCTGATGGCGCGCACCGGTCACCGACCCAGCGGCGACGCGCAGCTTGATGTTGGTGTCCATGTGACACTATGTTGGTGTCACAAGCACACTATGTCAAGGCGCGCGAACTTCCCGCCAGCCTTCGCCTAGTTGGCGCCTATGGAGCTAGGCGCTCGCGCGCCCAGCCAGTTCCATCGTGGCGGTAGCGCACGCGATCGTGCAGCCGCGACGGCTGGCCCTGCCACAGCTCGATCATCTCCGGCACGACGCGATAGCCGCCCCAGTACGCAGGCCGCTCAGGCGCTGCATCGCCGTACGTGCGCTCGACCTTCGCGACCAACGCTTCGAGCGCGGTCCTGCTCTCGATCACGTCGGACTGCGGCGACGCGATCGCGCCGACCTGGCTGCCGCGTGGCCGCGACGCGAAGTACGCGTCCGACGCTGCGGCCTCGACCTTCTCGATCGTGCCTTCGACTCGGATCTGGCGCTGCAACGGCTCCCAGAACAGCACGAGTGCTGCGAACGGATGCGCGGCGAGGTCGCGGCCCTTGCGCGAGTCGTAGTTCGTGAAGAACACGAACCCACGCTCGTCGATCTCTTTCAACAACACGATCCGCGCCGCCGGCCGGCCTCGGTCGTCGACCGTCGCGAGCGTCATCGCGTTCGCGGTCCCCACCGGATACGCGACCGCAGATGCGATCCACTTGCGGACCTCGACGATGGGATCCGGATCACACGACGCAGGATCGATCGCGCCGCCTTCGTACTGATCGCCGAGGCGCCACAGTTCCTTCGTCATGCGATCGGTCTACCACGAGCACTGTCACATCGTGTGTTCGTCGTGCTCGCCGACAGCGCCTTCGTGCTCGCCGCCCGCGGCCTCCAAGAGGTGGTGGAAGCTGACGTGGACCTGCTCGAACGCGGTCTCGAACTTGGCGGCGTCGTTCGCTTTGCACTCGGTCTCCAGCTCCTCGAGCGCGGCCGCGAGCTTGCCCGCGCCGTCGGTCCACGCTTGCGAGTCGGCACCCTTCGGCGGAGAAGACGATGCGATCGTCGTCGCGCCGGTCTTGAACTCGGGCAGCGCATCGCACGTGCTCTTCATCCGCTCCTGCCCCTTCGCGGCGTGCCAGCGCGGCGCGAGCGTGTCGTGAAACTTCGCGAGCTCGGGCGGCATGCTCTCGTGCTCGGCCGCGGGTGCCTCCGGAGCGGGCTTCACCGGCTCGGACTTGCTGCCACCGCACGCTGCAGCCACGATCGTAAACGTCAACGCGAAGCGAATCATGCGCTGGCTTTCGCACGTGCTCCGCGGGCTGTCAACGTATGCTCCCAGCATGAACTTGCTCGTCATCCGACACGCGGTCGCCGAGGACAAGAAGTTGCTCGAGGACGATGCCGCACGGCGGCTTACCACCTCGGGCGAGCGCAAGTTCAAGGGCGTGTCGCGCGGGCTGAAGCGGCTCGGCTGGAAGCTCGATCGCCTGTACACGAGCCCGTGGTTGCGCGCGCATCGCACCGCCGAGCTGCTCGCTCCGCTCGGCGGCGGCGTACCGATGGCGACCGACCTCCTCACCCAATCGCCGCGCGCCGAGCTCCTCGCGCTGATCAGCGAATACGCCGGTGGCGCCGAGCAGCATCACGCGGTCGCCGTCGTCGGTCACGAGCCGTGGCTCGGCGAGCTGATCGCATGGCTCGCGTTTGGCGACGGCCGCCATGGCGAAGGCCTCGTGCTCAAGAAGGGCGGCGTGTGCTGGCTCGAAGGCTCCGCGACGCCGGGTGGCATGTCGTTGCGCGCGCAGATACCGCCGAGCGTCCTGCGCGCCGTTTAACGCAGCGGCCGCATCTGGGCCGCGCGCCGCAGATCGTTGACCGTGCGCGCGACCAGGTCGTCGTGCAGCAACAGCTTCGACATCGCGCCCGTCGTGATCCCGAGGCGCTGCGCCGTCGCCGCGATCTCGAGGTTGCCGGCGACGAGCAGGTCGAGCAGCTCGCCGATCGCCGCCCAGTACTCGCCCGTCTGGCGGGTCTTGGCACCGAGCGGCGCCGTGCCGCCCGCGACCAACGCCGCGAGTCGCGCACTCGGCAGGTAATTCTGCACCGACACCGGCTCGCGCACTTCGAGCGCGATCGCCGAGCGCAACCGGCGCACCGCGTGGTGCTTGTTCTCCGATTGCGATCGGCTGTCCTCGCCGATCGCCGACACGCCGCTCGACCGATGGCGCAGCCGCACCGCACTCTCGGTCTTGTTGCGATGCTGGCCACCCGGCCCCGACGCGCGATAGCGATCGACCTCGCACTGCGCGATCAAGTGCTCGTCGCTCGCGAGCAGATAATCCGCGCGCGCCACTAGTTCGCTTCAGACGGCGGCGGCGGTGCGGCGCCAGAGGCCGACTTCGCCGCGGCGTCGGCCGGCTCGAGGTACACGTCGACGCCGGCGCGCTCGCCCGCGCGGCCGTACTCGACGCGCACGATGCCTTCGCCCAGCGCGCGCACCAGGTTGTCGAGCTTCGGATCGACGCCGACCTTCGCGTCGTCGCACACGCGCTTGATCGTCTCGAGCGCGATGCCCGGCGCGAGCGCACCGACGCGCACGATCTGACCGCCGCGGATCCGCAACGACAGGCCGAATTGCGGCACGGTCGCGCTGCGAAACCGATCCAGGATCGCCGGATCGAGCGGCGAACCGGTGAACCGATCGAACGCCGCGGATAACGTCGCGCATTGTGCATCGACCGAATCGCCCGGAATCGCGAGCTCGATCTCGGAGTACGGCGCCTCGCCGATCGATTGCGAGAACCGCTCGATCCGCTCGACGTGGTGATCGTCGACCCACTTCTTGATCGCGTACTTCGCCTCGTGGGTGCCGAACATCGTCTCGACCTTTGACCACGGATGCGGATCCCAGAAGTGCCAGCCGGTGACGACCTTGCCGTTCCACACGCCGATCCAAGAGCCGGCGAGCTTGGGCTCCAGCAGCTCGCCGATCTGATCGAGCAGGTGCGCGTCCTGCTTCGCGATGTTGCACAGCTTGAAGTAGTCGGCCATCCGCGGCACGAAGCCACGCGGGTCACCCCACGCGCCCCACCATACGCGCCTCAGATCGCTGCCGAGCATCGCGAGGAACGACACCGCTTCGCCGTCGGGCATGTCGGGTGGCGTCGGGTTGTGCTCGAGCCAGCGATCGAGATGGATGTCCATCCACTCCTCGATGATCGGCAGCTGCGACAGGCTGATCTGGAGGTTCAGGCGAACCGACAGCGCCCTCTGCAACGCGGATTCGAGCGTACTGGCCATCGTCTAGAACGGTATCACGCTCGCCCGGTGGGCTCGTTCTTGATGCGCGGGAGCAACATGACGAAGTTGCAGGGCCGCGTGCGGTGATCGAGCTGCGAGACGAGGATCTTGTCGACGCCGAGCTTCACACCGTTCGTCGAGCCCGGAAGCAGGAACACGTAGGTCGAGCCGCACAGCGCCGCATCGGCGCGGCTCTGGATCGTCGCGGCCCCGATCTCCACGAACGACAGTTGCCGGAACAATTCGCCGAAGCCCGGGATGTGCTTCGTTATGAGCGGCGCGAGTGCCTCGGGCGTGACGTCGCGCGGAGTGACGCCGGTGCCGCCGGTCGCGATCACGACGTCGACGTCGGGATCCGCGATCCACTGCGCGAGCTGCGCGCGGATCAGCAGCTCGGAGTCCTTCACGATCACGTGCGCCGCGATCGCGTGGCCGGCCTTCGCCATCGCGTCGGCGATGTACTTGCCGCTCGTGTCGGTCTCGATCGTGCGCGAGTCCGAGACCGTGAGCACCGCGACCCGAATCGGAATGAAATCGCGCTCCATCGCTAGAGTATTGTCGAAAACACGAGTCATGAATAGTGTTTAACGCAACGCGTTAGATCGTGTTAGCACCGCGATAATGCACGATGACGCATTGCGTCTTAGAGTGTCTGCATGTCGAAGGAAACGTCGATCTCGCCCACCAAGCCCGAAGCTCGTACCAACCTCGCTGGCCCCGCTGGCTTCGTCCCCGGCGTCGCGCACCTCGCGCTCGACGTCGTCGATCGTAGCCAGTCGACCACGATCGCGGTGCTCCAGGACGCGCGCACCGAGCTGCGTGTCGTGTTCGATCACTCGATCGAGCTCGCCGAAAAGTCGGCCGCAGCGCTGTTCCGGTTCGCGCGCAAGCTCGGCCAGCGCCTCGATGACGGCGTCTCCGAGACGCTCGCGAATGCCGAGCGCGTGATCGCCGGCGCCGTGAAGTCGGCGCGCGACACGACGAAGGCCGCGACCGAGCTCGCGCACACCGCGGGCACCGGCATCGCCGGTCACACCGCGAGCGCGTAATCGCGGCGCGCACGGCAATAGCGGAGTTGCCTTGCCATTCGAGCGCGGATTCAAACGCGCGTTGTTGTGATTTCGGCGCGCGGCACTGCTGGGCTTCCCCCTCACATCACTTGGTGGTGTCGCGCGCCGGTTCTATTTTTTCTGCGCAGCCGACTTCTTTGCAGCGGGCTTCGCCTTCGCGGCTGGCTTCGTCTTCGCGGCCGGCTTTTTCGGAGGCGCCTTCGCCGGTTTCGGAGCCGCCTTCGCCTTCACCTTCGCCTTCACCTTCGCCTTCACCTTCGCCTTCACCTTCGTCTTCACCTTCGTCGGCGTCGCGCTCGCGCCGTCGATCTCCACGAGCTGGCCGAGGAACAGATCCGCCGCGCGACCGAGCGCCGCCGCATCCGGTGCGTCGGATTCACCGACGACCAGGATGAACAACTCGCCCGCATCGCGGCGCGCCGCGAGCTTCGCGATGACTTCGTTATCGACATCCCACGTGTCGCCGGCCTCGTCGGTGATGTACTCGTAGCCGACCCGCTTCGCGGCATCGAAGCCATCGACCTCGAACGCGACGCCGTCCTCGTCGAACGCGACGTTGTCCTCGATCTCGTAGCCGGCCTTCTCGAACTTCGCCTTCAGCAGCGCGCACGCACTCTGTTCCGTCATCCGACCACCAGGTTGACGAGCCGACCCTTGACGTAGACCTCGCGCTTGATCTCCTTGCCGGCGATGAACGACTGGACCTTCGCGTCGGCCTTCGCGGCCGCGATGATCGACTCTTGCGTCGCATCCGAGGGAACTTCGATCTCGCTCCGAAGCTTGCCCATGACCTGGACGCCGATCTTCAGCGTGTCGCGCACGAGCTTCGCTTCGTCGTAGGCGGGCCACGGCTCGTACGCGATCGTCGTCGTGTGACCGAGGCGCTGCCAGATCTCCTCGCAGAGGTGCGGTGCGAACGGCGACAGGATCTTGACGAACATCTCGAACCACGGCCGCGGGATCGCGGTCGCCTTCGTCGCTTCGTTGACGAACACCATCATCTCGGAGATCGCGGTGTTGAACCGCATGTCCGTGACGCCTTGCGTGACCTTCTTGATCGCCGCATGCAACGCGCGCTCGAGCTCCTTGTTGTCGGTCGCGGCATCGTCGCGGACCTTGGTCGCGAGCGTCTCGACCGTCGCCGGCGGTTCGGCAGGCACGACGAGCAAGCGCCAAACGCGATCGAGGAACTTGCGCGTCCCGGTGACACCGGTGGTGTCCCACTCGACGCCATCTTCGATCGGGCCCATGAACAGCTCGTACAGCCGCATCGCATCGGCGCCATACTCGCGGCACATGTCGTCGGGGTTGACGACGTTGTAGCGGCTCTTGGACATCTTATCGAGCTTGGTCTCGACCGCTACCCCGGTGGCCTTGACCAGCCAGTTGCCGTCGCGCTGCTCGACTTCGGTGTCGTGATAGTACTTTCCCTTCGCATCGCGGAACGACGTCTTGTGAACCATGCCCTGGTTGACGAGCCGCTGGAACGGTTCCTTCGTCGAGACCAGGCCCGCGTCGAACAGCACCTTGTGCCAGAACCGCGCGTACAGCAGGTGGAGCACCGCGTGCTCCGCGCCGCCGACGTAGAGGTCGACCGGCATCCAGTAGTTCTCTTCTTCGCGGTCCCACGCGACGTCGTCGCGCGTCGGCGAGATGAAGCGCAGGTAGTACCAGCACGACCCCGCCCACTGCGGCATCGTGTTGGTCTCGCGCGTCGCCGGCTTGCCCGTATCGGGATCAGTCGTCTTCAGCCACTCCGTCGCGCGCGCCAGCGGCGGCCGGCCATCCGTGGCCGGCCTGTAGTCCGCGAGCTCGGGCAAGCGGACCGGCAGATCCGCGAGCGGCACCGGCTTGACCGTGCCATCGCCGAGATCGATCAGCGGGAACGGCTCGCCCCAGTAGCGCTGGCGCGAGAACAGCCAGTCGCGTAGGCGATAGCGGATCGTACCCTCACCGCGGCCGTGCTCGACGAGCCACGCGATGACCTTCGTCTTCGCCTGCTCGTTGTCGAGGCCGTCGAGGAAGCCACTGTTCACGTGCGGGCCGTCGCCGAGGTACGGCGCCTTCTGGACGTCCTCGCCGCCCTTCACGACCTCGACGATCGGTAGGCCGAACTTCGTCGCGAACGCGTGATCGCGCTCGTCGCCCGCGGGGCACGCGAACACGGCGCCGGTGCCGTAGCTCGCGAGCACGTAGTCCGCGATCCAGATCGGAATCTGCT
>JBDUAS010000348.1:0-6627 GCA_040004535.1 Deltaproteobacteria bacterium
GCGGCGTCGGTGTCGGCGGAGAACGTCGTCACCGTGACCGGCGTCGACGACGACGTGATGAACTCGAACGTGCCCTGGACGATCGACGCGTTGCCACCGATCGTCGCGGCGATCGGCGAGTTGCGCGACACCTCGACGATCGACACGATCGGCGGCAGCGTGCTGATGCCGAGCTGGAGCAACGTCTCGAGCATCACCTTGGTACCCGCGACGCTGTTGCTCTCGTCGTGACCTGCGAGGTACAGGATGTTCGCCTTGCCGGCGGTGTTGTCCTTGACGCTGCGAGTGGTGAGGTCCGCGACGATCATCGGCCGCGCGGTGGACGCCGCCGAGCTCGCGCTGCCGTTGTACGGCGTCGGCGTCGCGACGTCGGCCAGGACGAGCGACTTGACCTCGGAGATCAGCGGCACGACACCGGGCTTGTAGATCGAGGTCGTCGCCGTGTTCGGCAACCAGGTCTGGGTGTGGCCCGACACCGCGCTCCACCGGTAGTCGCCGGTCTGCGCGAACGAGTCGCCCGGATACGAGAAGAACACGCACGCCGCGCCGGCTGCGAGGTTCGGATCCGAGCAGTTGCGGCTGTTGCTCGTCGTACCGGCGTTCGTCGGCGCGCGTTCGATGCCGAACGGCGTCGTCGATGCGGAGCACGCACCGGCGCCGTTATCGAGGCAGGTCTGGAACTGCGGGATGCCTTGGCTGTCAGCGGCGGCACCGTTGTAATCACCTTCGTAGCTGGTCACCGATGCGCACTCGGCGGCGAGACCCGTCTGCGCATCGAGGAACGTGCTGATCTTCGACAGTGCCGTCTGCTCGTTCGCATTCGGCGGACCGGGGACGGTCGTGCCAGCCACCGCCGTACAGGTTCCCGTGCCACCGACCTTCGTACATGAGGAGCAGTTCACTGTGCACGAACACGTGCCACCGCCGCCCGCGACGCAGGACATCCGGTTCGCGTGCGTGACCTCCCAGTGCGGCGTCCACAGCATCGTGTAGAGCGCGCTGCCACCGGATGTCGCAGCGAGCTGATTGTTGACGAGGTCGTCGAAGTCGAACGAGTCATAGATCTGTCCGGACGTCGCTCCGCTCGGGCAGATCGCGGCGTTCGCGGCTTCGACCGACGCGGGGGGGCAGCCGTTCGCGCCGCTGTAGCTGAGCCCGGCGTTCTCCAGATACCCCTGGAGGATGTTGTTGTAGATGTTGCCGGTGTGGGCGCTCTTGTTCGTCGCGAGCAGCGCGAGGCGCGGCGGCACCGCCTGGAACGCCTTGCCGATGTTCGCGACGAACGCGGTCGTCGAGCGATGGATGTTCACGTAGTGATCGGTGGGGCCGATCGCGCAGCTCGACGTCGGCGGAGCCGGTTGCGTCGCATTGCGCGTCCGGAATGGAGCGAAGTCGATGATGTTGTTGTTCGCGTCGCGCGCCGTGATCGTGTTGTCGAGCAGCTTGCGGAACGTAGGCGCGTCGGACGCGAGGATCACGAACGGGCCGCCGAGGTAGTTCGCCTTCGCGGCACCGGTCAGTGACCGCGAAGGGTACTGCGGATAAACGCTGCCCCTGCCCGTGTTGGTATACGTGACGATCGTGAACTCGGGCGTCGAGTGGTTCGCGTTATCGATCTGCTGCGCGCCGACGTTGATGATGTCGCAGCCGTCGTTCCACAGCGTGCTCGCCGTCGGTGCCGGCGGCGTGTCGAGCGAGGTCGGTACGCAGCGATTCGGCGACGCCTTGGTATCGAGGTAGGTGAAGAAGATCGTGATCGGCGTGTAGCCGTTCGCGCTCAGCCACGCGTTCGCGCGCAGCACGTCGTAGATCAGGCCGTACGCGGAGACCGCGCCGCAGTCGTCCTGGAACGCGGACTGGACCGGGATGATCAGGGAGCCCGACGGGAAGGCCGTCGAGGTGTTCGCGAACGCGGGTGCCGCTACGACGAGACTCGTCGCGACGATCACCGACCGAAGCAATCGGCTACCAGCTGTTGCGCGCATACGAGCTCCCTGTCGCCCTGTAGACGACGACGCGATACGACTTGTTTCGGCTAGGCTCGGTCACGTACACGGTGCCACCCGTGCTCGAGCCATCAGGACGGAAGTAGATGTCGAACGCGACCGCCGTGTTCTGGGTCGCCGGCGCAGCGCCACACGGTGACGTCACGCACACGGTCGCGTTCGCATCCCACACCGCGGAGCCGGTGCGAAGCTGATCGACCTGGACCGTCGACCACAATCCACTCGGGGTGAGCGCGGGATCCTTCATGCCGGTGTCCTGCCACTGCATGATCACGACCGCGCTGTTGATCGCGTTCGGATCGGTCGTCGTCGCGGCCGGACCGCCGATCTGACAGCGATGCCAGCGCCGGGTCGAGACCGCGCGCATCTTGCACAGGTTCAAGTCGGCGGAGATCTGATCCGCCGTGTTCATCGGGTTCGCGCCGTACGTTTGCGAGTTGACGCCGAACATCAGCGCTGCGAACACCGCGATGATGCCGACCACGATCATCAACTCGATGATCGTGACACCGCGTTGTGCTTTGCGAGATCGGATCATCTTCCGTAGTTCGCTTTGTACGTTTGAGTGTCCCAGCTCGAGATGCAGAACGTCGCGTTGGTGCCGCCGTCGTTGTTCATGTCGCACGTCGCGAGGATCCAGTACCAAGCGCCGCTGAGCGCGCGATTCGTCGGCGGCGCAGCACACGGTGCGTAGCTCGCCGGTGTCGAGCCGGCGAGGCCCGTGGTGATCGCGTACGAGCAACGGATCGACGAGTCCGTCGGGTTCACGCGCAACGTTACCCACGGCAGCGCGCCGGTCACGCACGTGTTGTTGAAGTCGATCCCGTTCGGCGCCGGCGTCGCTGGACACGTCGCGGCGGTGAGGTACGAGCCGTTGCCGAGCTCGCTCTTGTATTGCTCTTCGCGCGTCGACAGCTCCGTGAACATCGCCGAGATCTCCGGATCGTATTTCTTGTTGCGAGCCGTGCTCGTCCAGCTCGGAATCACGATCGCGGCGAGCACGCCGATCAGCGCGACGACGATCATCAGCTCCAGCAACGTGAAGCCGCGTGGAGCTATGACTTTGTCCCGCACCGAGCCAGTCTAGCATTCGGCACGATCGAACCGCTTGTTTAGCTAGGGCTATCGATCGGTTAGCGAACCACGCGCCCGTCGACGTCGAGCTCGACGAAACCACCCGCTCCTACATCGCCTTTCGCAGCGAGGTCGATCAGAGCTTGGCGGAGTGTGACCTGCGTACCGTCCTTCAGGAGCGGCACGCGGCGCTTGTCCTTAGGTTGGCTCGGATCGTCGACGATCATCTTCGCGTCCCCGTCGCCGACGACCAAATAGACGGCCGGCGTCGGCTTCAGGTGCTGCGCCGCCGACTGCTTGACCTGGGCCGCGGTCACCGCGTTGACGTGATCTGCGTACGTATTGAAGTAGTCGAGTGGGAGCCCGTAGTACACGAGGCTGCGATATTGTCCGAGGGCAGCCTGGGCGGTCGCGAACCTCCCCGGGAGCGCGAGCGTCGCGTTCAGCTTCTCGCGGTCGAGCTCGTCCTGGGTCACCGGCTTCTGGCCGGCCCACATGTTCTCGAGCTCGCGATCGATCTCGAGCAGCGACTGATAGGTGGAATCGGTCTGCACCGACGCCGACGCGCTCAGCGTTCCGTAGTGCTTCGAGTACGAGAGGCCGCCCCGCGCACCGTACGCGTAGCCCTTGTCCTCGCGGAGGTTCATGTTGAGCCGGCTCGTGAAGCTGCCGCCGAACACTCCCGCCATCATCGTGTTCGCGAAGTAGTCGGCCGCGGTGCGCAGCGGCCCGTGCTCCATCAACAGCACCGTCGATTGCGCAGCGTTCGGCACGTGGACGAAGAAGATCCGGCCCTTCATCGTCGCGGGCGCGGGCAACGCCGGCAGCTTCGGCGCCGTGCCTTTCCAGGTCGCGAGCGGCGAGTGCGCGAAGGTGTCGCGGATCTGCTGCTCGGTCAGATCACCGACGACGAACAAGCGCGCGTCGTGAGGCTGGATCCAGGTCGCGAGCTGCTTCTTGCAGTCGGCGAGCGTGATCGCCGAGAGCGATTGCTCGGTCATGACCGCACCGAACGGATGGGTAGGCCCGTACAGCACCGCGCCCGAGACACGGCCGGGGATCGCCGTCGGATTGCCGCGCGCCTGCTTCACCGCTTCGATCCGGCGCTTGATCATCCGATCGAGGTCGCTCTGGCGCAGGCCCGGCGAGCGCAGCGTCTCGGCGAACAATGCGAACGTCGCAGGCAAGTGCTTCGTCAGCGACGCGAGGCCGAGGCCCTGCGAATCGTCGCCCGCGTAGGCGTTGATCGTCGACGCGACATCGGCGAGCGCCTCGGAGTACTGGATCTTGTCGAGCTTGTCGGTGCCCTCGGTCAGCATGCTCGTGCACACGCTCGCGAGGCCATCCTTGCCCTGCGGATCGGTGAGCGAGCCGCCGTCGAAGTTGAGGTCCATCGAGACCAGCGGCAGGTGATGCTGCTCGACGAGGTAGACCTTGATCCCGTTCGGCAACGTGAACGGGTGAACCGGTGGCAACGTGAACGGCCGCACCGTGGCGGCGGGTGGTTGAGTCGCGCGGAACTCCTCGTTCGGAAACTCGAGGTTCTGCGGCTGCGCCGTCTGGGTCGTCATCAAAGGTTCTTTCGGCGTAGGGGGCGGTGGCGGTTCGCGGTAGGCGCCGACGGGCGGCAACGGTGTGGGGGGTGGCGTACCACCGCAAGCGGCAGCGCCGAGGATCAATGCGAGCGAGCGGTTCACTTCGCACCGCCCTTCTTTGCTTCGGGCGTCGTGGTGATCGTGATGACGCGGTCGCGCTGGAGATACTTCGCGGCGGTGTCGCGCACGGCTTCGGGTTGCGCCGTGCGAAACCGATCGAGGTCCCACGTCAGCTTCCCCGGATCGCCGAGGAAGTGGTTGTACTGCTGCAAGCGGTTCGCGCGGCCGTTCACGCTCTCGAGCCCGCGGACGACGCCCACTTCCTGGGCCGCGACGAGCCGCGCCATCTCCTTCGCGGCGAGCGGCTCGCGCGTGACCTTCGCGACCTCGTCGAGCACGAGCTGCTGGACGACCGCGGCATCGGCGTCGGGGCGAAGATCGACGGTGATCTGGAACGTCCCCGAAAACTGCTGGCTGTCTTGATCGGCGCGCACGGACTGCGCGAGCTGTTTGGCGTAGACGAGCAGCTTGTAGAGCCGGCCCGTGCCTTCGCGGGTCAGCGCATCGGCGACGAACGCGAGCTCGGCATCGCCCGCCGCGTACTTCGCCGGCGAATGCCACGCGAACGTGATCTGGCGGAGCTTCGCGAACGGATCCTCGACGGCGAGCTGCTGCGCCGCGACGGCCGGCGCCGCAACCGTCACGACCGTCGGCTTCTTGCTCGCGGGGAACGAGCCGAACCACTTCGTCACGAGCTGCTTCGCGGTCGCCACATCGAAGTCGCCGACGAGCGCGATCGTCGCGTTCGCGGGCACGTACCAGGTCTTGTAGAACGCCTTGACGTCGTCGACCGATGCCGAGACGAGGTCCTCGTGCTTGCCGATCGTGAAGTAGCGATACGGATGGCCCTCGGGATAGAGCGCCGCCTGCAGCGCGAACTTCGCCTTGTTGTACGGCGCGTTGTCGTAGCGCTGGCGGCGCTCGTTGCGCACGACATCGATCTGGTTCGCGAGCGCATCCTTGTCGACCAGATCGAGCAGGTGACTCATCCGATCGCTCTCGAGCCACAGCCCGGTCTCGAGCTGATTCGCCGGCACGACCTCGAAGTAGTTCGTACGATCGCTGTTCGTCGTCCCGTTGATCTCGTCGGAGCCGAGCTTGCGGAGGACCTCGAAGTGCTTGTCGCTGCCGACGTTCTTCGAGCCCTGAAACATCATGTGCTCGAACAGGTGGGCGAAGCCGCTCTTGCCCGGCACTTCGTCGCCGGAGCCGACGTGGTACCAGACGTTGACCGCGACGAGCGGGATGCTCGGATCGGGCGCGAGGATCACCTCGAGCCCGTTCGGCAGCGTGTACTTCTCGAAGGCGAGCTTCGGATCGTCCGCGCGCGCGACGAGAGGTGCTGCGACGATCGGTGAACAGACCGCGAGCACGAGGAGGGCCTTCATGCCCCGGAACGTACTACAGCCGTACTACAGCTCGAGCGGCTGGACACCGAGGACGACATGGTCGTCCGACACGGCGTCGAGCCATAGCAACAGACGGCGAACCTCCGTCGGGCTGACGTCGATCTCGATGATCCGGCGGATCGGGCTGCCGGCGAGTGTGCGCGCGATGTCTTGCTCCGCCGTCGACCACGCATTCGCGAGCGCGGTCGACTTCACCGGCAGACCTTCAACCTCGACCGAGACGCCCATCACGAACTTCGCGAACGCCGGGTTCGCCGCGACGATCTGCCCCTGCGGTGTGAGCAACGCGAGCGGCAGCCGACAGCCGTCGAACGCGGTGCGCGCGAGCTCGTCGCGGCGCGACGCCTTGACGTCCTTCGGCTGCTCGATCACCACGCGCCGGGACGGGCCCGCGCCACCGCCGCGGCGGTGACGGTTGTAGCCGAGCATGTCCATCACGGTGCGCAGCTCGTAGATGAACGCCGCCATGTCCTTGTGGCGTTC
>JBDUAS010000594.1:0-1995 GCA_040004535.1 Deltaproteobacteria bacterium
ACGAGCAGCGTCTTGCCGGCGACCTCGACCACGTACAGCGATCGCCGCGGCTCGAGTGGCACGCGCGACACCACGTTCATGAGGTGCGCCCCCCGTGCGCGGCCGGTCGACAACAACCGGCCGAACACGCGCACCGCCACGAACGCCGCCACGCACACCACGACGAGCACGATCAACGACGTGACGAGCAAGTCACCGTAGCTCGCACCCGCCGCTGCACCATTCATGCGCCGTGCGTAACACCCGGGTCTGACAGCTCGATCACGAGTAGAGTCGCGCGATGGCACGCGCCCACCCTCCCGCGTATCCCCACGGCAAGCTCGTCGAGGTCCTGCCCGACCTGTTCTTCGTCTCCGGCACCATCCGCCTCCCCGGCCCGCTGCCGATCAAGTTCGGCCGCAACATGACGGTCGTGCGCCGCGGCGATCGCCTCGTCGTGATCAACAGCGTCCGCCTCGACGACGCTGGCCTCGCCGAGCTCGACAAGCTCGGCAAGGTCACCGACGTGATCCGGATCGCCGCGAACCACGGGATGGACGATCCGTTCTACGCCGAGCACTACGGCGCGAAGGTCTCCGTCGTCAAAGGTCAGCGCTACACCGCCGGGTTCGCGACCGACGCCCCCGCCACCTACTTCACACCCGATCACGAGCTCGAGGCCGGCCCGGTCGCCGTGCTCGACGGTGCGCGCCTCATCACGTTGGACTCCAGGCCGCCCGAAGGCCTCCTGCTGCTCCCCGACGGGGGCGGCACCGTGATCAGCGGCGACTGCCTGCCGAACTGGGCCGTGCCGGACGAGTACTGCAGCTGGCTCGCGAAGCCGATGATGAAGATGATGGGCCTCATCAAGCCATACAACATCGGGCCGCGCTGGTTCGAGCGAGGCAAGCCGCCCAAGGACCAGCTGCGCGGGCTGCTCGACCTCGCCTACGCGAACGTCCTGCCCGGTCACGGCACCCCCGTGCTCGGCGGCGCCGCGGGCCATTACCGCGCGGCGATCGAGCGCGTCACCGCCTAAAGCACCAATTTCTCGATCGCCGCGACCGCAGCTGCTTCATTCGGCGCGCGGAGCACCGAATCGATCAGCTGTTCGAGCGTTTCGACGTTCGCGAGCTTCGCAATCGAGGCTTCGAGCTCTGGCCTCAACGCGACATTCCGACTGCGTGCGACCTGAAGTAGTGCGTTTCGCAAGCCCTCGCACTTTCCCTGGCGCAGGCCTTCGTCCCGCCCTTCGCGCAGGCCTTCGTCCCGCCCTTCGCGCAGGCCTTCGTCCCGCCCTTCGCGCAGGCCTTCGTCCCGCCCTTCCCGCAACAACTCGGTGCGTACTTGTGCCCTCGCCTCCGCCATCATTCCGCGCATGATCTCACTCTGATATTCGTAGTTCTTCAGCACGTTCGCTCCGATCCGATTTCTGAGCTCGATTGGCAGGGCGCCCAAGATGAGGTCAAAGTATAAGCCAGCGCGGTCGACCGGCAGGTTCGAAATCGCATCGAGCGCGATGCAAGCATTCTCGAGCTCGGGATGCGCTAGCACCGACAACACCGCAAGCTCTGGTCGCTGCCGTGCTGCGCCCACGTCGTCGAGCCGCGGCACCTCGGCCATCTCGATCACGATCGGTCCGAGTGCGAATCCCGGGTGTCCAGTCTCGATCGAATCGCGTGCCCACCGCGCGACCGAGGATTCGGGCGCGATCACCAACAGAACGACTGGGCATTCGAGACGCGCTCGCAGTGCAGTGACGTACTGCGGCCAGCTCCACCGCTTCGCAGGGTCTGCTTGCAGCTGGACTTCGACGATCACCGCGCCCACGATTGTCTCGTCGGGATCGCGCATCAGCACGACCGCGTCCGCGCGATACTCGACCGACACGACTTGCGACAAGTCTATCGAGCCGAGCTCGACGTGATCTCCGCGCGCCTCGATGCCTGCGCACGCCGCCAGCAGCTCGCACGCGAGCTCCGGGCGATTACGAAACAACTCGACGAGGATCTCGTG
>JBDUAS010000349.1:0-6614 GCA_040004535.1 Deltaproteobacteria bacterium
TCGGCACGCTGCGCGGCAACGTGTTGCAGTTCCGCTGGCAAGAGCCCGCGAATCCACCGCTGACCGGCGAAGGCTTTCTCGTGTTCGAGGCGACCGGTCGCCAGTACTCGGGCCGGTGGTGGAGCGACAAGCGCGATCGCGTCGGCGATTGGAACGGTTGGCGCCAAGCGGGTGGCCAGCAGCAGGAATATGGCAATGACCCGAACCAGGCTGGTCAGGGCCAGTACGGCGAGCCGCAACAGGGAGGCTATCCGCGCCCGCAGCAGCAGCCATATCCGGCGGGGCAGCAGCCGTATCCGCAGCAGCAGCCGCAGCAGTACCCGCAGCAACCGCAGCCGTATCCGCAGCAGCAATATCCGCAGCAGCCGGCTCCGCAGCAGCAATATCCGCAGCAGCCGGCTCCGCAGCAGTATCCGCCGCAGCCGGCTCCGCAGCAGTATCCGCAGCAGCCGGCTCCGCAGCAGTATCCGCAGCAGCCGCAGCAACAACAGCCGCAGCCGCAGCAGCCGCGCTATTATTAGCGCGCGTTGCAAGATCCGGTCGCTACGCTGCGTTGTCTCGCGATGCGATCGGCGTGCATGTGGATGGTCGTCGCGTGCACGCCGCCAAAGCCGTACGTGCCGGATGCGCCGAAGATCGATCTTCCGATCCAGCAGATCGTCGAGGACGAGGTCCAGCACGCGATCGATGACTGGAAGCCCGAAGCGGCGTTCGCGATCGTGCTGCGCGACTCCGAGATCGTCGCGGTCGCGGGCTGGGAAGACGGCAAGACCGACGCGAAGCTCCCGCTGACCAAGACGTACGTCACCGGGTCGACGTTCAAGTCGTTCACGATCGCGGTCGCGCTCGACGAGAGTGCGATCCAGGTGACCGACGCGTTCGATTGCGGGCCGCGCACGTACCCCGGCGCACAGCTGCGCGACGTCGACACCCACGATGACGATCTGCAGTCGGTGACGGCCATCCTCGTCAATTCATCGAACGTCGGCGCGTCGCGGATCGAGGACAAGCTCGGGCTCGCGAAGCTCGAGGCCGGGCTCGAGAAGTTTCATTTCGGGACGCCGCCGGCGCCGTTCCCGGATCCGATCCTGCCGGGCTACGACGAAGGCATGTTCGCGGCAGGCGAGCTCTACGCGACGACGCCACTGCAGGTCGCGCGCGCCTACGACGCTCTGTTTCACGACGGCTCTTACGAGGGGCCGGACGGGCGCAACGAGGCGGTGTCGCGCGAGACCGCGCAGGCGGTGCAAGACATGCTCGGTGAGGCAGTCAAGAAGGGGACGGGCGAGAAGGCGAAGATCAAGGGGCACCGGGTGATCGGGAAGACGGGAACCGCGGTGTATTCGCCAGCGCGGATCTACGCGAGCTTCGTCGGTGCCGTGATGGAGGGCTCGCCGGAGACGATCCTCGTCGGCATCGTCGGGCCGGCCGCAGGCGGCAACGGACCGTCGGCGGCGGCGCCGATGTTCGCGCGGATCGCGGAGCGCGCGCTGGATCTCGAGCGCCCCCACAGCGACGAAGACGACTGAGGACGCGCACGTGTAGGTGCACGATCCGGATCAGCGCGGACGCGGGCGGACGGTGCGCGGATCGAGCTCGCCGTCGAACACGTGCAGCGCGGGTCCCGTCATCCGCACATTCGCGAGGTTCGCGAGCACGCGGATCCGGAGCGTGCCGCCGAGCAGGTTGACCGCAACATCGGTTTCGGGCGCCGCGCGATCGTTCAGGATCGCCGCGACCACGGTCGCGCACGCACCGGTACCGCACGCGAGCGTGATGCCGACCCCGCGTTCCCACACGACGACGTCGAGCTCGGTCCGGCTGCGCGTGCGCACGAATTCGACGTTCGTACGCGCCGGGAAGCTCACGTGGTGCTCGAGCGTCGGACCAAACGTCTCGGCGAGCTCGCGCAGGTTCGCTTCGGGATCGTCGACGAAGATCACCGCGTGCGGGTTCCCCATCGACACGCCGGTGACCACGAACGTCGTGCCTCTCGCTTCGATCGGCTGGGCGATGCAGCGCTCGCCGGCGGGACCGGTCATTGGAATCTCGCCGCGGAGCAAGCGCGGCGCGCCCATCTCGACGGTGACGCCACCTTCGATCCGCTCGCACGACAACTTGCCGGCGCCGGTATCGATCGCCATCACCGACTGCGTCGTGCCGGCGCGCGCGAGCTCCTCGACGACGCAGCGGATGCCGTTGCCGCACATCTCGGCCTCGCTACCGTCGGCGTTGAGCACGCGCATCCGCGCGACGCTGCCTGACGCGCCCGGCAGGCCCTGCTTGCCAGGCAGGATTACCAGCACGCCATCACCGCCGACACCGAACTGGCGATCGCACACGGCCTGGACCACCGCGGGCTCCTGGATCGCCGCGGTCGTCGCGGCATCGGTCGCGCGCAGGTCGACGACGACGAAGTCGTTTCCACAGCCGTGATACTTCGAGAACCGCATCCTGCAGTCTTACCAGAGAGCGGCCGAGCTTGTCGGACGGCGAATACTGGATGCCCAGCGCGCTAGTTCGCGCTGCCGGCGGCGCTGCCCGCAGGTGCGGGCGACGTGGTCGCCGGCGCGGCAACCCCCGTCGTCGGCGCGGGCGCGACCGGCGTGACCGGGGCGGCCTTCGGCGCGAGGCCGGTCGTGCTCGGTGCGAGCGCGCCGGTCGCCTTGATCGGCGGCGTCAGCGGAGACTCTTTCGCTTTCGCCGCCGGTGCCGTGCCGGTGGTCGCGGGGACCGTCGGCGGCGGGACCGTGCCCGTCGGCGTTCCCGCCGACGCGCCTGCGGGCGTCGCCGGCGTGTTCATCGCGGGCGGCGTGATCGCCGAGCCGGTCGCAGCCGAGCCTGCGGTCGATGGCGTCATCGCCGGTGCGGTCGCAGAGCCGGCCGAACCGGTGAGCGGCGCCGGGGTCGTTGCCGAGCCATTGGACCCGGTCGCGTTCGGACCGAGCGCGCGCTCTTTCTCTTTCTCTTTTTGCACGGCGAGGTCGGCCTGTGCGCTGCCGAACTTCTCGAGCGAGTCGCCCGAGTTGTGGCTCGCGAGGTACGCGAGCACCATCGACGCGAGCATGAACACCGTCGCTCCGGCCGCGGTCAGGCGGCGCAAGAACGACGACGCGCCCGATCCACCGAACACCGTCGCCGCGTTGCCACCACCGCCGAACGCCGCGCCCATGCCGCCACCCTTGCCCGACTGCAGCAGCACCGTGAGCATCAGGAACAGGCACACGATGATGTGCAAAATGGTCAAAAGCGTAGTCATGTCGGCACGTAGCTTCTAGCCCAGGCGGCCGGTGTGCGCAAGCGCCCTAAGAGGGCCGCGCAGTCTTCACGATCGCAACGAAATCACTGGCTTCCAGGGAAGCACCCCCCACCAGCGCCCCATCGATATCGGGTTGGCCCATCAGCTCGGCCGCGTTGCTCGGCTTGACCGAGCCGCCGTACTGGATCCGGATCGCGTTCGCGCGCTCGGCGCCGAACCGCGCGGCGAGCTGCTTGCGAATGTGCGCGTGAACTTCCTGCGCTTGCGCCGGCGTCGCGGTGCGACCGGTGCCGATCGCCCACACCGGCTCGTACGCGATCACGAGCGAGTTGCACTCGGTGATCTCCGCGAGCGCACCGTCGAGCTGCGCATCGACGACGGCGAGGGTGCGGCCGCCGTCGCGCTCCGCGAGCGTCTCGCCGACACACACGATCGCGCCGAGCCCGCAGCCGAGCACCGCGCGCGCCTTCTTGCCGACGGTCTCGTTGGTATCGCCGAAGTGCTGGCGGCGCTCGCTATGGCCGACGATGATCCACGTCGCGCCCGCGTCGTGCAGCATCTGCGGCGACAGCTCGCCGGTCCACGCGCCGCTGGCCTCCCAGAACGCGTCTTGCGCGCACGTCACGATGGGGCTGCCCTCGAGCCGCTTCGCGACCGAGTGGATCGCGGTGAACGGCGGCGCGACGCCGACCGCGACACCTTTGACCGCGCCGAGCTGATTCTTGAGCTCGGTGACCAGCGCGAGCGCCTCCGCGATCGTCTTGTTCAGCTTCCAGTTCCCGACCACGAACGGGGTACGCATGGCCTCGGTCTTATCACGAGGTCGGCGCAACCGACGGACGGTTGGAGCGGAACCAATTGATCTGAAACTCGCAGACCTCGGCGCTGCTCGTGCACCGACACATCGCGTGGTGGGACGCCGCGTGCGCGCCGGTCAGCTCGACGATACGCTCGAGCTCGGCCGCGATCATCGCGCACACCTCCGTCGAGCCGGAGTAGCCGGTCAACGACACGGTCGCGCTACCGGCGTTGACGTTGACCGCGACATCGCCCCAGTCGTGATAGCGCGGCCAGAAAGCCGGCAGCGCGGACAGCACGGTCTCGGGCGTCAGCGACGCGGGGTCGGCGCCGAACAAGCGCGCGAACGTCGCGCTCATCGTGCCACGGCCGACCTTGCGCGCGACCGCGGCGCCGGGCAGCAACGCCAGCGTGCAATCGAGCGCGGAGATCAAGTCGCCGAGCTCCACCCACGCGAGCGGCGCGAGCGTCGCGGCAAACGCGGCGGCGAGCTCGGGGCGCTCGGTCATGATCTTCGCCATGCCGGACTCGCCGACGTGATGCTGGAGGATCCGCGACAACACGCGGAGGTGTGCGGCGCGGACGCGGCCGTGGATCAGCGGCTTCTTGCCATGCGGCAACGGCAGCGGAATCACCTGCGAGACTTCTTCGATGCCCTGCGTCGGCTTCAGCACCGAATCGACGGTCGCAGCCGCGATGTCGCTTATCTCCGCACCGCCTGCGGCGCTGCTACGCGCCGGGCGTTCGCCCGAGTTGTCGGCGACCGGCGCTGTCTCTGATCGCCGGACCTCGCCCTCGCTGCGCTGGAGGGCGCGGCCGAGCGCGATCGCGAACGTCGATGCGGAGGCCCACCGCTTCTTCGGCATCGGCAGGAGCGCCTTCGCGAGCACCGCGTCGACCGCTTCGGAGATGCCGGGCCGGAGCGACGACGGCGGCGGTAACGGATCGTGGAGCTGGCGCTGGATCACCTGCGGCGCCGAGCCCGAGCCGAACGGCGGCCGCCCGGTGAGGAGGCAATACAGCGTCGCGGCGAGGCCGTAGACGTCGGTCATCGGGCCGCCTTCTTGCTCGAGGAACGACTCCGGCGCTGCGAATCCGGGCGTGCCGGCGGCGTCGCGTTGATCGCCGGCCTTGACCGCGACGCCGACGTCGACGAGCACGGCTCGATCGCGCTCGCGATCGAGCAGGATGTTCGCCGGCTTGACGTCGCGGTGGATCAGGCCGAGGTGGTGCATCGCATCGAGCGCGTCGCCGATCTCGAGTGCGATCTGCGCGATCGCCTCGACCGGGAACCACTCGCGGCGCTCGAGCGTCGCGCGCAACACCTCCGACAGCGGCTGGCCCTCGACGAGCTCCATCACGAAGTAGACATCGCCGGCGTGCTCGCCGAGCGCGTAGACCTGGACGAGGTTCTTGTGGTGCAGCGACGCGAGGATGCCGGCCTCCGCGCGGAACCGATCGACGAGGCCGCGATCCGAAGCGAGGTCGGAGCGGAGGACCTTGATCGCGACCGGCCGGCCGAGACCGAGGTCCTCGCCGCGATAGACGACGCCCATCGCACCGCGCGACAGCTCGTGGACGACGCGATACGTGCCGCCGAGCGTCGTGCCCGCAGACATCGAGCCGGTGTCGACGGCGTCGGTCGTGTCCTGGACCTTCGCGTCGACGACGAACACGTCGCCGATCGGCGCGGCGCGCAAGGCACCGTAGCAGCGCGCGAGCGCAGCCTCGCCACTGCGCTCGCCGGTCGCGAGCTCGGTGATCACCGCACGAAGCTGGACCGGGATCGAGGTCGTGTCGTCGACCTTGATCGCTTCGCTCTGGGTGCGGTGGATGATCTTGCGGACGACGAGGATCGCCTGGGCGTCGTTCGCGCCGACGAGCAGCACCGCGAGCTCGTCGCCGCCCGGCCGGCCCATCGCATCGTTGCCGCGCACGGTCGCGCGCAGCCGCGACGCGACCTGGGCGAGCACTTCGTCGCCGGCCTTGTGACCGTGCTGGAGGTTGATCCGGCGCAAACCGACGATGTCGAGCAGCACGAGCGACAGCTTTTCGTTGCGCCGCGCAGCCGCCGCGACCTCGTGCGCGATCGTCTGCTCGAACGCGCCGCGCGCCATCGCGCCGCTCAGCGGATCGTGGAGGCTCCCGGCGAGCAGGCGCTCGCCCTCGGCGACGATCCGGCGGTGCGAGGTCAGCCACGACAGCTCGCGCGTGAGCCGGGTCGCGATCGCCTTCAGATCGGTGCGCTCGGCGGCGGAGAACCGGCGCGCGGTATCGCTGACGATCGCGACGAGGCCGGCGATCTCCGTCGGCGTCGAGCGCAGCGCATCTGCGATCACGGAGCGGACCGGCGCCGACGCTGGCGCGTTCGGATCGTGGCCCCACGTCGGACCGCCGAGATCCATCGCACCGCGTTTCGGCTCGGTGGCGCCGCCGATCAGTACGGTGCCTCCGCTCGCCGCCGCGATCCGCGCCGCCGCCGCGATCTGCGCGCGATAACCGTCGGTCGGTGCCTCGCGCGCCATCGTCGGCACCATCTGCGCGCCGTCCTTCCACC
>JBDUAS010000109.1:0-22131 GCA_040004535.1 Deltaproteobacteria bacterium
CGGGCTACCGGCTCGGCCAGGACGACGCGCTGATCGCGCGCCACCTCGAGCTCGCGGGCGACGACGTCGCGGCCGCCGACCGCTACCTGCGCGCCGCCGGCCACGCGCTCGATCTCGGTGGCAACGCCGATGGGTTTCGCCAGCTGTCGCGCGCGCTCAAGCTGCTGCCGGTCGCCGATCACGATCGCCGGTTCGCCGCCCACCGGCTGCGCGAGGAGATCCTGCGCCGGCTCGCGAAGCGCCCGCAGCAGCTGCGCGAGCTCCACGCGCTCCGCAAGGAGGCCGACACGATCGGCGATCCGGGCAAGCTCGCGCAGGCGCACTGCGCGCTCGCCCAGTTCTACATCGACGTCGGCAAGGCTCCCGCCGCGCTGCGCGCCGCCGCGCCTGCCCTGCAGTACGCCCGCGAGGCCAAGGACGTGCTGCTCGAGGCCGAGGCGCTGCGGCTGCGCGCCGCGATCGCGCGCCTGGTCGGCAACGGCGAGGAGTCGCTGCGGCTCGTCGAGCAGGCGCTCGAGCTGGTCGATGCGAAGGGCAAGGACACCGAGACCGGGCGCCCGACCACGCCGATCCTCGTCGCGCGCGCCACGATCCTCAACCAGCGCGGCACGACGCTGTGGAACATCGGCAAGCTCGAGCACTCGATCGAGAGCTACGCCGAGGCGCTCGTGATCTATCGCGCGGTCGGCATGCAGCGCCAGGAAGCGAAGGCGCTCAACAACATGGGCATCGTGTTCGCCGCGCTCGGCGAGTACGAGGAGGCGCTCGCCCACTACAAGAGCGCGCTCAAGATCGATCAGGCGCTCGGCGAGCGCTCCGGCCTCGCGCTGAAGCTCGGCAACATCGGCCAGTGCTATAGCGATCTCGGCGATCTCGATCGCGCCGAGAATTATCTCGGCCGCGCGCTCAAGGTCGCGGAGCAAACCGGTGACCTGTCGGCAGCCGCCGACACCGCGGTGAGCTGGGGCCAGGCCAAGATGCAACGCGGCGATACGCGCGGCGCGTTGCAGCTGTTCGAGCGCGGGCTGACGCTCGCGACCGAGAACCGCGAGCGCTACCAGGAGATCCGCGCGCTCCAGTACATCGCGCTCGCGCACCTCGCGGTCGGCGATCCGCCGGAGGCGGCGCTCGAGATGGCGCGCTCGGCGACCGACTGGGCGAAGAAGATGCCGATGCTGGTCGGGATCATCTACGGCCTCACGTTTCAGGCCCTCGCGTTCGCGAAGATGGGTCGTCACGCCGAAGCGCTCGCGGCGAGCGACGAAGCGATGGCGACCGCGCGCCAGGACAACACGCGAATCGACGGCATCGAGCATCTCCATCGCTGGCGCGCCGAAGTCCTCGCGGCAGCGGGGCGAGCCGCCGATGCGAACGCCGAGCTCGCGCTCGCGGATGCCGAGGTCGACGCGAAGGCGCAGAAGCTGCGCGACCCCGAATTGCGCCGGCATTATCTCGCCGCGCACCGTCGCTAGCCGTGTTATTGCGCAGCCATGGCGATCGAGGTCCACGTTCACGACCGCAATCCCAACGCGCTCGTCGAGCTGTTGGTCGCGACGATGAACGGCGGCGTGATCCTCGATCGCGAGCCCGCGGTCGCGCATCTATCGGCGCTCGTCGAGCGTGAAGAGAAGGAAGGCGAGCGCCGGCGCGCAGCGTGGCACTGGCTCAACTCGCTCTCCGACGGCATGATCGACCGCGACAACGACTGGTCCGAGCTGTAGTGGCGTAATGCCGCATGCGAAGCGGCGTGCAATCGCGCGATAGATCTGCCAGGGTCCCCTCGTGACCGATCCGCTGGTCCCCATCACGCCGTCTTCGACACAGGACGCGACGCCGAAGCGATTTCGCGGCAAGCGCGTGCTGCTCGTGATGCTCGCCATCATCGTGCTCGGCGCCGTTCCCGCGGTCGTCGTGCCGATCATGTGGACGCGCGGCAAGGCGCCGAAGCTGTCCGATCTGTCGACCATCCCGGCGTTCTCTTTGATCGACGAGCGCGGCCAGCCGTTCACCGAAGAAGCGCTGCGCCATCACCCGACGATCGTCAGCTTCATCTTCACGCGCTGCGACACCGTGTGCCCGGTGACGTCGATGAAGATGTCCAACATCCAGGACAAGACGTTCGACGCCGGCCAGAAGATCAAGCTCCTGTCGATCTCGGTCGACCCGACGTACGACAACCCGGCGCGGCTCACCGCGTTCGCCGCGAAGTATCACGCCGACCCCGAGCGCTGGCGGTTCGTGACTGGCCCGGCCGATGCGGTGCAAGCGCTGGTCGAGGGCCCATTCCTGACCTCGATGCAGACCGAAGCGCCGCGCCCCGACGGCATACCGAACATCGCGCACGGCGGCTACTTCATGCTCGTCGACGGCGACCTCCATATCCGCGGGATGTACGAGTCAAATGACGTCCAGCGGCTCGACGAGATGATCCGCGCCGCGCGTTACCTCGCGCGCATCGCCAAATAGCCAGATCTGGACACTCCGTCGAACGCACGATACGGTCGAGACGTGGTCGAGCTAGGCGAAGCACGCAAATGGCAGGAGCTACGCGAGATGTCGGCTGCCGAGTCGCTCGCGGTTGGCGAGGCGTTGTGGACGTCGGATCTCATGCGTATCGCGAGGATCTCGCCATCGCGGCGTCCTCCGTCCCTCGCCGTCGCGCTCGGGATCCAGCAGTCTCGGTGAAGAAGCCCGAGACGTTCGACGCGTTTTGCCGCGCGTGCCTGGACGTGCTCGAGGCAGGGCGAACGCGCCACCTGATCGTTGGAGGCATCGCGGTGACGGCGGTCGGAGAGCCAAGGTTCACCGCGGACCTCGACGTGATCGTGTTCCTGCAGATCGAACAGCTCGAGCGCTTACTCGCGTGCGCGATCGAACGAGGCTTCGAGGCCGACGCCGCGGCCGAGCTTGCCGCCGCGCGCGAGGGAGGCTCGGTTCGCCTGACACGCGGCCGCTTTCATTTCGATCTCATCCTGCGCAGCCTGTTCATCGAGGATCTGGCGTACGAGCACAGCACAGTGCTCACGGTGTTCGAACGCGCCGCGAGGTTTCCGTCGCCGGAGGACCTGGTGGTTCTGAAGGTCGTGGCAGGTCGGCCGAAGGACCTGCTCGATGTCGAGGGGGTCCTGAAACGGCATCGCGAGAAGCTCGACCGCGACTATGTCGAGGCCACGCTCAGTCGCGTATGCGACCTCGCCGAGGACCATGCAATCCTGGAGCGATGGCGTGGCTGCCTTGCAAAGCTAGACGCGTGACCCGAGTGATTTCGTCCGACGATCCGCCGCACGTCGCCGAGTGGTGCGACGATAAGGCCGCTTGACCCCGCTGCTCAATGTCGGCGCGCTCGTCCTCGGCATCGCGATTCTCTACTGGGGCGCCGTGTGGCTGATCCGCGGCTCCGCCGGCATCGCGCGCGCGTTCGGCGTCAAGCCGCTCGTCGTCGGCCTCACCGTCGTTGCCTACGCCACCTCCGCGCCCGAGCTCGCCGTCTCGACCAAGGCCGCGCTCACCGGCCACACCCAGATCGCGCTCGGTGTCGTGATCGGCTCGTGTGCCGCGAACATCTCCCTGATCCTCGGCCTCACCGCGCTGATCTCGCCGCCCACCGTCGACGGCCGGATCATCCGCCGCGAGGTGCCCGTGCTCGTCGGCTCCGCGATCGCGCTCCCGATCCTGTTCCGCAACGGGGTCCTGTCGCGGTTCGAGGGCTTCCTGCTCGTCGCTTGCGCGGTCGTGTTCACGATCGCGACGCTCACGGTCGCCGCGCGCATCGACCCGAACGACGAGCTGTCGCCCGACCCCGCAGACGACGAGCACGCCGCGTCTTCCTCGAACCTCGCCGCGATGCGCGCCGAGAACGCCGAAGAAACCGGCGCGAGCCTCGGCGGCAAAGGCCGGCCCCGGACTTCGCGCTTCGCCGCCACGATCATGTCGGGCTTCGGCCTCGTGTTGCTCGTCGCCGGCTCCAACTTCTTCGTCCGCGGTGGCCGCGGCATCGCCGCCGAGCTCGGCATGTCAGAGCGCATGCTCGGCCTGACCGTCATCGCGATCGGCACCGCCCTGCCCGAGCTGATCGGCTCGATCGTCGCCGCTACCCGCGGCCACTCCGCGCTCGCGGTCGGCTCCGTGATCGGCTCGAACCTCCTCAACGTATTCCTCGTGCTCGGCGTCACCGCCTCGCTCCACCCGATCCGGCTCGGCGAGCGGATGCACCTCGTCGATCTGATCGGCCTCATCGCGATCACATTGCTCGGCGTGCTCGTGCTGAGGGGTTCTCGAAAGATCTCCCGCTGGGAAGGGGCGATGCTGGTGGCGGCTTACGTCGCTTTCATCGTGTGCTCGGCGCTGTTTTAGGCGTTTTTCTTCGCAACCCGCGCCGGGTTTGATCGATAAGTGCCCCATGCAGAAGCATTGGTGCGTGTGGGTTGCCGTCGCTGGCCTGGGCGTTGCGGCGGCGTGTACGAAGCAGGTCAACGTTTGCCATCAGGACAGCGATTGCGGCGACGTTGCCTATCCGTTCTGTGACGTCGATGGTCAATACGCAGCCTCGGGTGGTGACAAAGGCGTGTGCACGATCGTGCCGCCCGACTGCACACCAGAACGCTGCGGATGCACGCCCGGAGCCGAGACCTGCGCGTCGGGAAGCCTGACTGTTTGCAACGCCGACGGCCATTCGGTGACGACGACCGCGTGCGAGCTCGGCTGCGCGCCCGACTCCACACGCTGCGGAACGTTCGCGCCATCGAACGGCCTCGCGGACGCGCTGGCGATGGCGGCAAACGAGCCTGCCTTCGATTTCCCAGCGCTCGCCGATATCAATGATGGCGGCTCGATCCACGAGGACAGCTCGGGTATGCCCGTCGCTGTGAAGTCCTTCACGGTCGCCCAGGTCGGCGTCCCGCCGATCCGAGTTTACGTAGCGCACTCGTTCAAGATACATGCTGCGAACCTTGTGGCGACCGCCCCGGCGAGTAGCAGCCCGATCGCATTCGTCGCGGACGGCCCGATCGTGATCGACGGCAAGTTTGATGGAGCGTTGCCGATCCGTTTCCCGGCGCCGGGTAATCAAGTCGTCACGGCTCCATGCACAGGCGTCGACGGCGAACGCGGTGGCGGTGGCGGTGGCAACGGCGCCGATGGCGGTCGTGGATCACAAAAGGCGCAACTTCCACCCGCTCCTGGCGCCGCGGGAGGGCCCGCGCAGCCAGTGAACATCTTCGAGCCGCTTGTTGGTGGCTGTGCCGGTGGCGGCGATGGCACAGGCATGCAGCTCGGAGGTGTCGGCGGCCCTGCGTTCGAGTTCGTGTCTGGCACGTCGATCACTGTGGCAGCGATGGGAATCGTGAACGTGGCCGGCCAAGGTGGCGACGATGACTCTGGCGGTGGCGCCGGCGGCAACGTGGTGTTCGAATCGCCGATGGTCGCGCTCGATGGGCGCGTGACCGCGAACGGCGGCTCTGGCGGCGCGTGCGGGACCGCTGGAAATCCCGGGCCAATCGACGCAACGGCCGCCGTTCGTGTAGGCGGGTGCATGGCAGGGAATGGAGTCGGCGCGGCCTATTCCGGCCGTGGCGGGACGGCAACCGACCTGCCCGGCGATGGCGCGACCGACACGGGCTCCGTTCGCGGCGGCGGCGGTGGTGGCGCGGTCGGTCGTGTCGAGATCAAGACGCGCGACGGAATGTACGAGCACGGCTCAGCAGCGATCATCAGCGCGAAGATCTCGACGGGCGTCCTCGTCGCGAAATAGCCTGCAACGGCGCGTAGTTTGCAGTGATACGCATCGCTAGCAACCAAGGGTGACGCGGATACATCACTCCGTTGAGTGGAAGCCAGCAAACGCTCGTTTCGACGGCGGGGTCATCCGCCCTAAGGTCCACGCATGAAACGGAACTTGGTCGTCGTCGCCGCGGTGCTTGCAGGTCTCGGCTCGATGGCGACCGCTGACGTGCCCAAGCGCGGCTACATCGACGTTCCCGCACCTCACGACCTCACACCCGCAAGCATCTCGCACGTCATCTTCATGGACCGCTGCACCGGCGGCTGCACGATCACGCCCGGCAGCGACGGAACGCAGAACCAATCACAGATCATCGGCAACTCGACGATCCAGCTGTCGGCGTATTCGGGCAGCGACGCCCAGTGGCAGCAGATCGTGTCCTGCGTGAAGACGACGTACGCGCCATTCAATGTGACGATCACGGACGTCAAACCGACGGGCGCGTATCACCATGCGATGGTCGCCGGCACGTCGACCGAAGGTGGCCAAGGTACGAACGTTCTCGGCGTGTCGCCGTTTTCGTGCGGCAACTACATTCCGAATTCGATGTCGTTCTCGTTCGCGAACGAAGAGCCGACGAACATCGTCGACATCTGCTGGACGGTCTCTCAAGAGACGGCGCACTCGTGGGGGCTCGACCACAAGTACGACAAGTTGGACCCGATGACGTATCTCGCTTACGCGGTCAACAACGTCGAGCAGCGCAAGATCTTCCAGAACCAGGCCGGGTCGTGCGGCACCGGTTCGGCGATGCCCTGCAAGTGTCCCTACCCGGGAACCGGAACCTCCGCGATGAACTCGTACGCGCTGATCATGGCGGTGTTCGGTGCAGGCACGCCCGACACGACGCCGCCGACGGTCTCGATCACCTCGCCGTCGAACAACGCGTCGATCATGCCGGGCTTCGCGATCGCCGTGCAGGCAGCGGACGATGTCGCGATCTCGAAGGTCGAGCTGCGGATCGACGGCACGTTGATCGACACGGACACCAGCGCGCCGTTCAGCTTCACGGCGCCGGCCACGCTCTCGCAAGGTTCTCACCATGTCGAAGCGACGGCGACCGACGCTTCGAACAACAGCGCGAAGGCGGCGATCGACGTCGTGTACGGCGAGCTGTGCACGACCAACGGTTGCACCGACTCGACGCAGGTCTGCGATAACGGTCACTGCGTGCCGGGACCGACGACGACCGGCGGCCTCGGCTCGCCTTGCACCGATAACACCGTGTGCGCGTCGGGCAGCTGCGGCGACGATGGCGCCGGCAACAAGTACTGCGTCACCGCGTGTGATCCGACCAACAATACGTGCCCGAGCGGCTTCGGCTGCGTGAGCACGGGCGCCGCGACGGGCGTGTGCTGGCCAGGCGACAACGGGGGCGGCGGTGGCTGCAATACCGGTAGTGGCGGTGGCTCGATTCTCGCGGGCCTTGGCTTCGCGGCCGCGTTGCTGTCGCGCCGTAAGCGCCGGTAAGAAGGTTTACGGGTCGGGGGGTGCGGGACCTGGGTTACCGTTGGAGTCCATGCGCCGCGCTGTATCGATGGTCGGTTTTCTCGCAGTCTCGGTCGCGGCGCCTGGATGGGCGCAAGATGTGGCCTCGACGCAGGACGCCCCGCTCGCACCCCACCCGGCAGTGGTCCCGCTCGCCCAGCCGATGGTCGCGCCGCCGACGCTGGTCAACAGCCACATCGTCTATCTCAACAGCTGCCGGCCAAGTGGATGTGCCGTCAAGCAAGGCGCGTCCGATGACGCGCGGATCGATCAGTCGGCGATCGTGCCGCACGGCGGAAACCTGACCGCGCTGAAGTCGACGATCGACTTCAACGCGATCAAGACATGCGTGACGACCGCCATGGCGCCGTTTGGCGTGACCGTCACCGATCAGGATCCGGGGACGGTGCCGCACTTCGAGATCATGATCGCGGGCTCGCCGCAGGACCTCGGGTTCGATACGAACTACGAGGGTGTCGCGCAGTATTTGTGCGGTGGAGCGCCGGGCTCGTGCAGCGGCACGTACATCCCGGAGGCGTTGTCGTTCGCTTTCGGTAACGCGCCGAGCGTCGGAGGCAACGCCACGTTGATCTGCGGCGTCGCGCTGCAAGAGACCGCGCACGGCTGGACGCTGGATCACACGACACCGTCGAGCGATCCGATGACGTACAACACGTACACGACACCGCTATCGTTCCGTGACAACGCGCCCTGCGGCAGCGACTGCATCTTGGCCGGCAACAAGAACGCATTCGGCGTGCAGTGCTCGGGCACCGGCGGCAACGCGACCCACGTGTGCATGGAGAACAACATGGCGACCCAGAACGAGGTCACCATCTTGAAGAACCTGTTCGGTCCTGCCGGTGCTGCGCTGCCGACCGTGATGATCACGTCGCCGTCGAACGGCTCGGGCGAACAGACGGGTCAGGCTTTCAACGTCACCGCGACGTGCTCGAGCGCGGATGGGGTCAAGGAGATCGATTTCTTGATCGACGGTCAGCAAATGGCGATGGCAGCGGCGTCGCCGGCGACGTTCGCTGCGCCGAACTTCCTGCTGAAGGGTGCGCATCAGATCGACGTGATCTGCGGGACGACCCAATTCTCGAGCGCGACCGCGAGCGTCACCGTGATGGTCGGCGACATCTGCAACGCGGACACCGACTGCGGCGCGAACAAGATCTGCTACCAGCAGTCGTGCATCACCGGTCCGGGCGGCGCAGGCGGCCTCGGTGCGGCGTGCACGGTGAACTCGGATTGCTCGTCGGGCCAGTGCGGCGACGACGGCAATCAGCAGCTATGCGTCGTGCCGTGCGATCCCAACAACGACGTCTGCCCCGACGGCTTCGGCTGTCTCGGCGACGGCAACGGAGGCGGCGTGTGTTGGCTCGGTGGCGGCGGTAGCAGTGCCGGTTGCTGCGAGACCGGCCGAGGAGATTCTCGCGGGTCGATCCTGTTCGGGCTCGGGTTCGCTGCGCTGTGGATCACGCGGCGCCGCAAGTGACTTCAAGGCGTTAGCGCGCCGCTGCGACATCTCACTCGCTCACAGCAGGCGCCAGCGGGTTTGCTCTAGTGGGCGCGCGCGCGATCGCGTAACTACGAGTGAGAGATGCGTTGTTTGACTCTCTTGGTCCTGGTGGGGCTGACCCACATCGCGGCCGCTGAACGCCCGCGCCTTCTCGTGATCGACGGCGATCGGCCGACCGAGGTCGCGCCGGCGACGGCCGCGTACAACACGATCTTCCTCAACCGCTGCGCCAACGGGTGCACGGTCAAGAAGGGCACGAACGATTCACGTGCTGACTCGTCCGACATCGTGGGTACCGGCGTTCATGCCGTCCCCGCCTTCCCATACGGTGACGCGGCCTGGGCGTCTGTCGTGTCATGCGTGCGGGATACGTTCTCGTCATTCAACGTCCAGATCACGGATGTCGATCCTGGCAGCGCGAATCACTTCGAGATCATGATCGCTGGTCATTCGGCCGACGTCGGGATTCCGAGTCCGAGCGGCGGCATCATCGGTGGCGTCTCGACGAACGGATGTGGCCAGACCTACATCCCGAACGCGCTCGTGTTTGATTTTGCGGCTGCTTGGAGTCAGAGCCTGACGACGTGCGGTCCGGCCTGTCTCGCGGACGTCTGCTCGACCGCGGCGCAGGAGATCGGGCACTCGTTCGGCATGGATCACTCGCACAACGCGGCCGATCCGATGACGTACTTCAACTACAACACGCGTCGCTACTTCCAGAACGAAGCCGATCCATGTGGTAGCGACTGCGCGAACGGCAAGGGGCCGATGGGCAACGCGTGCAGCGGCACGGATGGCCAGGTTCACACGTGCTGCGTGAACCAAGGCAGCACGCAGAACTCGTATCAGACGCTCGTCAACCTGTTCGGCGCGGGCACGCCACCGCCGCCGATCGTCTCGATCTCGTCGCCGCAACAGGGCGCGAGCGTCAAGGCAGGCTTTCCAGTCAACGCGACCGCGACCGACGACGCGCTGATCTCGCGCGTCGAGCTCGCCGTCGATGGCGCGCTGGTCCAGACGCTGATGACCCAGCCGTACGGCTTCAACGCTCCGGCGACGCTCGGCGATGGTCCACACACCGTTGCGGTCACCGCGTACGACACGCACGGCACCGCCGGGACCAAGACGATCACGGTCAACATCGGCCCGCCCTGCTCGAGCGCCGCGGACTGCCCGAATTCGACCGATGCGTGCATCAGCGGACGCTGCGTGCCCGGCCCGGGGGTCGCCGGTGGTCTCGGCACCGCGTGCACCGCGAACTCGGACTGCGGCGATCAGAACTGCGCGAGCGACGGCACGAACATGTACTGCACGACCGCGTGCACCCAGGGTCAGTGCCCCGATGGCTTCGGATGCTTGCCGACAATGGACGGCGCGACGATGGGTTACTGCTGGCCGGGCTACAGCGACAGCGGTAGCAGCGGCTGCAACTCCGGTGCGGGCGGCTCGGTCACGTGCGGGCTGGTGTTCGCGGCGCTGCTCGTGTCACGCCGTAAGCGCAAGTGAAGCTCGCGCTCGCGGCGATCGTGGTCGCGGGCGTGGCCGCGAGCGCGACCGGTTCGGCGGCACCGGTTCATCCGCAACCGACCGCGATCCGGATCCCGCGCAATCCGGCGCCGGTTGCCGACGTGTCCTCGCGCATCATCTACCTGCATCGCTGCGATACGACGGGCTGCTCCGTGCAGTACGGGACGACCGACGACTCGCGCACGGGCACGTCGTCGATCGCCGAGGGTGACCGCACGATCGGCGCGTTCACCCAGACCGAGGCAGTGTGGCAAGCGACGCTCCAGTGCGTGAAGGACACGTACGCCGCGTTCGCCGTCACGATCACCGATGTCGATCCGGGCAACGTCCCGCACTTCGAGGAGATCATCGGCGGTACGCCCGATCAGCTGCGCAGCGATATTCCGAACGCCGGCGGCGTCGCGCCGTTCAACTGCGACGAGGTTCCGAACGGGATCAGCTTCACGTTCGACGTCTACGGTGCGGATCCTGACGCGTTGTGCTGGACGGTCGCACAAGAGACCGCGCACACGTTCGGGCTCGAGCACGAGTACCTCCAGAAGGACCCGATGACGTACGTCTCGGGCGACTTGCCGAAGCGGTTCCAGTGGAAGGACGCGCCTTGCGGCACGAACACTCCCTCGAGTTGCCAGTGCTCCAGCGGTGGCACCCAGAACTCGTACGAGCACCTCTACACGCTGTTCGGTGTCGGCCAGCCGACCCCACCGACGGTGATGATCGTGTCGCCGACCGACGGCAAGAAGGTCACGCCGAGGTTCCCGATCCGGATCGATGCGAAGGACGACGGCGCGATCGATCATCTCGAGCTGTGGATCGACGGCGCGATGGTCGACGCGATCAGCGGCGAGCCGTGGCAGTTCACGGCGCCCTCGCTCGCGATGGGTGCGCACACGATCGAGATCCACGCCGTCGACGCGACGCAGATGCCGGCGACGACGTCGATCACGGTGACCCAAGGTCCAGCGTGCACCGCCGCCGCTGGCTGCGAAGGCACCGACGTCTGCGTAGACGGCGGCTGCCTTCCCGGCCCCGACGAAGCGGGCGGGCTCGGCGTGATCTGCCAGAGCGGCGACCAGTGCTTGTCGTTGCAGTGCGCAGCCGCCGGCGAGCCGTTCATGCACTGCGTCGCACCGTGCGACCCGAGTAGTGCGGGGAGCTGCCCGAACAACTTCGAGTGCCTGCAGAGCGGGAGCAGCGGCGTGTGCTGGCCGAGCACGGCCGGGGGGTGTTGCTCGGCGGCGAGCGATCCGCGCGCATCGCTGTTCCTCGGTGCGCTCGTGCTCGGCGGTGTGCTACGCCGTCGCCGGCGATGATGGCGACATGCTGAAGGCACGTGACTACGCGATCGCGATCGTCACGGGCGACACGCTCGCGGCAAAGCTCGTGCCGCCGCCCGCGCCGGAGGAGCTCGACCTCGAGGACGAAGAGCACGAGCTACGCCTGCCCGCGCCCGGCCGGCCCGCAGCGCTCGCGATCGTCAGCGGCCGCAACGCCCGCGTCCCGCCACTCGCCGGCATGCGCGATCCGGCGCAGCGCGCGCGGATCCTCCACGCGCTCGCGAACCACGAGCTCCAGGCGATCGAGCTGTTCGCGTGGGCGCTCCTCGCGTATCCGTCTGCGCCGGCGCAGTTTCGTCGCGGGCTCGTCGCGATCCTGGGGGACGAGCAACGTCACTTAAAGCTCTACGTCGATCGGCTCACCGCGCTCGCGACGACGTTCGGCGATCATCCGGTGACCGGACATTTCTGGAACAAGCTCGATCACCTCGGCACGCCGCTCGAGTTCGCGTGCGCGATGGGCCTGACGTTCGAGCACGCGAACCTCGACTTCGCCGGTGACTACGCCGCGGCCGCGCGCGCGTGCGGCGACCTCGCGACCGCCGAGGCGCTCGAGCAGGTCCATGCCGACGAGATCCGCCACGTCCACTTCGGTTGGGTGTGGTTGCGCAGGCTCGCCGGTGAGGACGTCGATCCGTGGGACGCGTACAACGCGCATGTTCGGCCGCCTCTCGGCCCGCATCGTGCGCGCGGTGCACGCCTCGATCGTGAGGCCCGCCGCCGCGCGGGCATCGACGAGAGCTTCATCGATCGGCTCGATGCGATCGCGGCGAAGCGCCCGAGCGGGCAGCCGCGCTGATGTTTCACATCCTCGCGAACCTCGATCAAGAGGAGCGCTGGCTCGGCACGACGCTGCCAGAGCACATCCAGCGCCGGCTCGCCGTTATGGCCACGCTCCTTCAGGCATTGGCACCCGAAGACCAGCAGGTCACCGTACATGTCGGCGTGCCGATCCGTGATCCCATCGTGTCGGAAGTCTGGAATCCGCCGATGGTCGACCATCGGCCGCCGCCTCGCGTGGACCTCGCTTGGTGCGATCCATCAGCAAAGCAGTTCAATGATCGGCGATTCGCTCTCGGCCTCGCTCAGCAGTTCGGTTGTGCACTTCCTCGGGCTGCGGCGCTCACATCGATCGAGGCGATCGATGCACATCTCGCTGCAGGACCCGACGGACCGTGGGTGTTGAAAGCGCCATGGTCGAGTGCCGGACGTCACCGCGTGTTCAGCATCGGGCGCAAGCTCGAGGGCGAGCACCGTGTCGCGGCCGAGCGCTTGCTAGCGCGGACCGGTGCACTCGTCTTCGAGCCGTGGTGTGAACGAATCTGCGATGTCGCAGTGTGTGGCATCGCCGGCGTGGAGGTGACCGAACCGCACGAGATCCTCAACGGCCCTCGCGGTAATTTCTTCGGCATCGAGCTGAGGCCGAACGTGCTCGAGGTCGGCGAGCACGATCAGCTCGTGACAACTGCGGAGCGGGTCGCTCAGCAGCTGGCGGACGCAGGTTATCGCGGTCCTTTCGGCATCGATGCGTTCGTGCATCGCGTCGATGGCCAACGCGTACTCCACCCGCTTTGCGAGATCAACGCGCGCCATACCTTCGGGCACGTCGCCCGTGCGCTCGGCGGAAGGTTCGTCTCCTCGCGGCTCGAATTCGCTCACCACATGACCACGAAACCCCACCTGCGCCTGGTGGCAGAAGCGCACGCTATCAAGGCGTGGATCGTGTGACCACGAGCTTCGCGACCGGGGTCAGCCGTGGCATCGAATCACCGGCGCGGTGCAGCCGCCCGCCCTTGCCGTGATACGCCGGGAACGGCTCCTTCGGATCGACGGTCGACACCACGATCTCGCCGCGCCGGGTCAGGAACAGCACCGGCTCCAAGCCGTCCGGCGTCGGGTGGGCGAGCTTGAGACTCACACCGGTCGGCGAGCTCGCCTCGATCACCGTTCCGGGCGGAGCTGCCTCGGGCACGAGGTGCGCGATCAACCACGCCTTGCGCTCGGCATCCTCGAAGTCGGGCTTCTGGTCGAGCGTGGCCGCGGTGATCGCCGGGCGGTCGGCACCGTCGACGACGACCGCGATCGCGAGGTCCGCCGGCGGCGCCATCTCCTTGAACGGCGGCTGGGCCTGCCATTTCTTCGCAGGTGCCTCGTCGGTCGCCTTGGAACAACCTGGCGACCAACCGGCAACGGCAAGCGCGACGAGCAGCAGCCGCATGCGATACATAGTAACCGATGGACAGCGTCGTCGCCGCCTGCCGTTCCGCACTCGAGCGCCCGGGGACCGTGATCGTGCTGACCGGCGCCGGGGTCTCGGCGGAGAGCGGAATCCCGACGTTTCGCGGGCCCGAGGGGTTCTGGACCGTCGGCGCACGCGAATACCACCCGCAGGAGCTGGCGACGCTGCAGTCATTTGCGGCGATGCCGTGGGACGTGTGGGCCTGGTACCTCTATCGCCGCGGCGTGTGCCGCGCGGCCTCGCCGAACGACGGCCACTACGCGATCGCGCGGTGGGACGACGCGATGAAGACCTCCGGTGATCGGTTCGCGCTCGTCACCCAGAACGTAGACGGCCTCCACCGCCGCGCCGGCAGCCCGGCTTCGCGGACGTTCGCGATCCACGGCGAGCTCGAGCAGATGAGGTGTGCCGCGGACTGTTGCCTCGACCGCTGGCCGGTCCCCGCGGGCGTTCCGGCGCTCGCTCGCGGCGAGGCGATCAGCGATGCGACGAAGGCGCTGCTCGTGTGCCCGAGCTGCGGCGAGATGGCCCGCCCCCACGTGCTGTGGTTCGACGAGGCGTACGACGAGCCGCGGTTTCACCTCGACACCGTGCGCGAGCTCGCCTCCGTCGCCTCGCTGTGCGTCGTCGTCGGAACCTCGGCCGAGACCAACCTGCCGTGGCAGGTCGTGATGCTCGCCGCCCGCAACGGCGCGACGATCGTCGACATCAACCCGGTCGCGAACCCGTTCGGCGATATCGCCGTGCGGTCGGGCGGCGTGATCCGCGCCCCGTCGGCGGTCGTGCTCCCCGGCTTGGTCGATCAAATCACCGGCCGTTGATCTTGCCTACCGGAATCGGTACGGGCAGGGTGGCTTGGAGATGTCGTCGCCGGAAGATGGTGTCCCCGAGCCAGTCGAAGCGCCGAGGGATGGCTTCGACGGCGGCGGCACCGGCGAAATCTCGATGCTGCCTCCCGCCGAGGCGCGCGAGGTCATGGAGGAGATTCGCGCGGTCGCCGAGAGCCGTGGCGACGACTCTCAGGTCCACGACCTGCTCGACATCCCGCCGACCGGCCCGATTCCGGTCGCGACCGAAGGTAGAGAGACCGCCGACGACGACCAGCTCGGCATCGACGAGCTCCGCGACGCGTGGCCGCTGCTCGATCTCGAGGAGCGTGGCGACGGCCTTCGCGTGCTGCCGCGCGAGGACGCCGAGGAGTTCTTCATCTCGCTCGTGCCGCGCGATCAGGCCGATCTGCTGCTCTTCTTCCGGCCCGGCCAGCGCCGCCAGTGGATGCGCCTGCTCGAGCCCGATGACGTCGCCGACGTGATCCAGCAAGGCGGCGAAGCGAACCGCCAGACGTTGCTCGCGCTGCTCGACGATCCGACCCGCAAGGAAGTGCTCGCGCTGCTCGCGTATGCCGAGGACGAAGCCGGCGGCTTGATGTCGACGCGCTACGCGCGGCTCCGGCCGGAGGCGAGCGCCGACGAAGCGATCCTGTATTTGCGCCGCCAGGCGCGCGCGAAGGTCGAGACGATCTACGTCGCGTACGTGCTCGACCCCGCGCAGCGTTTGCTCGGCGTGTGCTCGTTCCGCGATCTGTTCGCCGCCGATCCGAAGACCAAGGTCTCCGAGATCATGGAGACCGACATCGTCCGCGTCACCGACGAGATGGACCAGGAGTCGGTGTCGCGGATCTTCGCGGAGCACGATCTCAACGTCGTCCCCGTCGTCGATCTCGACGGCAAGATGAAGGGCATCGTCACCGTCGACGACATCGTCGACGTCGTCCAGGAAGAGGCCACCGAAGACGCCCAGAAGTTCGGCGGTCTCGAAGCCCTCGACATGCCGTACTTGCAGTCGACGCGGCGCGAGATGATCAAGAAGCGCGCGCGCTGGCTCGCGATCCTCCTGATCGGTGAGATGTTCACCGCGACCGCGCTCGGTTTCTTCGAGGACTCGCTGATTCCGATCCTCGCGCTGTTCTTGCCGCTCATCATCTCGAGCGGTGGTAACTCCGGCTCGCAGGCGTCCACGCTCGTCATCCGCGCGATGGCGCTCGGCGAGGTCCGGACCGCGGACGCCGTGCTCGTGTTCCGCCGCGAGATTCTGATCGGCGTCGTGCTCGGTCTGATCCTCGGCAGCATCGCGTCGATCCGCGTGCTCGTGTGGGGCTCGTTCGGTGCGTATCACCACTTCACGGGCGGCCAGCACTACGCGCTCGTCGGCATCACGGTCGCGTGCGCCGTCGTCGGCTGCGTGATGTGGGGGACGTTGATGGGCGCGATGCTACCATTCGCGCTGCGCCGGTTCGGCGCCGATCCCGCGAGTGCGTCGGCGCCGCTCGTCGCGACGTTGGTCGACGTGAGCGGGATTATCATCTACTTCACCATCGCCAAGCTCATCCTCTCGGGCACGTTGCTGTAGAGTCGTCCCGTGTTCGCCACCCGCGTCTATCACTACCGCGACCCAGCGGCGGTGATCCTCGGCTTGAAGGAGCTGCGCAAGCAGGGCCTGACGCCGCGCGGCCTGTTGTTCATCGCGCTCGATCCGCGCGGCGAAACGTACATCGCGGTGCCCGAGGATCTCGACGCCGTCGCGAACGTCCGCGTCGGCGACAAGCTTTCGCTGGTCCCGCCGTTCGAAGGCCGCTACTTCCACTTCGACGCGGTCCATCGCCTGCCCGGCGACACGGTGCTGTGGAACGGCGATCGCCGGCTCGGTGATACCGGCTCTGCGCCCGAGGTCGCGGTCGCGCTCAGCGAGTGGTTGAAGGGCAGCTCGGCGAAGAACGTGTTCCTCGGCTGCACGCCGCACGTGCCAGGCTCGTACTGGTGCATCGATCACCTGTCGCCGGTGATCGATCTCCACGCGCTCGGCTTCCTCGATTGCGTCGTCACGACCACCGGCATCCTCGCGCGCAAGATCGATAACGAACATCTCTATCACCTCGAGTGGAAGACGCTGCGCACCGCGGGCACGCCGGCGGCCGGCTGGCAGGAGGTGTTCAAGTCGGAGATGGGCAACATCGTGCTCGTCGAGCGGCGGGTGCTCCAGTACCGCCTGGTGCTGACGTGCGAGCGTGGGCTCGTCGAGATCGATGTCAGCCACCTCCCCGACCTCGTGATCGAGACCGCGCGCGTGCCGATGCGCTCGGGCTTCGGCGTCGTGGGCCGGATCGACGGCGGCGCGTTCGCGGTCACGGTCGGCACGATCGAACCGTGGGGCCTCACGAACATGAGCCCGGCGATGCTGGTTGGCTCGCCGACCGATTCGCTACTCGAGCTGCCCAAGACGCTTCGCGCCATGCCGCTCGACGCCGAGTGAGGCGTGGTCGGGGCGGGGCTCGCGCGCGAACCGATGAAGCAGTGTGGACGGGCGGCGCGGCGTTACGGGGCGTTAAGGGGCGCCGCTCATGCCGACCATCCAGAGCAGGCCGAGCGCCAGGAGCACGACGACGGTGAGCGGCCACAGTCCGACTGCGACGGCCAGCAGCTCGCGAGCGTGCTCGCGCAGAACCGGCGTCTGCTGCGTCCGCGGCGCGGGCGGCGGCGCGAACTCGTGGCCGCCTTTGCGCACCACGCGCGCTTGAGGAATCGAGTCGAAGGTCAGCATGGCCATGGTCCCAGTATGGTGTGCAGCTACGACGTTCGGTACCGGGTTTCTGTTCTACCGATCGCGAGAGCGCCCGGGAGCGTGCGCGGTTGCACGGGATCTCGGTGTAGGTTTTTATCGTCATGCCTCCAGCGCTCGCCGATCTATCCTTCGGTTTTCGCGACGCGTACCTCGACCACGATCACCTGACCCGGCAACTGCGGGCATGGTGCGACGCGTTTCCGCACCTCGCGCGCATGACCTCGCTCGCCAAGACGCCGGAGGGTCGCGACGTGTGGCTGCTCACGGTCGGGCCCGATCCGGATCGGCTGCGGCCTGCCGCGTGGGCCGACGGCAACGTCCACGCCGGCGAGCTCGCGGGGAGCTCGGTCGCGCTCGCGATCGCGGAGGATGTCCTGCGTTTGCACGTCGAGCCTTCGACTATCGAGCTCTCTGATCCGATCGCCGACCGTCTGCGCGACGTGTTGTTCTACGTCGTGCCGCGGATCTCGCCCGATGGCGCGGAGGCCGTGCTGCGCACCGGCCGGATCGTGCGCTCGGTGCCACGCGATGCGCGCGTCGATCGCGGGACGCCGCGCTGGATCCCGGGTGACGTCGATGGCGACGGGCTCGCGCTCGCGATGCGCGTCGTCGATCCGACCGGCGAGCTCGTCGACGCGCCGGGATTTCCAGGTCTCCTCGTCGAACGCACGCTCGAGGATCGCGGCCCGTTCTACAAGGTCTATCCCGAGGGCTCGATCGAGCACTTCGACGGCAAGCGGATCCCGAACCCGTACTTCCTCGGCGACAACCCGATCGATCTCAACCGCAACTTCCCGTGGCAATGGTCGCCGCATCACGAACAAGCCGGCGCGGGACCGTACGCGGCGAGCGAGCCCGAGTCGCGCGGCATCGTCGAGTTCGCGACGAAGCATCCGGAGATCTTCGCGTGGTGCAACTACCACACGTTCGGCGGCGTGTTGATCCGGCCACCGGGCCACACACCCGACGCGAAGATGGATCAAGAAGACCTCGCGCTGTTCCGTCAGGTCGAAGCGTGGATGACCACGTTCACCGGCTATCCGACGGTGAGCGGCTACGACGAGTTCCTCTACGAGCCCGACAAACCGCTCAAGGGCGACCTCAGCGAGTACGCGTACAACCAGCGCGGCGCGCTCGCGTACGTGGTCGAGCTGTGGGACTTGTTCAAGCGGCTCGGCATGCAGCGGCCGAAGAAGTTCGTCGACTACTACCAGGAGGTCTCGCGCGACGACATCGTGCGGCTCGCCTGGTGGGATCGCGACGAGAATGCCGGGCGCTGCTTCCCGCCGTGGCGCGAGTTCGATCACCCACAGCTCGGCAAGGTCGAGATCGGCGGCGTCGATCCGCGGATCGGGATGTGGAACCCGCCGCTGCACGAGCTCGCGACGATGATCGAGCGCCAGACTCAGGTCTACTTGCGCGTCGCAGCGCTCGCGCCGCGGATCCAGATCGACAAGGTCGACAAGCACGCGCTCGCCGGCGGCGTCACGCGCGTCGATGTTCGCGTGATCAACACCGGCTATCTCGGGACGTACGGCGTGCCGTCCGCGAAGGGGCTCGACTTCAACGAACCGCTCTATGCGACGGCGCTCGCGCACGAGCTCGAGCTCGTCGATCCGGGCCGCGCGTACCAGCAACTCGGCCACCTCGATGGCTGGGGCCACGGCCTCCATACCGGCGCGAACATGCCGGCGTATCCGGGCACGCGCGGCTCGACGAGCACCGGCTGGGCGAGCTACCTCGTGCGCGCGTCTCCTTCTGGGGGCGTGCTCGAGGTCCGGATCGGATGTGCGCGATGCGGGTTCGTCTCGACGCGCATCGAGCTCTGAACTAGGACCTGCGGTTCGTCCGTTGGCCGTGAACCGTGCGCGCATCCCTCTTCCTCTTCCTCGGCCTCGTCATCCCGGGTCTGTTGCTCGCGAACACGAGCTCCGCCCGATCGCCGAACCGCGCTACGCTGGCGCGATGGAGTGCCGGCCGGCGTGCGGAGCGTGCTGTATCGCGCCGTCGATCTCGCCATGTCTGCCGGCGCTGCCGGAGGGCAAGGCCGCAGGCGTGCGTTGCCCGCACCTGACCGCCGAGATCCGCTGCGCGTTGTTCGGCAAGCCCGAGCGGCCACCGACGTGCGTGGGGATCCGTCCTGCCGAGGACATGTGCGGTGACTCGGCGGAGGCCGCGATGGCGACGATCGTGCGGTGGGAGCGGCTGACGGCCCCGCGGTGACCGGGCGCAGTAGTACAACTGTGATGTGGCGCGCTACGCGATCGGAGATATCCAAGGCTGCATGGCCAGCCTCGAGCGCATGCTCGTCGCGATCGAGTATCAGCGCGGCCGCGACACGCTGTGGCTGACCGGCGACCTCGTCAATCGCGGGCCGCGCTCGCTCGACGTGCTGCACTGGGCCCGCGCCCAAGGCGATGCTGTCATCACGATCCTCGGCAATCACGATCTGCACTTGCTCGCGCGCGCGTCCGGCGTCGCCGCGGAGAAGAAGCGCGACACGCTCGAGCCGATCCTCCACGCACCCGATCGCGACGAGCTGATCGCTTGGGTCCGGACGCGGCCGTTCGCGCATATCGAGGACGACTTCATCCTGATCCACGCCGGGTTGCATCCGAGCTGGACGAGCGACGACATCCTCGCACATGCGCGCGAGCTCGAGCGCGAGCTCGCCGGCGACAAGTGGCACGACTTCATGGCGGCGACCGCGGGCAAGGCACCGGCGTGGGATCGCTCCCTCGCCGGACCGGAGCGCTGGCGCGCGTTGCTGTCCTACTTCGTACGCGCGCGGATGCTCGATCAGAGCGCGCACATCGTCGCGGATTACGACGGCCCACCGAGCGGTGCGCCCCCCGGCACGGTGCCGTGGTTCGCGATGCCCGCGAAGTGGACGAATCGCACCGCGGTGTTCGGCCACTGGGCCGCGCTCGGTCTAGACGTCGGACCACGTCACCTCGGTCTCGACACCGGGTGCGTGTGGGGCAACTTCCTCACGGCGATCCGGCTCGACGATCGCCGCGTGTTTCAGGTCAAAGCCGTCGAGGCCGCATCGTAAAAGTCGGTACGGGCATGCGTGATGCATCACCCAGGGCATGACGCGCCCCGCCTTTGGCATCGTTGTTGCGGTCGATCTCACCCAATTCTGCTCGATCGTCGTGGAGCACGCGCTCGATCAGGCAGCGCGTCATCCTGCGCCTGATCTGCACTTCATCACGATCGTCGATCGCGCGGATGAGATCGAAGCGACCAAGGGCAAGCTAGCAGAGCTCGTCTTGCCCTCGATCAGCGCACTCGACCGCGCGGACTGGTCGCTGCGGCTGCACGTGCGGGCTGGGAAGGTTGCGGAGGAGCTCGCGGCGCTCGCGGCCGAGGTCGGCGCGCAGATGATGGTGATCGGGCGTTTTGGCGTCCACCATCCGCATCGCCGGCTCGCGAAGACCGCCGCCGACATCCTCGATCTCGCGCCCTGCCCGGTCCTGGTCGCGACGCTGGTCGAGGATCCGCCGCAGACCTCGCCGATCTGCCCCGATTGCGCAAAAGTCCGCGCCGAGACCAACGCCGAGCGCTGGTTTTGCGCGCGCCACCGCGATGATCGGGTGTCGACCCGGGTGCCGTTCGGCTCGGGTTTCACCGGCTCGAACCAGCTCTGGTGATTACTTCTTCTTTGGAGTCAGCTCGATCGGATCGACGTTCTGCTCGGCCGTGCTGAACTCGACGTCGACGCTCTCGCGCTTCGGCCGCGCGGCGCCCTGCGTGATCGTCTTCGCGTTGGAGCCGACCGGCAGGTCGCTGTCGGTGCCCTTGCTGTCGTACTCGGCCGGGCGATCGCGCATGCGCGCCTCGCGAACGGCGGTCCCGAGCGCACTCGCCGGATCGACGCCGACGGCTTGCTTCATCACCTGCGACAGGGCCGACGCGAACTCGGTCGCCGTGGTGTAGCGATTCGCGGGATCCGCGGCGAGCGCGACGTCGAGCACCGCGGCGAGGGCCGGCGGAATGTCGGGGCGGCGCTCCGCGATCGGCGGCACCTTCGCGGCGCGGATCTTCTTGAAGATCTCGACGTCGTTCTTGCCGTCGAACAGGCGCTCGCCGGCGAGGCTCTCCCAGATCACGTTGCCGACGCCGAACAGATCCGATTGCGGCGAGTTCGGCCTGCCAAACGTGACCTCGGGCGCGAGGTAGCTGAGCTTGCCCTTCACGGTACCGGGCGCGGTCAGGCTCGCGATCCGATCGCGCGCCTTCGCGAGGCCGAAGTCGCTGAGCTTGACGCCACCGTTGATGCCGAGGAGGATGTTGTGCGGTGACACGTCGCGATGGATCACCGGTGCGGGAGCACCGTCCGGTGCAATCCGCGAGTGCGCCGCGGCGAGCCCGCGCAGCGTGCCGATGCCCATCGCGACCGCGAACGGCCACGAGATCTCCTTGTTGATGCGGATGAACGCGCCGAGGTCGATGCCCTCGACCCATTCCATCACGAGGTAGTACGAACCGTTCTGGCTGACGAAGTCGTGGACCTGGACGATGTTCGGGTGCTGGAGCTCGCTGCCGACGCGCGCCTCCTCGATGAACATGTCGATGTAGTTCTTGAGCGCGCGGTACTCGGGCTTGATGTGCTTGA
>JBDUAS010000595.1:0-1986 GCA_040004535.1 Deltaproteobacteria bacterium
GAACGCGGCGCGCACGAACCGATGCATCAGCTCGATCGAGGTCGGATCGGGGACGGCGACGATCAGGCCGATGTCGGCCTCGAGGAACAGATCGAGCGTCGGCGCACCGAGCCCGGGTCCGAGATCGACGACGATCCAGTCTGCGGGAAGATCGTGGAGCTGGCGCGCGACCGCGGCGACGTCGTCGGGCGACGGATTCGCGGTGGTCGGCGGATCGTTGACGCCGCCGATCAGCCGCACGTTCGGGACATGTGTCGCGACGGCGAGGTCGACCAGCGGGGTGCCGGTGAACGCTTCGGACAGGCTGCGCGCCGGCCGCGGCACGCCGGCGAAGATGTGAAGGTTCGGCGCGCCAAACGCGGCGTCGACGAGGATCACGCGCTTGCCGAGGGTCGCGAGAAAGATCCCGACGTTCGCCGCGACGAGGCTCTTGCCTACGCCGCCCTTGCCACCCGCGATGGCGACGACCCTGCCGGGGGATCCAGTCACGCCCGCGACATAACACGAGACTGCACGGTCGCGATCAGCTCGAACAGTTCTTCGTCGGAAACCGTGCGCAAATCGAGCCAGAGCTTGCCGTCGGCGACCCGGCCGATGATCGGGGTCGCGGCCGCACGCAGCACCGGCTCGTCGGAGGCGGGCAGCCGCACCGCATAAGACGGGAGCTCCGCGGTCGGCATCGCACCGCCCCCGACCGTCGACATGCAGGGTGCGGCATCCGCGTAATTCGCGTGGGCGTGCGCGGGATCCGCGCACAGCGATGCGACGACGGCCTCCGCCGAGCGCCGCACGTCATCCTGCGTGCGCGCGATCATCCGCAGCGCCGGGACCTCCGCGACTCGGCCGTCGCGATACAGCGCGAGCGTCGCCTCGAGTCCCGCGAGCGTGAGCTTGTCGGGCCGCAGCGCGCGCATCAGCGGGTGCTTGCGCGCGCGCTCGACCGCGGCCTTGGTTCCAACGAGGACGCCCGCCTGCGGCCCGCCGAGCAGCTTGTCACCCGAGAACGTCACCAGATCCGCGCCGCTCGCGACCGTCTCCTTCACGCTCGGCTCGTCGGGCAGCCCCCACTCGCGTTGTTGCGCGCGCTCGACCAGCATGCCCGAGCCGAGATCGATCATCGTCGCGATGCCGCGCGCGCGGCCGATCGCGACGACCTGATCCGGCGTGACCTCTGCCGTGAACCCGACGATCGCGAAGTTCGAACGATGCACCTTCAACAACAGTCCGGTCGCCGGACCGATCGCATTCTCGTAGTCGCGCGCGTGGGTCTTGTTCGTGGTCCCGACCTCGACGAGCACGCCGCGCGACAGCGCCAGGATCTCCGGCAACCGGAACGAGCCACCGATCTCGATCAGCTCGCCGCGCGACACGATGATCTCCTTGTCCTGCGCCAGCGCCGCGAGCCCCAACACGGTCGCGGCTGCGTTGTTGTTGACGACGATCGCATCCTCCGCACCCGTCAGCTCGCGCAACAACCCGCGCAGATGATCGTGCCTCGATCCGCGCTCGCCGCTTGCGAGGTCGTACTCGACATTCGAATACCCAGCCGCCGCCGTATCGATCGCCGCCCGCGCCTCGTTCGCGAGCGGTGCCCTTCCGAGGTTCGTGTGGAGGATGACGCCCGTCGCATTGATCACGCGGCGCAACTTCGGCCGCGAGAGCTCGACGGCGAGCTTCGCGACCTGCGACGGTGTGGTCGCGCCCACACGCCCGGCCGCGATCTCGGCGCGAGCGTTCGCGATCGTGTGCCGTGCAGCCTCGATCAACGCCCACCGAGGCGCATGGGCTAGTTCCGCTGCTTCGTCGGCAAGCGCGTGCACCGCGGGCAGCTTGGAAAAGTCCACGGCGTGAAAGTACCGCTTCCGTGCCGCAAAGCGTTTCTGTGACGAGCAGTTCGTTCCAGCACGAAGTCGAAACACGAAGCCTGGTCTAGAACGCGAAGGGTTCGAAGCGTCGACGGCGGCTCCGCCGCCCAGTACGCGGGCC
>JBDUAS010000596.1:0-1981 GCA_040004535.1 Deltaproteobacteria bacterium
ACGAGCGCCGCGCGATGGAAGCGGAGCGCGAGGCGGTCGCGATGTACCGCACGTTCCTGATGCGCGATCAGGTCGGTGAGCGGTTCCCCGGCACGGTGTCGGCGGTGACCAGCTTCGGCGCGTTCGTGGAGCTCGACGAGCCGTTCGTCGAGGGCTTGATCAAGCTGGACTCGCTCGGCGAGCACTTCGACTACGACGATGTCCACATGCGGTTGTCGGCGTCGCGGTCGGGGCGCGCGATCGAGCTCGGTGACAAGGTCACGGTCGAGATCGCGAACGTCTCGGTGATCCGGCGGCGGATCGACTTCACGTTGATCGAAGGGCAGAAGCACGAGCCCCGCGAGGCGACGTTGCAGACGAATCCGCGCACGTCGATCCAGAAGAAGAAGAAGGTCGGCAGAGAAGTCGACCGGGCGCAGACCCATCACGCCGAGCGCGGCGCGAAGCCGCGCGGCGGCGGTGGTGGTGGGAAGCCGAAGCTCGGCGTCTCGCATCGCGGCCTCAGCGGCGGCGACGGCGGCGGCAAGCGCAAGAAGCGCTGACCGCAATGCAGTGATCGCTCACCGTGTCGGTTACGACGACGGACGCCCTGGCCGTAACCGACGCCGTCGATGATCAGGTCAGCGCTTCGCGGTGCGCGCGAAGTATCCGCGCACGTGCGACAGCTGGCGCTCGATCTTCTGCTCGCGCTGCGAGCGCACGTCCTTGTCGCTGACGACGAGTGACGCCAGGCCCTTCACGTTCGCGTACAGCCGGATATGCAGCTTCGTCGTGTGCTCCGCCTCGCCCGGCGCGAACACGATCTCGGCCCACACATCCGCGTGCCCACCGTTGCCGGTGTCCTCGAAGTAGATCATCCGCGCCGCGGGCTGATTGCGAAAGTGCAGATTGTCGCGATGGCCATTCGGTCCGATCAGCGTGACGTGCGCGTCGACGCCCTCGTGATCGCTGACGACGACCTTCGCGACATCCGGGAAAATCTCGACCCACTTCGAATAGTCGAGACACGTCGCGAACGCGGCCGCCGGATCGCCATCGAGGATCGTCTCGCCCTCGGTGATCGCCGGATCCGACGCCTGCCACACCTTCACACCTGGTGCTGCCTGCGCCGTCGCCGTCAGAACAAGTAGTGCGAGAAGTCCGCGCACGCCCCATACATAGCGCCGCGATCGAGGAGGCCCAAGTTCTGAAATGGTTGCCTAGCGGAGCGCGAGCGCTTCCAGCAACTTACGGCGCGTGATCGGCTTCGCGACGAGCGCCCGGACCCCGAGATCCTTCGCGCGCCGTCGATGCTCCGGGTTCGCGCGCGATGTGATGATCACGATCGGCGTCGTCTTGAACCGCGCGTCGTCGCGCAGCCGTGCGATCAGATCGAAGCCGTTGAGCTCCGGCATCTCCAGATCGGTGACGACGAGGTCGTAGCGGAGCTGCCGCGTCATCTGCAGCGCGCGCGCACCATCCTCCGCGACGTCCACGATCCAACCCTCGCGGCCTAGCATCGACGTCATCGCCTCGCGGATCGCGCGCGAATCATCGACGACCAGCGCGCGGCCGGCGAGCACCATCGGCGACGACGTCAGCTCGCCGATCGCCTCGGGTGCATCGGGATGCGCGCGCCGCACGAGCTGCGCGGGATCCAGGATCAGCTGGACCTTGCCCGAGCCGCTGATCGTTGCCGCCGCGTACAGCGTGAGCGGTGCGAGCAACGGGCCGAGCGGCTTGATGATGATCTCGCGCGGTCCGACGATCTTGTCGACGGTGCCGACGAAGCCTTTGCCGGCGAACGAGACGACGACGCCCGGCCGGCGCTCCGCCGTGATGCCGTGGCCGAGCAGGCCCTCGAGCCGGAGCACCGGCAATTGCTCGTGGCGCACGGTCGTGAACGTCGCGCCGGGCTCGACCAGCGTCGTGTCGACGACATGAACGGCCGGAATCGCGTAGACCTGGCCGCCGACCTTGAACAGCATCGCCTGCGCGAGCG
>JBDUAS010000597.1:0-1981 GCA_040004535.1 Deltaproteobacteria bacterium
TGGCTCGGCTTCCCGTTCATGATGGTCGTCGCGCTCGGCGCGCTGCAGAACATCCCGACCGAGCTCTACGAGGCCGCCGCCGTCGACGGAGCGAGTAGCTGGCAGCGGTTCCGCCACATCACGCTGCCGCACCTTCGTCCGGCACTCGGACCGGCGGTCGCGCTCGGTTCGATCTGGACGTTCAACATGTTCAACGTCATCTACCTGGTGTCGAACGGCAAGCCGGGTGGTTCGACGAACATCCTCGTCACGGACGCATATCGCTGGGCGTTCGAGCGTGGCGATCGCTACGGCATGGCCGCCGCGTACGGCACGATCATCTTCCTCGTGCTGCTCTTGTGGAACGTGCTCGGCGGCCGGCTCGTGCGCACGAAGGGAGACGAGACATGACCCGCCAGCCTCGGCTCGCGACCCGGATCGCCGCGCACCTCGCGGTGATCGTGCTGGTGATGGTCGTCCTGTATCCGGTGATGCTGGTCGTCAAGAAGGCGTTCGAGCCGGGCCGCGACTTCGCGCTGTCGCCCTCGCCGATTCCGACCACGATCACGCTCGACAACTTCCGGGGCCTGTTCGGATCGCGCGGCAGCCACGGCGAGTATCTGTTCGTGCGCCAGGCGCTCAACTCGATCGTGATCGCGCTCGCGACCACGGTCGTCGGCGTGTTCCTGTCGTGCACCGCGGCGTACGCGCTATCGCGGTTCCGATTTCCCGGCCGCAAGACCGGGCTGACCACGTTCGTCGTCGTCCAGATGTTCCCGTCGACGCTGTTGATCATGCCGCTCTACGTCGTGCTCGACAAGCTCGGCCTGCTCAACTCGATCACGGGCCTCGTGCTGGTCTACTCGACGACCGCGATCCCGTTCTGCGTGTGGACGTTGAAGGGCTACTTCGACGGCCTGCCGCGCGAGCTCGAAGAAGCGGCACGGATCGACGGCGCTTCGGCGTGGCTGATCTTCCGTAAGATCATCCTGCCGCTCGCACGTCCCGGGCTCGCGGTGACCGCGTTGTTCTCGTTCATGACCGCGTGGAACGAGTTCATCCTCGCGTCGACGTTCATGACGAGCGAGTCGCGCTACACGCTGCCGGTGCTGATCCAATCGAGCGTCGGCGAGTTCAGCTCGCAGTACGGCCTGTTCGCGGCCGGCGCGATCGTCACGTCGGTGCCGGTGATGGCCGTGTTCTACGTGCTCCAGAAGTACCTGGTCGGCGGGCTGACCGCCGGCGCCGTCAAAGGCTAGCTAACGCTGCGCCGTGGCGATCGCGGCGGCGAGTGCGCGCCAGTGCTTGCTGTTCGCCATGAGGCCACTGATCCGGCGGGTCTCGCCGGCGCTCTTCACGAACAGCTTGCGGCCTTCGACCTTCAGATCGTGTGGCGATTCGATCCGCAACGACTTCATCGTCGGCCCGAGCGGGCTCTTGATGTCGATGGTGTGATCGTCGACCACGAGCAGCGCGCCGAACAGGTGCGCGACACCCGCGAGTGCGAGCGCGACCGCGAACAGCAGCACGAGCGTCGAGCGGTCGCCGAGCCAGACGTACGCATCGACGCCGGCGAGCACGAAGAAGAAGGCGGCCCAGATCGGCGAGAGGCCCACGCGCAGCTTCGGTAGCACGCGGGATCTATACCAGAAGACTTAGATGGCGATGATGCCACTGGTGCGGTCGGCACGCGGTTCGGTTGATCACATCGCGCGGCATCCGCGGTGCGCAGAGGCTCGCCGAAATATCGGCTTCGCGTGGGGTTCGGACGCTGCAGCGCCCGGGAATGCATCTAGATATCGATGATGCCGCTGTTCGCGGGCTTCTTCGGCTTCGGCGGCGCGGTCGGCACGTGGTTCGGCACGTTGCTCGAGCCACCGAACCCGGGCGATCCGCCGCTCGAGGCACGCTTCACGAGCTCGAGCTGGACCTTGGTCTCGGATCCGGCGGTGACATCGACCTTCTTGTCGATCGAGTGATAGCCGGTCGCGGTGACCGAGAC
>JBDUAS010000350.1:0-6563 GCA_040004535.1 Deltaproteobacteria bacterium
CCGAAAGCGTTCGCGGATGCGCCGCTCGGCCAGGAGCTCGGCGCCGCGCAGTACGGACAAGGCGCCGACATCATCTTCACGGCGGCCGGCAAGACCGGCGACGGCGTGTTCGCGGCGGCGCGCCAGCGCGGGCTGCGCGCGATCGGTGTCGATAGCGATCAATACGACATGGCGCCGTGCTGCATCGAGACCAGCATGATCAAGCGCGTCGACGTGGCGGTCGTCGAGATCGTGAAGGACGTGATCGCGAAGAAGTTCACGGGCGGGATCCACGAGCTCGGCTTGAAGGAGAACGGCGTCGGGTTCGTGAGCGACGAGCGCAATCGCAACTTGTTGCCGCTCGACGTGGTGCAGAAGGTCAGGAAGCTCGGCGACGAGATCATCGCGGGGACGATCAAGGTGCCATCGACATGAGCATCGACATGAGCATCGACGTGATCAACGCGGAGCTCGACAAGAGCTATCCGAATTGCCGCGTGCTCGTCGGTGCGAAGCTCGCAGTGAAGGCGGGCACGGTGCACGCGCTGGTCGGTGAGAACGGGGCGGGCAAGAGCACGCTCGTGAAGATCCTCGCGGGCATCGTACCGGCGGATCGCGGCTCGCTCGAGGTCGGTGGGGCGCGCGTGGATCTCGCGGCGTGGGATCGGCGAGCGGCGCGGCGCGCACACATCTCGATCGTCCAGCAGCACGGTGCGTTCGCGGGCTCGCTGAGCGTCGTCGAGAATGCGGTGCTCGGCGCCGAGCCGACCAAGCGCGGGTTGCTGGATCTGCGGCCGACGGCGGCGGCGCTCGCAGAGCTCGGTGACAAGCTCGGGCTCGCGGTCGAACCGTGGGCGCGCGTCGATCGGTTGTCGCTCGGTGCGGCGCAGCGCGCGGAGATCGTGACGGCGCTGCACGCGGGCGCGAAGCTGCTGATCCTCGACGAGCCGACCGCCGTGCTCGCACCGGTCGAGGTCGAAGGCCTCTTGCGGATGATGCGCGAGCTCGCGAAGGCGGGCACCGCGATCGTGTTCGTGACGCACAAGCTGGACGAGGTGCGCGCGGTCGCAGATTCGGTCACCGTGCTGCGCGCGGGTCAGACGGTCGCGACGTTCGACCAGCTCGGTGGTGAGGTCGACGTTCACGCGATCGCGAAAGCGATGGTCGGCGGCGAGCTCCCCGCACAGAGCTCGATCCCTTCGCCCGCGCCAGACGCGAAGGTCGCGCTCGCGCTACGTGGCGTATCGGTCGCGGGGGACATCGCGGCGGCGCCTGGGCCCGGGCTCGCGACGCATGCGGCGGGGGGGCGCGCGGTGCAGGAGGTCGCGGTCGCGCTACGCAAAGGCTCGACGAAGCCGGCTCCGGATCCACGTGCGCACGTGCTCGAAGCGATCGACCTCACGGTGCGCGCCGGTGAGATCCTCGGCGTCGCAGGCGTCGACGGTAATGGTCAGCGGGAGCTCGCGCTCGCGATCGCGGGGCTCGCGCCTTACGCCGGCACGATCTCGCTCGCGGGGCGCGACCTCGCGGGTCGGACGCCGCACGAGCGGCTTGCCGCCGGGCTCGCGCACGTGCCCGAGGATCGCCAGCGCGGCGGTCTCGTGCTCGACGCATCGGTCGCCGACAACCTCGCGCTCGGTCGCACCGACATCACGGGGCGATTCCGGATCGATCGCGCGGCGGTCGCGCGGTTCGCCGATGCGCGGATCGCGGAGCTCGATATTCGACCCGCGTCGCGCGATGCGGTCGCGCGGTCGCTGTCGGGCGGCAACCAGCAAAAGATCGTGATCGGCCGCGAGCTGTCACGCCCGAGTCTCGCCGCGGTGATCGCGGCACAGCCGACCCGCGGCGTCGATCTCGGCGCGGTCGCACGGATTCACGATCAGCTTCGCGCCGCCGCGAGCGCCGGTGCCGGTGTGCTCGTGATCTCGGCGGATCTCGACGAGCTGCTCGCGCTGTGCCACCGCGTCGTCGTGATGCTGCGGGGGCGGATCGTCGGCGAGCGCGCCGGTGCCGAGCTCCGCGCCGAAGGCGCGCGCGCCGCGCTCGGCGAGTGGATGACGGGGAGTGCCGCGTGATCGCGAGCTCGCGCGACCCCAATCGCGAGGCGCTCGCCGTCGCGATCGCACTGCTCGCGTCGCTCGCGATCGGCAGCGCGCTGATGCTCGTCGCGGGCAAGGCGCCAGGCCACGTTTGGTGGTTGATGGTCGAGCGCACGCTGTTCACCGACGCGTATTCGCTCGGCCAGGTCATCTACAAGGCGACCGCGCTCGTGCTGACCGGCCTGTCGGTCTCGGTCGCACTCGACGCCGGGTTGTTCAACATCGGTGGTGAAGGCATGGTGATCGCGGGCGTCGTCGCGTGCGCGATGACGGGATCCGCGTTGCCGGCGAGCACGCCCGCGCTCGTCGCGGTCCCGCTGTGCGTCGTGGTCTCGGCCGCGGCGGGCGCACTGATCGGCGGCCTGATCGGCGTGATGCGCGTGTGGCGTGGCGCGCACGAGGTGATCACGTCGATCATGCTGAACTCGATCGTCGCGGGCATCGCGCTGTGGCTCGGCAACGAATTGTTGTTCCAGAACGGCACGACGACGGGACCGCCGATCGTTGCCGGCGCCGAGCTGCCGCAGCTCGGCTTCGGGGGAAGCGCCGCGAACCTGTCGGTCGTGCTCGCGCTCGCCGCGGTGATCGCCCTGTGGTGGCTGCGGTCGCGCACGACGTGGGGTCAGGCGTTGCTCGCGGTCGGCCGCGATCCGGCAGCAGCGCGCGCGACCGGCTTCTCGGTAGGCCGCGTCCAGATCTACGCGATGCTCGCCGCCGGTGCGTTCGCCGGGCTCGCGGCGACGAACTTCGTGATGGGCCACAAGCACGCGTTCGAGGAAGGCCTCGGCCGCGGCGTCGGGTTCCTCGGGATCTCCGCCGCGCTCCTCGGTCGGATGAATCCGTTCGGCATCGTCGCGGCGGCGTTGCTGCTCGGCTTTCTGTCGTCGGGTGGCCTCGCAGTCGCGCAAGAAGTCCCGAAGGAGCTGACCGAGATGCTCCAGGGCGTCGTCGTGCTCGCGGTCGCGAGCGCCGGGCCGATCGCACGTCGCTACGGCCGCGCGGCGAAGGACGTCCCAGCCGATCCGGTCCGGACGACAGGGGTTGCATGATCGCCGCGCTCTTCACGACCGCGTTCCTCGCGCAGATCGTGCGCATCGCCGTGCCGTACGTGTTCGCGGCGCTCGGCGGCTCGTTGACGGAGCGCTCGGGCGTGATCGACCTCGCGCTCGAGGCGAAGCTGTTGTTCGGTGCGTTCGCCGCGGCCGCACTCGGTCACGCGACCGGCTCGGCCGCGATCGGCGTGATCGGCGGCATGGCGGCAGGCTCGCTCACCGCGCTCGCGCAGCTCGGGTGCGCGCTGTGGCTCGAGGCCGATCAGGTGATCGTCGGTGTCGCGCTCAACTTGCTCGCGCTCGGCGGCACGCGGTTCCTGCTCCAGGTCATCTATCACGAGGGCGCGAACTCGCCGCCGGCGCCCGCCTTCGGCGACAGCGTGACCTCGAACCCGCTCGTGCTCGGTGCGGTGGTCGCGGCGATCCTGGTTCCGCTCGCGGTCAAGCACACGCGCTGGGGCCTTCGCCTTCGCGCGGCGGGTGATCGGCCCGACGCGCTCGTCGCGGTCGGCGTGTCACCGCGGCGCACGCGCCTGTATGCGGCGCTTGTCGGTGGCGCGCTCGCAGGGGCGGGTGGTGCGCAGCTGTCGCTCGCGGTTGGTGGTTTCTCCGCCGACATGTCGAGCGGGCGGGGCTACATCGCGCTCGCGATGATCATCCTCTCGGGCTGGCGCCCCGCCATCGCAGCGCTCGCGTGCGTCGGGGTTGCCATCGCCGAGGCGCTGAACATCCTGATCCAGATCACCCATGCGACGGTCGCAGGTCACCGCATCCCGTCGGAGCTCGCGCCGCTCTTGCCTTACGTGCTGACCATCGTCGTCCTCGCCATTTACAACGGTCGTTCGCGTCAGCCCCCGGCGTCGCTCGGCAAGCTATAATCGAAGCGTGTCGAAGACGGTGTTCGGCGATCTCCAGTTGCTGCCGAACGACACCTATCGGATCCAGACCGAGCAGAGCACGTACACGGTCTCGATCCACGAGGAGCGCGGCCGTAGATATGCGCTCGTCCGCGGCGAGTCCGGCACGGATCGCGAGAACGTCGTCGTGCGCGACAGCGATCCACGGATCGGCGATCACTCGCTGTTCGATCTCCACTACACGGAATGGATCGGCAAGCCGCTCGACGTCGCGACGATGCGCACGAGCCTGATCACCGCCGCCACCCGGCTCGTGACCGCGAGTGGTGGCGTCCCCGACCTGGGCGGGCAGAAGGTCGTGCCGCCCGGCATGCCCGACAACCCGCGCATCGTGCCGATGCCGAGCAGGGGCACGGCCGTCGGCGCCGAGCATCGCAACCACCCCGCGTTCGAGAACACGCCCGCGGGCAAAGCCGCGCAAGCGCAGAACGCGTTCGAGCAACAAGGTCGCGAGCTCGCGCGCCAGGTCGTGGTCGCCGATGCCCCCGCGCAGCTGCCATACCCCGAGCGCCATGTCCGCTACGCCGAGGACGTCGCGACGTTGCTGCGCTCGATCCACCGCCGCGATCGGATCTTCGACGACATCGCGCGCGACCGGCAGCTCCGCGATCGCTTGATGAACGCGCTCGACGCTGCCGAGCGGCTGCTGTCCGAGATCAAGAGGCGCAACCAGTAGCGGTTGGCTAGCTGCGAACGAACCGGCGCAGCGTGATGCCGGCGGCCGGTGCAACGCGCACGGGCCGGCGTGCGCCGGCGTCCGTTGCCGCGAACGCGAGCGTGGTCGCGGTCAGCTCGTAGCGCGCGGGCAGCACGACGCCGGCGTCGGCGCCGAACGAATCGATCCAGTCCACGGCATGCTCCGCTTCGTCGAGCACGAAGCGACCGGCGAGCACCACCGCGCCGCTCGGATCGAGCACGCGGAACGTGTCGCCGGCGAATTCTGTGACGAGGTCACCGGCGAATTCGTCGCCGTCAGGCGCTTCGAGCTCGGGTCCGCCATCGATCGAGCTCGCGATCTGGCGCCAGCGACCTTGGAGGCGCTCGAGGTCGCTCACGGTGCTCACATCTGATCTGGAGCGCTGATGCCGAGGAGCGAGAGGCCCTCGGAGAGCACGGCCTTGACCGCGGCGACGAGGGCGAGCCGCGCGTCGCGCGTCGGAACGTCGTCGCACAGCACGCGCAGTGACGCATCGCCGTTGCCCGCCGTGTACCAGCGCGAGAACTCGCCGGAGAGCTCGAGCAAGTAGTGACAGATGATGTGCGGCTCGCACTTCGGCGTCGTCGCGACGATCGCCTGCGGGAACTCGAGCAGCCGGCGCGCGACCGCCCACTCGGCGTCGGTCGTCAGCTTCGCGAGATCGATCGGGTGCTTCGCACTCTCGAGTCCGTGCGCGAGGCCGCTCAAGCGCTGGCGAACGACCTGCGCGTTCGCAGCCGCCCAGTCACCGCCCGCCTTGCGCAGGATCGACGCGCAGCGCGCGTGGCTGTACTGGATGTACGGGCCACTGTCGCCGGTCAACGCGATCACGCGGTCCCACTCGAACTTGACATCCTTGTCGCGCTGCGAGACCAGGTTCGCGAACAGCACCGCACCGAGCCCGATCTGGCTCGCGACCTGATCGAGGGCCGCGCCGGTGAGCTCGGGGTTGATCTCGGCGATCAGCGCGCGGACTCGGCTCTCGGCCTCGCCGACGACCTGCTTCAGCAGGATCACGTTGCCTTTGCGCGAACCGGTCTTCTCGTATTGCTTCGGCGCATCGGGGGCGTCGTCCTCGGTCGGCGGCTTGCCGATCTGGACGAGCCCGAACGGGATGTGCTCGCACTTCGCCGCCCACTCGCGGCCCATCGCCTTGAGCGTCTTGAACAGGAGCTTGAAGTGCAGCGACTGGCCGCGGTCGACGACATACAGCGAGCGCGCGAAGTGCCAGGTGTTCCACCGGAACTCCGCCGACGGGATATCGCGCGTCGCGTAGACCGTCGCGCCGTCGCGCTTCGTCAGGAGCAGAGGAACCTTCTCGTCGGGGAACGCGACCACGATCGCGCCCTGGCTCTCGCTCGACAGGCCCTTATCGGCGAGCTCTTTCATCACGCGCTCGATGTCGGGCACGTACTCGCTCTCGCCTTTGACGACGTCGTACTTCACGCCGAGCAGGTCGTAGACGGTCTGGTACTCGGCGAGCGAGACCTCCTTGAACCGCGACCACAGCGCGAGCGCATCCGGGTCGCCGTCCTCGAGCCGCTTGAACCACGCGCGGCCTTCGTCGTCGAGCGCGGGGTTGTCCTTCGCCTCGGCGACGAACCGCGAGTAGAGCGCGTTCAAGCCGCCGACGTCGATCGGGTCGATCGGCCCCCACTTCTTCCACGCCGCGATCAACTTGCCGTGGGTCGTCCCCCAGTCACCGAGGTGATTGATGCCGACGACGGTGTAGCCGAGCGCGCGGAAGATCTGGACGAGCGCGTGGCCGATCATCGTCGACCGGATGTGGTGGTACGCGAGGTGCTTCGAGACGTTC
>JBDUAS010000110.1:0-21929 GCA_040004535.1 Deltaproteobacteria bacterium
CGAGGCGTCCAGCAGCTCTGCATCACTTCGTCCCATGTCGGCGTGTAGTGCCTCGAGCACCGGCCGACATGACAAACAATCGACCGCTTAGCCCCAACCGATTGAATTGGTTCGGTATTCCGGCCGGATCAATTTGCCGACGACGACCTGCGCGGGACGCAACAGCCCATTGCCATAGCGATAGCCGGGCGCGATCTGGTCGACCACGAGGTTGTGCGCCTCGGGCTTCAGCACCGCGATCGTCGTGACCGCGTCGTGGATCTTGGGGTCGAACGGTTGCGCGAGCGCGTCGATCCGTTCGACGCCGTACCCCTTCAACACGCCCTCGAGCTGGCTGCGAACGAGCGCGATGCCTTCGACGACCGCCGGCGCATCGCCACTATCCTCGGCCGCCTTGATCGTGCGATCGAGGTTGTCGAGCACGGGCAGCAGCTGCGAGACCAGCTGCTTCTTGGTGTCGGCGAAGACACTGCGCGCATCGCGCTCGACGCGCGCTTTGGCCGCCTCGAGCTCGCGCAGCGCACCCGCAAGGGATGCGCGATCGGGTTCGGGTGCGGCGGCCGGAGTGGCCTCGGCGACGTCGGGGATCATGCTTACTGGATAAGCATCGCGCGGGCCAATAGCAACGGCCGATCGGCTAGGTGAAAGGACGTCCGGGAATTCTGGAGCCCTCGTTCAACGCTTGACCTCGATGCCGCGACGCTCGAGCTGCTTTACGCCGTCCAGGCCGGCCTTCGACAGCCGAGTCTCGGCGAGCCCGAGCACGCGCAGGCTCGGCAACGCGACGAGCGCCGACGGATCCGTGATCTCCGTGCCCGTGAGATCGAGTCCGATCAGCGCAGCGTGATGCGCGAGCGCCGCCAGGTCCGGATCGTGGAGCTCGAGCCCGACCAGCGACCAGGTGCGCAAGCGAGGCCAGTCGACTGCGAGCACGGCTGCGCTGACGCGCGTATCGCCGATCGTGAGCTCTTCGAGCCGCGTGAACCCGCGCAGCACTTCGAGCGAGTCATCCGAGACGTTCGTCTCGGCGACGTGGAGCACGCGCAGCTTGTGGATCGTGGCTAGCTTCGCGACGTCGTCGTCGCCGAGCCACGTGTCCTCGAGGAACAGCTGTTCCAGCGCGTGGAGGTTGCCGAGCAACCCGAGCTCGCCGGTGCGGGTCTTCGCGAGGACGAGCGTGCGCAGCTCGTGGAGCTTCGCGATCCGCTCGATCGTCGCGTCGCCGATCTTTGTCGTGCCGAGACCGAGCGCGACGAGGTGGGGCAGGTGGTCGAGGATCTGCGCGCCCAAATCGCTGATCTTCGTACTCGAGATGTAGAGCTCCGTGAGCTTCGCGCCCGGTGTTACGGTGAAGGCGGCGTCGCCGATCGGTGTGCCGTCGAGCCTCAGCATGTGGAGCTCGGGAAACGCGAGCATCGCGGCGGCACTCGCATCGTCGACCGGCGTGTCGGCGAGATCGAGCTCGTGGAGCTCGGTGCGGGCGGCGATCTTCTCGACCGCCGCGTTCGTGATCTTCGTCGAAGCGAGCCGGAGCTCGCGGAGATGAGGTAGCGCCGCGATCCGGATCGCGATCTTGTCGTCGATCTTCGAATCCGACAGCGCCGCCTCGACGAGGTTCTGCGCGGTCGCGAGCCACGCGACATCCGCATCGCTGGGCTGGTACTCCGACGCCAGCGAGCTCGCGTCGAACCGCACGATCCCAGGCGCGTAGGCCCCGAGCGTCGCGATCTCTGGGCCTACCAGCGTCTGCGGGATGAACAGCTCGCGCAGCGCGAGCGGGCGGATCGCGGCGATCGTACGCGCCGCGACCTTGGTCTTGCCGAGATCCAGGATCTCGAGCTGGTGCAGTGCGCCGAGCGCAGCGCCGCCGGTATCCGTGATCCGCGTGCCCGCGAGATCGAGGCCGCGGAGGTTCGCGAGCGTCGCGATCGCGGTGACCGCCGGATCGCCGACCGCACAACCCTCGAGGTCGAGCACTTCGAGCTGCGGGTCGCGCGTCACCAGCGCCGCCACGCCGGTATCGCTGACTCGTGTGCGCTGCAGGTAGAGCCGCTTCAGCGCGACGTGCAGCTCGGAAAGATCGTCGTCGTCGGTCGGCGTGTCATCGAGGACGAGCGCGGTGAGCTCCGGGACCTCCGTCAGCTTCGCGAGCGGTAGCGCTGGCTGGCCGCGCAACGACAACCCGGGCACGTGCTCGCTGCGCAGCGCGACGATCAACTTCGCGAACGCATGCTCGTCGAGCTCCCTGATCGGCTCGACAAACCACGGCACATCGAGCGGCGCCGCCGGCGGATGATCCGGCAGCTCGCCGACCTGCACGATGCCGTCGCTGGTCCAGGTCATCACGCGGACCGGCACCGGCCACAAGGATTCCCTCAGGACCGGCGGCGGCGGTGGAAGAGGTGTCGGCAGCGTCCGCACCGCCGGATGCGCGCAGCTCGCGAGAACCAGGACGACGATCCAGATCCGCATGATCGAGAAGACAGCAGCAGCGTCGCACAGTTGCGCCCCCGCCGGTCTACTCGTCGGTCGCGATGCCTTCGCCCTTGATCTCGCGGCAGTGCTCGACCCGATCGGTGCCGTAGCCCGACGCGATGAAGTAGATGATCGACGCGAGCACGAGCGGCCCGGCGTAGTACTTCGTGAAGTTATGGAGGTCGCCGGTCGATGACGTCTGCTCGATGATGAATCCGCCACCGGCGACCGCGAGCGCAGCGGCACCGCCGATGGCATCGAGCGCCGGCAGCGCATCGGTGTCGGTGCAATGCACCGAGCTCGGATCTCGCGCGGGCTCGTGGCTGCCCGTGGTCGGGCCGCGGACGCCGACGAACGAGCAGCCGCTGGCACAGACGAGTGCGACGAGAAACCTCACCCCGAAAGCGTAGCGGGTCGCGGCACGTGCTTCCACAAAACGGCCGCGTCGGTTCGCCACGGTAGGCCGGTGTACGCCTTCACGAATTCGCGAGATGGACGATTCCTGACTCACAGGCGGGTATGGCGACAGTGATGGTGATCGATGACTCGAGGGCGACGAGGGCGTTGGCGAAGCAGACGCTCGTCGAGGCTGGCTACAATGTGGTCGAGGCAACCGACCCCGGCGACGCCCTGAACAAGTCGCGGGTCGCGAAGGTCGACGTGTTCGTGTGCTTCACCGCACAGCCCGTCGGCTTGCCGGTGGTGGTCGCGTCGCTCCAGCCGGCGCTACTCCTCGCGACGATCCGAAAAGCTCTAGCCTAGTCGAAGTCTCCGGCCTCGCCCGCGACCAGCTTCTGCGCGACCGTCGTCGGGTGAGCGATCTTTCCGTCGGGGAATCTCATCGCGAACGGCACCGGCATCTCGTGGACTGAAATCCACCGCCCGCCGCGCGGCCGCGCGAGCTCGCCCGCGAGTGCCGCGAGCTCGAACACCGCCGGCCAGTATTGAAGGGGATGCTTCTCGCGATCGAGCGGCGACTTTCTGCGGTCCGCCTCGACGTGCTTCAACGTATTCGCGAGATCCGCGATGCCCATACTGCCGCGCATGTGGTGCGCGAGGTCCGAGAACGCGACATCGACCGTCGCTTCCACGCCCGCCGGTTGCGCCATCTGGACGATCGTCTCGCCCGTGCGATCGCTGATATGCGCACCGGCGCGCGACACGGCCTCCGCCAGGAAGCTCGGCAGCGGCGCCGCGGGCGCATAACGAACCTCGCCCTTGCCGTCGTACTTCGCTTCGAGCACCTGCTTCGCATCGAGCACGCGCGCGATCGCGATCAACGTCGATAACGATGGCACGCGGGTCATCATCGGCACGCCGCGCTCGTCCTCGATCAAGATGATCGCGCCGCCGTTCGGCTGCGGACGAACGCGATCGACTTTGTGCACGCGTGCCCACATGCTCGCAGTCTAGCTCCGCTGGATCTGAAACGGAGCGAAGCTCTGCACGACCGGCATCAGCTCGATCACGTTGATGTTGACGTGGGGCGGTTGCGCGGCCGCCCACACCACGGCCTCGGCGACGTCGCCCGGCCCGAGCGGCTGGGTGTTCGCGTACACCGCCGCGGCCTTATCGGCCGCACCGCTGAACCGCACGAGCGAGAACTCGGTGCCGCCGACCATGCCCGGTTCGATGCACGTGACCCGGACTCCGGTGCCATGAAGATCCGAGCGCAAGTTCAGCGACAGCTGGTGGACGAACGCCTTCGTCGCGCCGTACACGTTCCCGCCGGGGTAGGGGTACGTCCCCGCGATCGACCCGAGGTTGATCACGTGCCCTCGCCGCCGCGCGACCATGCCGGGCAACAGCGCGCGCGTGACGTAGAGCAGGCCTTTGCAGTTGGTATCGACCATCTGATCCCAGTCGTCGAGGCTGGCGCGCGGTGCTGGCTCGAGCCCGAGTGCAAGGCCCGCGTTGTTGACGAGCACGTCGATCTCGAGCCCCTCGAGCGCTTTCTCGACGGCCGGGCGGTCGCGAACGTCGAGATGCACGGCGGTCGCGTCGAGCTCGGCGGCGAGTGCAGCGATGCGATCTTCACGGCGGGCGGCGAGATAGACGCGGGCGCCCGTGGCGGCGAAGCGGCGGGCAATCTCGGCGCCGAAGCCCGAGCTCGCGCCGGTGACGAAGACGGTGGTCATGCCGCATCTTCGCAAACCACCGGGTCAAAAATCGAGCGACTGGCCTCGTCCGCGCGATTGGATTCCACCTCAACCGCCGTGCGAACACGGGGGCCGAGGCCAGTCTCAGGAGTCATACACGATCCGCCGCCGCCACGCCCGAACGTAGCGAACCGCACATCAGGCCAGGAACCGGGCGCGCCGCTCCGGCGACGGGAGCTCGCAGCTATCGACCTTCCCCCACACCCGATAGCGGATCTTCGCGATCACGCGATACGCGAGGTCGAGGATGACCCCCGGGAACCAGCGGACCGCGTAGACCCAGCGCCAGGGCGCGCGCAGGTGCTTCGCGACGTGCAGGAACGCCTTTGATCTCAGGTATGCACGCCCGCCGGCGACGAGGACCACGGTGTCGACGTTCGCCGGGATGTTGGGATGGATCGATCTGAGCTCGGCGGCGACCTCGCCTTGGAGCGGTGCGAACCGGAGCTCGTGATCCGCCTCGTGGTCGAGGATGAACTTGACCGAGCGATGGCACAGGCCGCACTCGCCGTCGTACAGGACGATCGGTGCGTCCGGCACGTCGGCGTGCGTTCCTGCTACAGCCACGATGAGGACAGCTTGCGTTCGAAATCGCCGAGCCGCAAGCAGCGCTCGCGCGGGTCTTTGTTTACGCTGGGCCCGTGGATCCGGCGATCGCGGCGAGGCCTTGGAAGCGCGACTACTGGCTCGGCAGCGTCGATCCGCGGCCGCTCGCGCTGATGCGGATCTGCCTCGGCCTCGTCGTGATCAGCGACCTGGTCACCCGGCTCGCCGAGGTCCGCATGTTCCTCACCGACGCGAGCATCGTCCCGCGCGGCACGCAGACCGAGCGCTGGGCGTGGAGCCTGTTCGATCTCGTCGGCTCGACCGGCGCGGTGTCGGCGCTGCTCGTCCTCGCGCTGATCATCGCGGTCGCATTCACGCTCGGCTATCGGACCCGGGTCGCGACCGTGTTGCTGTGGCTCCTGATGATGTCGATCCAGAACCGCAACCTCTCGATCGGCGACGGTGGTGACGATGCGGTGCGCGTCGCACTCGGCTGGTCGATGTTCACAGACCTCGGCGGTGCGTGGAGCCTCGACGTCGAGCTCGGCCGCCGGCCGTACGCGCGCGTGTTCGCGCTCGGTGCGCGCCTGATCCAGTGGCAGCTCGCGGTCTGTTACTTCGGCGCGGGTTACTTGAAGGTCCGCGGGACCTGGCTCGACGGCGACGCGCTGTATCAGACGATGCAGCTCACCAAGTTCGCGCGCCCGCTCGGCGACGCGATGCTCGCGCATCCCGGACTGTGCAGGCTCTCCACGTACGCGTCGCTCGCGACGGAGCTCGCGCTACCGATCCTGATCCTGACGTGGTGGCAGGCGCGACGCGCGCGCGGCCTCGCGGTACTCGCATCGACCGCGTTGCAGATCGGCATCTTGGTGATGATGCGCGTCGGCATCTTCACCATCGCTATGATGGTGATCGCGCTCGCGCTCGTGCCGCCGAGCTGGTTCGATCGTTTGCTCCCGGGCCGCGCCGCGCCCGTCGAACAAGCTCGACCGTTGTTCGGTCGGTTGGCGGCGCCGCTCGCCGCGGTGCTCGTGTTTCATCTGGTCCTCGTGATGTGCTCCGAGCTGCTGCCGAGCTGTCCGGCGATCATCGAGACCGAGCTGCAGTACATCGGGCTCAACCAAGGCGTCGATCTGTTCACGCGGCCGATTCCGATCGCGAGCTGGCATGCCGAGGGCAAGCTCGCCGACGGCCGTACGCTCGACATCATCCCGCTCGTCGCGCCCGAGCTCGAGCCACCGGTCGGCTGGTGGTTCTCGCGCTGGCACAAGTTCACGTTCAAGGGCCACATCCACTTCCCCGAGCTCGGCGCGTACATGTGCCGGCGCTACGCCGAGGTCGCGAGCGGGCCCAAGCTCGTGTCGTTCACGCTCACGCGCGACGTCACGATGCCGCATCACCCGGGCGAGACCAGCGGTCCGCCTCGTCACGAGGTGTTGCTCGAGCAGACCTGTAACTAGCTGCGGCGGTAGCCGCGATACATGTCGCGCTCTTCGAGGAAGCTGCGGATCGTGCGCCGGTAGTCTTCTTCTTCGCCGCGCAGGTCCAAGCCCGTCAGGAGCTCCGGGTGCGCGTTCGCCCACTGCGTGACCGGATCGACCGGGCGAAACCCCGTCGCCGTGCACTCGGTCCCCATCGGCCAGTCCGAGACGTCGATCGTCGGCAGCTCGATCGGCTTCGCCCAATCGCCCTTCGCGAGCCGGTCCGCATCGATGCAATCGTCGAGCGCGTTCGCCGCATCGCAGCGCGTCGTCAGCCGATCGAGATCGAACGCGTTCTGCAGGGTCTTCAATGCGGACGTGTGGTCGTACTGCACCATCGAGTGATAGTTCCGCTTCGCGTAGGGGCCCATCACCATCGCGGGCACGCGGAAGCCGAGCTGGTTGAAGCCTTGATCCGCGAGATCGTCCTGCGTTTGCGGCGGCGACACGTGATCGTAGAACCCGCCGTGCTCGTCGTACGTCAGCACGAACACGATGTTCTTCCACTGCGGCGACTCGGCGAGCGCCTGATACACCGACGAGATCAACTCCTGGCCGTTGATCGGATGGATCGGCGGGTGGTCGTCGTTCATCGCGAACGCAGGATCGATGTACGTCACCGGCGGTAGGACGCCGGCCTTCGCGTCGGCGAAGAACTGCGAGAACCGTTTCACCTTCTTCGACAGATCGCCGAGGTTGTTGATCGCCGCGACGACCGGGATGTTGCCGTAGTAGTAGCCCCAGGCGACGTTCTTCGCCTGGAGGTTGAGATAGATCGACGGCTGGTCGAGGTTCGCCGGCAGATTGTTGTCCATCAAACCGAACGAGCTGCCGGCGTGCCAGTAGAACCGGTTCGGCCACGTCGGGCCCATCACCGAGCAGAACCAGCGATCGCACACGGTGTACGCGTCGGCGAGCGCATAGCTCACGGGGACGTCCTCGCGCGTGAGGTACTGCATCGGATCGATCGCGCCCGGGTACATCATCTGGTGGACGGTCACGAACCCGTCGTTCGCGCCGTTGTTCCACTGGGTGCGCGAGGTATCCCAGCCGTGCGCCGGATCCGGATCGCACATGTGATCCTTCTGTGCGGCGAACAGCGCGACCGGGTTCCCGTTCAGGTCCAGGTTCGTCGTCGTGATCAGCGGACCGTCTCCCGCCAGGCCTTCGACCGAGACGCGCGAGCCGAAGAAGTGATCGTAGCTGCGATTCTCCATCATCATGTAGACGTACGTCGTGATGCCGACGGGGCCGTCGTCGGTGGAGCAGGCGGGCAAGATCTTCGTCAGGCCAGCGGCACCCGCCAGGCCGCCGATGCGTTTGATCGCATCGCGTCGGTTGATCATGACGGGCACTGTAGCAGCGCGGGATTCACCGCGGGCGGGACATTAGTGCCGCATGGATCACAGATCCGAGAACGCGCGTTCGATCGGCAGACACGGCATGTCGGCCTGGCCGCGCTTGCAGGCGTCGCGAAGGCCGAGCATGCCTTTGCAGAGATCGGCGACGTCGACGAACGTCTGATCACCGAGGCCCATTTGGGTGAACGTCGTCACGTACAGCGCCTTCGCTGCGGTCGGATCGACACGTTGGACCCGGCAAATCTGTGCCACCAGATCGACGCGCGCGGTCTGCGGATCTGCGCCGGTCGACGGCGGGGTCGGCGAGCGCGTCAGAATGATCACGAGTGCCGTCACCGTCGCTGCGACACCGGCGAGCTTCACGACGAAGCGCAGCGGCAACAGGGCGCGCAGCTTCCAGGTCTGCGGCGGCAGCGCGAAGCCGAACGCCGCGCCGGCCACCGCGCCCCCGAGATGCGCCCAGTTGTTCGCGCCTACCGCGAAGCCGAACACGATCGTGTACGCGAACCACTTCACCATGTCGTTGCGGATGGTCCGCCCGCGGGTCGTGCCGAGGCGCTGGCCGTAACCCGCGGCGGCACCGATCAAACCGCAGACACCGCCCGACGCGCCGGCGGTCAGCACGTTCGGTTGCATCGCATCGCTCACGACGAATCCGACGACCGCCGTGACGACGAACACGAACAGCATCGCGAGCCGCCCCCAGATCTGTTCGACCTGCGGGCCGACCGACGCGATCGCGATCAGGTTGAACCCGAGGTGCCAGAACCCCATGTGCAGCAACGCGGCGGTGAGCAGGCGCCAGTACTCGTCGCCGTAGCCAACGTGCCAGTCCGCGCCGAAGTCGAGCAACAGCTTGCCGGGCGGCGCGTGGAACCCACCACCTTGCGCGACCCAGACCCGCGCGTATGCGGTCATGATCACGAGCGCGAGCACCGTCGACAGCGACAGCGCTTCCGGCGCGAGGATGCCGAGCCGGCGCAGCACGTGGAGCGTACGCGTCGCGAGCTTCGCGCCACAGGCGGAGCACACCTTCGCGTCGCGATCCTGGACCGCACCGCACTGGTCGCACGTCTTGTGCTGGTACTTGAGGTGATCGACCTTTTGCTCGAGCCGGCGGCGATCGCGGTTACGGCGCTCGTGCCAGCGGATCAACTTCCAGCGCACGCGCGTTGGATTCATTCCGACATGACGGCTCCACTCGGCCACCTTGTCGATCCAATCCGGGTGCTTCTCGGTCACGAATAGCGATACTAGCGCTATGTCGGACGCGTATCGAACCTCTGGCGGCACGTGCCCGACCTGTGGCAACACCGCGCTCCGCGAGTTCTCGGATCGCCTCGTGTGCGACGAGTGCAACGGCATGCTGCTCGCCGCCGACGACCTCGCGAAGTCGATCCACGAGCTCGACGGCCGGTCCGGCGGCGTCACGTTCAGCGAGGAGGGCCCGTCCGACAAGCCGTGCCCGAGGTGTGCTGGCGAGATGATGGTCGCCGAGGTCGACATCAGTGGGATCCGGCTCCACGGGACGCTCGTGCATTGCGCGCGAGATGGCGTGTGGGTTCCCCAAGGCGTGCTCGCCGGCATGTTCGCGCTCGCGAGCCGGCGCGGTCACTCGGGCTCGGCGCATGGCACGCGCGCGTACGGCGGCATCAGCGGTGGCGCGTCCCTACCGGGCGTCTCCGGCGGCGCGGCCGGTGCGATGAATTCGATCGCCGCCGGTTTCGGCCGCGGTTCTGCGACCTCCGGCCTCGCGATCAGCCAGTGGGCCGATACGCGCCCGCGCGTGCACACGCTGTTCGTCAGCGCGTACAAGGACCGCACGCTCGGCTGCCCGGCGTGCAAGGACACCAAGCTGCACTTCGCCGGTGATCGCTGGGCGTGCGCCGCGTGTGGCGGTTGCTTCGTCGAGGACGCCGCACTGTCCGCGATGGTGATCGAGATGACCGGGAAGCCGTGGCAGCCGCCCGCCGTTCGAGGTGGCCCCGGCGAGCGCGCGTGCCCGGTGTGCGACAAGCCGATGCTCGTGGAAGTGCTCGAAGCCGTGACGACCGATCGGTGCGAAGGTCACGGCGTGTACTTCGATCCCGACGAGCTGCAGGCCGCGCTCGCACATGCCGCCGAGCCGCAGCACGTGGGCAGCTTCCTACAGCGCCTGTTTCATCGGCACCACGAGGAGTAAGTGTCGTACCCGACAGCGTGAGATCGTTCACGCTGGGCTCACCGTCGGCTTACGGACACCGTCGTAGCAGCGGCGCTAGATTGGTCTCATGCGTGCTGTCGCCCTCGTGCTCGTGACGGGCTGCTCGTTCGTCTACAACCCGGCCAACATCGATCACTCGATCGATTCGAACACGGCGGATGTCGAGGTCATCGCGGATGTCGATCCGACGATGTTGAAGCTGACCGACGTGTGGCCGACGCAGGTCTACGAGGGCGCAGGCACCGGTGGTGCGCGGCCCGCACTCGTCGTGATCTATGGCCATCAGATCGCGGAGGACGCGGTCGTGACCATCACGCCGCCCGCGGTGAAGATCGTCAGCACGACGATCGCGGGAGATCACAACTTCATCGCGCTCGCGCTCGAAGCCGACGACGACGGCCTCGACAACGACGGCACGAGCGAGCCGCTGACGATCGGCGTGACCCAGCGCGGCGGCACGTACAGCGACGTGCTCGACGCGAGCAAGCTCTCTCTCGTTCACTTGAACGCGCTCATCACCACGGCGGTCACGCGCCCGCTGTATTCGCAGATCGCGATCACCGGTCCGCTCGCGATCGCGGCCGACGCGACGAAGCCACGCCTCCAGCTCCACGCGATCGGCGGTATCTCGATCACCGGAGCGGTCACCGCCAATGCCGCCGGCGCGACGCCGGGTCCAGGTGGCTGTGCCGGTGGTGCGATCGGTGCCGACGGCGCGGCGCAGAATGCCGCGATGCAAGACTGCGCTGGCCGCGGCCATGCGGTCGCGGGCGGGCTCGACGGCGCGGGCGGTGGTGGCGCGGGCTTCGCGATCAAAGGCGATGCAGCCCCGACGAGCGGTGGCGATGGTGGCGATGCCGTGCCGAGCATGCAGCTCGCGAACCTGGCGGCATCGGTGCCGGCAGGTGGCGGCGGCGGTGCGAAGGCCGCGGGCACCGGCGGCAGCGCGGGCGGTGGCGGTGGTGGCAGTGTCGAGATCACGGCGGGTGGCGACATCTCGATCCCGATGGGCATCAGCGCGAATGGTGGCAAGGCCGCCGATGTCAGCGGTGGCGGTGGTGGTGGCGGTGGTGCGGGCGGCGTCATCCTCGTGCGCAGCGGTGGCACCGCGACGCTCGGAACGCTGTCGGTCGCGCGCGGCGAACCGGGCTCGAGGGCGATGAACGCGCTTGCGGGAAACCCAGGCGGTGCCGGTTCGGTCGGTCGCACGCGCGTCGATGCGGCGAACGTGACGACGAGCAACTACACGGGCCCGATGTTCGTCGCGCCGCCGGTCGTGTCGCTCGATCAGGTGACGACGCTCGTGCTGCGTGGCGCGATCGGCGAGACGACGATGACGGGCCAGGTGATCGATCGCGATGGCGACACGGTGTCGACGTTCGCGCCGTCGTTCAACGGCGCCGGGATGACGTCGAGCTCGACGACGCAGACGCTCAAGGCCGGCTACAACCGGGTGTGCGTGACCGTCGCCGGCGGCAACGCATTCACGCTGCCCGAGTCGACGAACTGCACCGAGATCGCGTTTCTACCGCACTGACCCAGGCGTAAGCCCGAGCCGCCGTCAGACTTTGTTCCGCCGGCGGGGGCGCGATGGGCTCGGCTCGCCGCATACCTGCGAAGGCGTTGCGCGCCTCTGGCGGAGACGCACACCGCGCTCGCGCGCTCGCGATCAGCGCTCTCGATCGTCTCGCGGCGCTCGTCGCGAAGTACGGTCAGGCCGTCACGGACCGCATCGCGGAGATTTCCGCGTGGCTCGCCGCTGGCTGAGCCAAAGGCAGAGCCGTGGCACGCGGTCTGCAAACCAGCGCTCATAGGAGAAACAACCATGGGCGCTATCAAAGACAGAATTGCAGGAGCCGCGAAGAAGGTCGAAGGCAAGCTGACCGGTGACAAGGTCCGTCAGGTGCAAGGCGGCGCGCAGGCGACCAAGGGCAAGATCGAAGGCGCCGCGTCGCGCGCGGCTTCGAAGGTCAAGGCCGCGGGTCGCCGCATCGAGGACAAGGTTCGTGGCGCTTCGGCGCGCGCGGATCGCAAGGTCCGCGGCGTCAACCGCAACGGCAACTACTGAGCCTTGGCTCGCACGAGCTCGATCAGATCGCCCTGCGTGAACTGCAGGTCGTAACGATGGAGACCGAGACCGCCCGCACTCTTGTCGAGATCGACGAGGTGCGGGCGTCGGTCGTCCGGCTGTGGCACCTCTCTTAGTGCGAGGTAGTCGCGACCATCCTTGTCGTCCGTGCAGTGCGCGGCGTAGAAGTCCTTCACCGCGACGTACGGCGTCGTCACGCCGAGCTTGCGGCTCGCCGGGAACACGCTCTCGCGCAGGGTCGGCCGGTCCGTCGGATCGACGCACAGCGCGTGATGGTCCTTCGGCACCTTGTTCGTCAGCTTGTTGGGCGAGTCGCCATCGCGGATCGACAGGTACGAGACGAGGCAGCCGGTCTCGTCGGCGCGCGTGCACGGCGCGAGGGTCGTGAACGTCCCGCCCGTGGTCGCGCCATTCGGGATGTCGACCGTGAAGCCGATCGGCATCGCGACAAGCAAGCGCGCGCGCATCGCCGGATCGCGATCGAAGCGCTCTTGCAACAGCCGCGCGGCCATCTGCGAGCCCTGCGAGTGACCGATGATCACGATCTTGTGACCGCGAGCGAAGCGCGCGAGGTACGCGTCGAACGCGGCCGCGATGTCCGAGTACGCGACCTCGAAGAAATGGTTCTGATCGCCCTTCGTCGAGAAGTACGTCGCGATCGTCGCCTGCCGGTATAGCGGCGCGTAGACGTTGCACACCTCGGAGAACCGCGCGATCTGCGCAGCCGCCGTCGATCGGATCTTCGACAGATCCGAAAAGTCGACGTGATTACCCGGGATGATGCTGAGGTCGACGGTCGGATAGATGTAGAAGCAATCGATGGCCGCGTCGTGGGCCGGCGCGTGCGGTTCGATCGTCCTCGATCCATCCGCGCCGATCACGGTCGTCGCGAGGTCACCGCGGCACGCATCGCTCGGAAGATCCGGGCGACACACCCACCAGGCTGCGTCGAAGTACGACGCGTCCGACGTCCGCGGTTGCTCGCTGCGACTGGTCGCGCAAGCGACGATCGAGATCACGACGACGCTCGCGAGCCACTTCACCGCGCGAGCGTAGACGATCTCACCAGCCGAAACGGCGTTCGTAGCGGGCGAACGCGTACGGATGGTAATGAGCGAACCGCTCTTCACGCGGGTAGTAGCGCTCGGCGGCCCACGGGCAATCCGCGACGCGGCGGTTCCGGGTCCGTATGAAGTGCGCGATTACTGCTCACGCGCGACATCACCGAGCGCGGTGACTATGACCCCGGCCCGACGATCTTGTCCGCGCACCACACGGCCGCGTACGAGCTCGACGATTTCTCGACAGCGCCGTACGTCGAGCCGACCGTCGATCGCGGCGAAGAGATCGGGGCAAATCATCCGTCGCAGGTGAACAATCCCGCGCCGCAGTATCCGGCGAGCGCTCGGGCCACCCTCGACAGTCACTGATCGAAGCGAATGACGAACGTCCTGATCGCGCACACCGCGCGCGTAGTCGCTCGGTCGCAGCTACGTGCGAGTCGTCGGCTATCCCACCCGAAAGCCGCGATTTTGCTCGCCAGAGCCGCCCAGCCGGTGATCGCGAGCCGCTCCGGAAGTGGCATGCAGCGTGGATCCTAGACCACGGTGCTCAAAGCGGTGATCGTCGCGGGGGAACAGTCGAGCGACGGCGAGTTGCGCGATGCGTTGCGCGACGCGGGTTGTTCGGTCGTCGCGACGGTGTCGCCGGATGTCGCCGTGACGGCGATCGCAAACGGCGCCACGCTGCCCGACCTCGTCGTGCTCGCGCTCGCGGGAGAGAGCCTGGCGGCGCTCCAGCAGATCGCGCGCGCACACCGAGATTTGATGACGATCGTGATCTGCGAGAGCCATCGCATCGACGCGGTGCTGCTGGCCGGCGCCGCCGAATGCGTCGTCACGCCGGTGCGCCCGCAGGAGCTGCGAGGCCGGTTGCGTCATGCGTTGCGTACACGTGATGCGGCTCGCCAGCGCGCCGAGCGCGAGCAGCGGTTGAGTGCGGCGATCGTCTCGCTCGAGCAAGAGAAGCAGCAGCTCGAGCGGCTCGCGTGCGTCGACCCACTGACCGGTGTCGCGAATCGCCGCCACACCCTCGCACTGCTCAAGGCCGAATGGCGGCGGTCGAGCCGCGAGCACTTGCCGCTCGGTCTCGTGATGATCGATCTCGATTGCTTTCACGCGTACAACGAGCTGTACGGTCACCTCGGCGGCGACGCGTGCTTGCGCCGCGTCAATGAAATGATGGCGACCTGCTTGCGCCGGCCGTCGGACTATCTCGGGCGCTACGGCGGCGAGGAGTTCCTCGCGGTGCTGCCGAACACCGATGCCGGTGGCGCGCGGCTCGTCGCGGAACGGTTGCGCGCGGCGGTCGAGGCGCTGGGCCTCCCGCACGGCGCATCGACCTGCGCCGATGTCGTGACGATCACCGCGGGCTTCGCCTCGTTCGAGGTCACGCCGGAGACGTCCGTCGAGCAGCTGATCGGCACGGCTGACGCGGCGCTGCTGCGTGCGAAGGCGCGCGGTCGCAACTTGATCGAAGGGGAGGGCCCGATCGCAGACCCGACCGATTGCTCGAAGGCGTGGATCAGCTTCGATCCGGTGCACGCAGATCCGTGGTTCGCGGATCGCATCCCGCGCTTTCTCGCGGAGGCTCAGGTCGGCGCACACGACATGGTGAACGCGTTGAACATCGATGATTCGGCGGCGGTGTCGCGGACCGCGGCGGGTCTCCGCGCAGGCGCGCGCGACCTCGGGCTGTCCTTGGTCGAGCACATCGTCGACGACCTCGAGCTCGCGGCGATCGAGCGCGACCCGTCGACCGCGCTCAAGGCCGCGGACGAGCTCACGCAGTACGTCACCCACGTCCAGGTCATCTATCGCCGGGCCAGCGACACGGCGCGGTCGATGCGTGCGGTGACGGCGAGTTAGCGGGAGGAATCGTTCTCGTCGCGAAGACGCGCAGGCTCGCGGTGCCGTACCTCACGAAGTGAGAACGAGCCCGCGCACGCGCTCGTCGCGAAGGTACAGGCCGACCCACAGCAAGATGCCGACGTGGACCGGCATCAGCACGTGCGACGCCAGCTGGTGCGCGATGACGAGCCCGCCTTGCGCGACCGGCCGATCGCCGGTGAACACGCGTGCCGGCAGATCGAGGACGCCCGCGAAGGGCAGCGCGTAGAGGACCGGTTTCAACCAATCCGGGAACAGTGGCAACGGGATGACGAGCCCGCCGAACATCGTCGCGAACGTCGCGATCAGCATCGGCACGCCTTCGCCTGAGATCCGCGCGCATCCGTCAGTGGCTTCAGTTTGCGCTCCACCAGCGGCGTAGCTGCCATGAGCGACCGTGCGCGGGCGCTCGCCGTGACACAGGAGATTCGCGAGCTTGGCGTTGGTGCGGCGCCTGCAATAACGCTCCACGTGCTCGCCACCGTCCCCCGAATTGGTCCCGCGATGCTCGACGGTGTGAAGATCCTGTTCGTCGACGACGATCCCGACGTCCTTCACCTCGTGAAGACGCTGCTCGCGAACGCGCGTGCTCAGGTCGTGACCGCGTCCTCGGGCGCGCAAGCCCTCGCGTTGCTCGACGCGATCCATCCCGACGTGATCATCAGCGACATCTCGATGCCGGGGTTCGATGGCTACCAGTTCATCCAGGCGATCCGGAGCCGCGCGATCAGGACGCCGGCGATCGCGTTGACCGCGCAGAGTCGGACCAAGGATCACGAGCGCGCTCTGCAAGCCGGGTTCGATCGGCACTTGTGCAAGCCGATGCGCGCGCTCACCCTGATCACTGCGATCCACGATGTGATCGCGAGGTAAGCGAGGAACCATGCCGAAGACGTACGACGAGATCACGCGCAAGACCGTCCCGGAACCCGACAGCTCGTGGCGCCCGTCGCCGGAGCAAGTGAAGCAAGCGCACGAAGGCTTTCGTGCAATGGATCCCGATGAACAGCAGCTGCAGGCGCGCGTGCGCGCAGCGGTCGGCCCCGGCATCGACGTCGAGGTCGACGGCGGTCGCGTCACGCTTCGCGGGCAGGTCGCGGACGAGGACGCGCTCCGCCGGATCCCGGAGCTCGCGCGTGGTGTCGACGGTGTCGCGCAGGTCGACGATCAGCTCGTCGTCGCGTCGCACTGACGACCACATGTATGCGGCGTGAGGGACCGGTTATAGCGGTTACGTGAATAAGGACGCCTGCAGTATTCTCGTCGCATGACGAGGTTGTTGCGATCGTCACTGCTGACCGCTGCGCTTGGCGCATGCGGCTTCCATCCGGCCGATTCACGGGCGACGGGCGACGGTTCGACGACGCAATCAAACGTCGATGCGCCGACCATCGATGCGGCGGTCGTGATCGACGCGAAGCACTTCAACGACGCGCCGGCGATGCAGCCGCCGCCACCGACGCCGAAGAACTGCGCCGAAGCCCTCGCGGCCGGCATGACGACCGACGGCACGACGATGATCGATCCCGATGGGATGGGTGGCGCGCCGCCGTATCAGGTCTATTGCGATCAGACGACGGCAGGCGGCGGTTGGACGCTGGTCTGGGTCTACAGCTTCACCAACTACGGCAGCTTCATGAGCGGCTCGAATGCCGTGACACCGCAACCGACCTGGGGTGGACCGAGTGGCGCGGGCACGACGCCGACGTCGACCGCGACGCCGACCAGCCGGACGGGAACCGGCGCGCTCGACTTCACGAAGTGGGCGAGCCTCGGCGACGAGGTGATGGCGACCTCCGATATCAATCACTGGGTCAAGTGTCAGCCGGGCACCGGCTCGGTCGTGACGAAGACCGACGGCACGCTCACCTGCCAGATGGTGAAGCCCGTCCCGGCCACGTGCCAGACGACGGTGCCCGGGTACTGGGGAACGAACAGTCCGTACGGCCTTGGCTTCTTTCGCAGCTCCGATCCGTACTCGACCTACTACTTCTACGAAGGCTACACGTCGACCGCGACCTGGCCGACGCATGATCCGTGCGGCACGAATCAGACGAACCAGCTCGACGGCGTGACGAACCCGCGCGGTCAGCTGTGGATCCGGCATCGCTGATCAGCGTTGCCAAAAATTAGACTCGCACCGCGTTTCGGGGCCATTTATCGGGAACGATGAAGCTCACGAAATCGCAGCAGCGCACCGTCACCAAGCTCGCCTTCCCCGTGGTCGCGATGATGATGTTGACGATGATGATGGCGATCGCATCCGCCGCGACGCACTAGCGCGCCAGCGGCAGCGTGAACTCGAACGTGCTGCCGCCGTCGGGGGTGCCGCGTGCCGAGACGCGGCCGCCGTGGCGCTCGACGATTCGCCGTACGGTCGCGAGGCCGACGCCGGTGCCCTCGAATTGGTCGCTCGAATGCAGGCGCTGGAACACGCCGAACAGCTTGTGCACGTGCTCCATGGCGAAGCCGACGCCGTTGTCCGCTACCGTGAATACGGCCTCGCCGTCGCGGTCCTGACGCGCGATCGCGATCCGGATCCGCTCGCGCTTGCGCGAGTACTTGAGCGCGTTGTCGATCAGGTTGACCCACACCTGCTCGAGCAGCGACGCGTCGCCGTCGCACGTGCCGAGCGCCGCGATCTCGAGATCGAGGCGATGGGCATCCGGACCGGCGAGCTGATCGATGACGCCGCGGACGAGCGGATCGAGCTCGACGCGCCGGCGCTGCAGTGCATGCCGGCCGAGCTGCGAGAACGCGAGCAGGTCGTCGACGAGCTCGCCGAGCCGCACGCCGCCGGACTTGACACGCAACAGCATCCGTCGCGCCTCGGCGGGGAGTTGCTCCCCAAAATCCTCGACGATGATCTGGGAGAAGCTCGTGATCGCGCGGACCGGCGCGCGGAGGTCGTGTGAGACCGAGTACGTGAACGCCTCGAGCTCGCGGTTCGCGGCGGCAAGCTCGGCGGTGCGCTGTTCGACCCGGTGCTCGAGCGAATCGTTCAGGTCGACGAGCGCGATCGTGCTCACGACGCGCGCGGTGATGTCGGAGAACACCAGGACCGAGACGCCCTGGCCGTTCGGCTCGAGCAGGCGTGTACCCGAGAACGACAGCGCACGGCGCGTACTGGTTGTTGTCCGCGTTACCCACAGCTCGACGTCGCGGACGAGGTCGCCGCGGAGAACCCGCGCGGACGGCCGGTCCTCCAGAGGTACGAGCCTGCCGTCGAGCGTGCGGGTCTCGAACGAGCTGCGGTCGTAGAGCGCGCGCAACCATTCCTCGTCGCTGCCGGTGAAGCCGTAGTGCTCCTTCGCGCGCGGGTTGAAGTACTGCACCGCGCCGTCGTCGGCGACGATGATCAGGCCTTCGTGCAGCGTAGCGATGACTTGTTGCAGGCGATGCTCGCTCGCCCGCAGCGAGGACTCGGCGCGCATCCGCTCGATGAACAGGCCGAGCATCTGACCGACCGACTCGAGCAGGCCGATCTCCGGGATCTCGAGCGAGCCTTCGGCGAGCGAACCGAGCGCGACGACTCCGATTACGCGTGCGCCGTGAAAGATCGGGATCCCTAGCATCAACCGCATGCCGACGTCGTACGCCATGCCGCCGTCGGGGTCCGGCAGCGCGAGCGAGAGCTTCTCGGCGCGGCCGTTCGCGATCACGCGGCGGAGGAGCGCCATCTCGCGCCCGGGCATCGAAGGCACCGGCGCATTCTCGGGCGCGATGTTCGCGAGCTCGGGGCGCAGCCAGGTCGCGAGACACTGAAACGTGCCGTCGCTCGCCGGCAACCAGAGCGCGCCGGCGTCCCAGTTGTCGTACTTGGATAGCGTCGCGATCGCGAGCGGCAACGTGGTCGCGAGGTCGCGTGCTTCGGCGAGGACACAGCCGAGCTCGCGCTGGATCGCGAGGCGGCGCTCGAACTGGGAGATCGCCGCAGTGTCGTGTGTAGCGCGTGCGCCTTCGAAGCCGGCTTGTTCGCGCTCCCCCATCGAATCCGGCGCTAGGGTACCGAAAAATCGTGCTACACATCAGGCGAGCGACGGCTGCGTTGCTCGCACATGCAGAGCTGAGCGTCCCCAGTTTGTTCGACCGCTCTCACCTTCATCTACTGGAGGCTCTCCATGCATTCCCTGATCTTCGATCAGGTCTCGTTCGGCTATGCCGACGAGATCCTGTCTGACGTCTCGTTCACGTGCTCGACCGGATGGACCGCCCTTGTCGGCGGCAACGGCGCGGGCAAGACCACGTTGCTCGGGCTCGCCGAGGGCACGCTCGCGCCCTCGCGAGGTACGATCCGGCGCACCCACCTCGTCACGCTCGCGACCGTCGCGCAGCGCGTCGACGAGCCCGATCCGGCGATCGTCGAGCTGGCGGGAAATTACGAACCCGCAGGATTAGCTCGACGGCTCCATCGCTGGGAGAGACCTGCAAGCTCGCGCTCGCATTGGGCCTCGTACGCGCACCGCAGTTGATCATGCTCGACGAGCCGACGAACCATCTCGCCATCGATTCGATCGAACGGCTCGAAACCGCGCTCGCGGACGACCCGGGGGCGCTCGTGATGGTCAGCCATGACGCGCGGTTCGCTGCCGCGCAGTGCGGCACGAGCTGGACGATCGCGGACGGCAGGATCACTTCCGTGTGATCGTGACGTTGCCGAACGGGAACGCGACGTCGAGCTTGACCGGGAAGCCCTTGTCGTCGATCGCCAGCGTGCCGGTCGACTTCTGGCCGGCGCCCTCGATCGCGAGCTTGATCGGGTTCGCCGTGCGATCGAACGTGTAGGTCACGTCGGTCAGCGTGCCATCGCCCGCGATTTGCTTCGCGGTGAGCGTCGTGACCGCGTTCGGTTTCGTGCGTGGGATGAATGGAATCATCAGCGACACGAACGTGCCGTCGATCAAGCCATCGGCGGCGAACGGCGTATCCGACGGCGTTCCTGCAACGACGTGGAGCTTGCCGGCGACGCGAGACGCGGTCGCGGTCTTGCCATCCTCGACGAGCGAGTAGGCGACGAGTGTGCCGGCCTTATCGAGCTCGAGCTTCATCGCCGACGCGCGCGCACCGGGTGGATCCGCCGAGGCCTGCGCCGCGATCGTGCGGCCACCATCCTTGGTCTTGACCACCACCACGCGTTCGGCCCCGACATCCTGCTTGCCGAACGTCGTCGTGTAGCTCGCGGTGAGCTCGACGTCGCCGGCGGGGACGTCGAGCGCGGGCGTCTTCGCGAAGCGATCGGCAGGCGCCTTGAAGCTCGCGACGAGCTCGTCGAGCTTCGCGTCGAGCTGCTTCGCGGTCAGCCACGTGCCACGCACCATCACGCCGGTCCGCTTCGTCGTCGCGTTGATGTCGGCGAGCGGATCTGCGTCGAGTACGACGAGGTCGGCGCGGCTGCCGACGGCGATCCGGCCGATCGTCGAGTCGCCGATCCAATCGGCCGCATTCGCGGTCGCCGCCTGCAGCGCTTGATACGGGGTGAGCCCGGCGGCAACCAAGCGGCCGAGCTCCTCGTGCAACGAGAACCCAGGCACGACGAACGGGTTCGGCGTGTCGGTGCCCGCGAGGATCGGCGCGTTCGCGGCGGCGAGTGACTTCACGAGCTCGTTGCGGAACGCGTCGCCTTCGCGCATCGCGGCGAAGGCCTCGGGCGGCATGTGCATGGTGCGAAAGTCGTTCTTGGGATCCCAGCGATCGAGCGTGCCGGGCGACACGAACTTGTTCTCGGGCCGCGCCATCAGCTCCTCGGGGTGATCGAGCTGACTGAATCGAGACAGCACCGTGAGCGTCGGGCAGTTCGCGACCTTCGCGTCGGCCGTCGCCTTCGCGAGCGCCGGCAGCTTCGAGGCATCGCGATGCTTCGCGAGCTCCATCCGGCGATCCATCCCCTTCAGCGTCCCGGCCTTCGACGTCGCGTCTTGCGCTTCCATCAAGTAACCGGTCAGGTGCTCGATCGACGCCTGGCCGGCCGCGAACGCATGCTCGAGTGTCACGGCGGCCGGCATGTGGCCGGCGAACCGGATGCCTTGCTTCTTCGCCTCGGCGGCGAGTGCGTCGTACGCGCCGAGCGGGATGCCGTCGTAGACCTTCACGAAGTCGTAGCCGGCCTTCTTCTGGTCGTCGACGATCGCAATCGCTTCCTTCGCATCGTGGACCACGGTGCTACCGGGCCACACCGGCGGATCACCGTCGACGATCGGACCGGCGGTGTAGATCGAAGGCCCGAAATAGCTCGGGTCGTACGCCTTCGCTTTCGCCCGCCACTCGAGCTGCGGTGGACCGCCCCACATGTTGCGCACCGTCGTCACGCCATTCGCGAGGTAGAGCGCTCCGTCGCGCTCCTCGTTGAAGTGGACGTGCATGTCGACGAGCCCGGGCACCAACCACTTGCCGGCGCCTGCGATCACGGTGGCGCCGGCCGGTGCGGGCGTCGACGCGCTCGGCCCGATCGCGATGATCTTGTCGCCATCGACGAGCACGGTCTGATGCGCGAGCTCGTGGTTCGAGTCCATCGGCACCACGGTGATATCGACGAACGCGGTGGTCGGGTGCGTTGGCGTTGGCGTCGGTGTCGGTGTCGGTGCTGGCTTGTCGCTCTTCCCGCACGCGATCACGAGCGCGAGGACGATGGCATGTCGCATGCGCGGAGCTTCGCCTGCTTCTCGTT
>JBDUAS010000351.1:0-6528 GCA_040004535.1 Deltaproteobacteria bacterium
GTCGCGAACCGCGAGGCCGCCGTCGCCGCCCGCGAGCGCGCGATCGCCGACCGCGAGAAGATCGAGATCGTGCGCGATGGCGAGATGGCGGCGCGCTGGAAGGACACCTGCCAGGCGAGCTCGACGCCGGTGATCATCCAGCAGGCGCCGCCCAAGGGCGGGAACTACTCGAAGAGGGACGTCAGCGACCTGATCGCGCGCGCCCGCTCCGGCATGAATCGCAAGGGCATCCTCGTCGCCGATCTGCCGGGCCCCGCGCAGTCGCTCGAGAGCGAAGCGAGCAAGGCACTCAACGACAACGACACGAGCAAGGCGTACTTCGTCGCCAGTCAGCTCGTCGGCATGGTCGATTCGATCCAGATCAACCGGCCGTTCATCCAGGCCAAGATGGCGCGCGTCCAGGCCCAGATCAAGAGCAGCAAGCAGGACGAGGCGACCACGCAGCAGCTGAGCGGCATCCTCTCGCAGGTGATCCAGAACTTCGGCGACGGCGACTTCAACGCTGCGAACAAGCGGCTCAACCAGCTCGTCGCGATGTTGAGATAGCTAGCAGCCGTTCGAACCGAGCATCCGGCAGTCGTCGTACTTGGGATAGCGATTCGCGATCACGCCGGCGAGGATGCCGATACCGACGGCGACGACCGCGATCGCGGGACCGGCGACATACCAGCGGCGCCACAGCGGCGGCTCGACGATGAGGACCTTGTCGAGGCTCGTCGGCTTGGCCTTCACGTCGTGCTCGACGATCGGATACTGCTGGAGCGGCACCGGAACCTCGGTCGTCTTGCCGTAGGTGACGTCGATGAACTTGATGAAGTCGTGATACTCGGGGTGCGTCACGCGCACCGCCTGCATGCCGACGGGGAGGGCGACGTCGCCCTTGGGGCCGGGCGTGACCTTCGCGCCGTTGATGAAGATCGTCGCGCCGCTGACGTCGACCGCGAAGTGGATGGAGCCGCGGTACTTGTCGGGATCGAGGAGCCGGATCGCCGCGCCCTGAGCGCCGCCGTTGTCACTGCCAGCGGTCTCTTTGGCCGTCAGAGTCAAAGTCGTCGACCGCATCTCCTTCGCGGTCGCGACGTCGGTCGCGCCGAGATAGATCACCTTCGAGTCGCCGAGGCCGCCGACCTCACCGCTGATCACGACGTTCGCGCCGACGAGCTTGCCGAGCTCGCCGAGGCACGCCGCGTCGCCTTCGCACGCCTTGAGCTGCGGCTTCTTCGCCTTGTCGATCGCCGCGGTCACCTGCGCCGCCGGAATGACCTTGTCGCCGAGGCTCGCGACCGCTTGCTCGATCTGCGCGAGGATCTTCTTCGTCGTCGCCGATTTGTCCTCGGCGCCGAGCGTCGAGAGCGGCGCGACCGCGACCACGCGCTCGGCATAGACCGGCGCGGACACTGCGACGACGACCACCGCTGCGACCAACCGCCTCAGCACGGCTCGCCACCCGGATAGCGCGTGCACTTCACCTCGCCGGCCTTCGCACCGATCAGCGCGGCGAGCCCGACCACCACGACCGCCGCACCGACGACGAACCACGTGCGCTCGTAGATCGGATCGTGGATCTTCGTCACGGTCTTCCCGGTGCCGATCGTCTCGCCGGTGCCGACGAGCCGCACGACGACCGGCGACACCTTCTGGAAGTGGACCTCGACGTCGTCGTCGAACGGCGCGTAGTCCTTCGCCTCGACGTGGAGCTTGTGCTTGCCGAGCGCGAGCTTTGCGAGCACGCCTTGATTCGTCAGCGGCGTCTTGCCGACCGGCTTGCCGTCGAGCGTGACCTCGGCGCCGACCAGATCGCTCTGGACTTGCAGCGAGCCATGTAGCTGGTCCGGCGCGAGCAGGCTGTAGGCCGCGACGCGAACACCCTCGATCAGCTCGTCGGGCGTGCCCTTGAGCGGCGGGCTCTGGATCTTTTGCGACTTGCCCGTCGCGACGTCGACCGCCTTGATGTTCAGCACGTAGTTGTCGCCGAGCGAGCCGACCGTCCCGGTCACGACGTAGTCGACGCCCAGCCGCTTGCCGATCGCCTGCAGGCACTTCTCTTCGCCGGTGCAGTTCTGCTCGGCCGCCGTGATCTTCGATTCGATGTCGCGGCGGCTCGCCAGCGGGACCTTGTCGAGCCGGTCGAGCTCGAGCCGGAACAGCGTCTCCAGTTTCTGCACGATCTCGGCGTCGATGCCGAGCGCGTCGAACCGCCAGACCGCGATCTTCTTGTCGAGCGCCTCTTCCGGACCGGTCCCCGCGGCCGGCACCTGCGCAAATACCGGCACGGCCTGCGCCATGATCACGGACGCAGCGACCAGCAACGAGGCGATCCTCCGTGCCACTACACAGATCTTATCATGTTAACTTGCAGCCAATGCTCCGGCGCGCCGCGCTCGCACTCGTCTTCTGCGTGGGCTGCTCGTCGATCTCGACCGTGCGCGTCCAGCCCGAGAGCGTCTACGTGGGCCCGCACCTGCGGCCGATCGCGATGGTCCACGCGCAAGTGACGAGCGCGTACTTCCTGTTCATCGCGATTCCCGGCCATGTCTCGCTCGATCAAGTGGTGAATCGCATGTTGCTCGCAGCGGCCAAGGGGCTCGGCGCGGACAAGGTGGTCGACATCAAGGTCGATATCACCCCCGACGACGGCATCTGGACGCTGCGAAAGTTGCTCGGCTGGCGTTCGGCCGAGGCCAGCGGAGTCGCCGTCGTGGTAGAGGACGAACCGAAGCCGTGATCGACCTCGGTGACCGACGTTTGGTCCTCGTCCTGGGCAAGGGCGGTGTAGGGCGGAGCACGATCGCGGCGGCGCTCGCCGGCAACCATGCCGCGCGCGGCAAGAGGACCCTGCTGTTCGAGACCAACGCGAACGATCGCTTCGGTAGCTACTTCGCTAAGCCCGCGGTCGGCACGACCGTCACCGAGCTCGCGCCGAACCTGTCGGCGGTGAATACGAATCCTGCGGCTGCACTCGAGGAGTACGGCCTGATGGTCCTCAAGTTCAAATCCGTCTACGAGATGGTGTTCGAGAACCGGATCACGAAGGCATTCTTGCGCGCGATTCCCGGGCTCGACGACTACGCGATGCTCGGCAAGGCGTGGTTCCACACCGAAGACGAGAAGCGCGGCCGCCCGACGTGGGACACGGTCGTGTTCGATCTGCCGGCATCGGGTCACTCGGTGTCGATGCTGCGCATCCCCTGGGTGATCACCGAGACCGTGCCCGAAGGGCCGCTCACTCGCGATGCGCGCGCGATCAAGCAACTGCTCACGGATCCCCGGCGGACGTGCGCGATCATCGTGACGCTCGCAGAAGAGATGCCGGTCAACGAGGCGATCGAGCTCGAGCAGAAGCTCACCGCGATCGGCATCGTGCCGCAGCACGTGATCTGCAACCAGATCTATCCCGAGCACTTCCCGGCCGGTTCGCCGGTCTCCAAGGTCCTCGACGCGCTCGTCGCGGACCCGTCGTTGCCGTCGCCGCTGCGCGAGGTCGCGACGCACTCGCAGCTATCGCGCGATCGCCGCTCGCTCAACACCCGTTACCTCGCGGAGCTGCGCGCGCGGGCGAAGGCGCCGGTGATCGAACTGCCGATCATCTTCACGCCGCAGCTCTCGCCGGCGCAGGTTCGGTCGCTCGGCGAAAAGCTCTGACGTTATTCGCCGGCGGCGCGCATCGGGAACAACGGCTCGCCGTGGATCTCGAGCCGATAGACGCTGTTCTCGGTCTCGACGTAGATCATCTTGCCGCCGGGCTCGCCGAGCACGCGCTTCACCGGCGTCGTGATCATTCGGTGGCCATGCGGGTCGCGAAAGATCACCATCCCTCGCCCGATATACGGGTACGAGATCAAATAGCCGGTGTAGATCCGACCGTTGGCTCCGCCGGGGCGCTCGGATCCCAGCTCACGAATCTTCCGTGCAGTGACGCTGACCATGGACGCGCTTGTCTATAGTTTAGGAGATGCCAACGTTCGCGTCATCCTCTTGTTGGGGTGGTCTTGGCTGACTCATCGATAGACACGCTGTACGAACAGGTACGCACCGCGTCACCGGTTGCCACCACCAGTGCCGAGCCGGAGCTCCTCACGCTAGGCCCGGGGATTCGCGTGCTTGCGCTCCGCACCCCCACGCTCCCGCCGGCTGCACACACCAACGTCTACCTGGTGGGACCCGATTCCGGGCCCTGGGTCGCGGTCGATCCCGGTTCGCCGTACCCCGACCAGCAAGCGGTCCTCGATCGCGCGCTGGAGGAGGTTGGCCTCGTGCTCGTGCTGCTCACGCATCATCACGGCGATCACGTGGGCGGCGCTGCAGCTCTCGCCGCGCGGTTTGGCGCACCGATCGCCGCGCACGCGAACACCGCGAAGCGCTTGCCCGGGCTCGCGATCAGCCAGCTGCTCGAAGATGGCGAGCATGTCGGGGACCTCGAATGCGTGTTCACGCCGGGTCATGCCGATGGACATCTGTGTTTCGCGCGCGAGGGGTTCACGATCGCGGGCGACATGGTCGCGGGGCTCGGGACGATCCTGATCGATCCGAGCGAGGGCGATATGACGCTCTATCTGCGCTCGCTCGAGCGCTTGCTGACGATGCCGCAAACCATGCTGCTTCCCGCACACGGTCCGGCACTTCCGGATGGTCACGCGAAGCTGCGCGAGTACATCGCGCACCGCTTGATGCGCGAGGCGAAGGTCGTCGCGGCGCTCGGTGCGGCGGACGAACCCGTCGGCGAGCTCGTCGCGCGTGTCTATGCCGACACGCCCCGCATGTTGTGGCCACTCGCGGAACGCTCGCTCCTCGCACATCTTCACAAGCTCGCCGTCGACGGCCGCGCGCGCGAGGTGGCTCCCGGGCGATGGTCGAGAGCTCGATCCCGGCTATAGTGGGCGTCCGCCGTGGCCCTGACGTTTGACTCGCTTGCTGAAGTCGTGCTCGCACGCGATCTGTTACGTCGCTGGTGGGACCTCGAGCTCGGTCTCGTCGAGCCGGGGGGCAATGGCTACGATCGGTGGTCGCACGCGACCTGCGCGACGCTGATGCAGACGCCACCCGGTGCGTGCGCGGGCTCGATGCGCGAGGCCGCCGCACTCGCGGCGAAGACCAAGGGCGCGATCGTGCATCGCTGCCACGCGGGACTCACGATCGTCGCAGCTGCCGTGCGCGGCGGCGATGGCAAGGTCGCCGGTATCGCGTACTCGTCGGGTGGACGCCACGGGGTGCCCGTCGCCGATGTCACGGCACGGATCGCGACGGAGACCGGCGCGGTGGAAGCACCCGCGATGGCCGCGGTCGCGCCCGAGCTCGATGACAACGCGCTCGCGCGGATTCGCGATCTGGTCACCGCGGCCGCTGCAGCGTGCGAGCGCGCGCAGCCCGCGATCATTCCACCGACGACGTTCGTCCATCCGTTTACGGAGATCGTCGGCGACGCGCCGGCGGTGCGTGAGGTCGTGAAGCTCCTCACCAAGGTCGTGAGGAGCGAAGCGACCGTGCTCGTCCACGGCGAGAGCGGTACGGGCAAGGAGCTGATCGCGCGCGCGATCCACTATCACGGGCCGCGCGGCAAGAAGCCGTTCGTCGTCCAGAACTGCTCCGCGTTCAACGACAACTTGCTCGAGAGCGCGTTGTTCGGGCACGTCCGCGGTGCCTTCACCGGCGCGGTCAAAGATCAAAAGGGCCTGTTCGAGGTCGCCGACGGCGGCACGTTCTTCCTCGACGAGATCGGCGACATGTCCGCCGCGCTGCAAGTGAAGCTCCTGCGCGTGCTGCAAGAGGGCACGTTCATGCCGGTCGGCGGAACGAAGCCCGTGCGAGTCGATGTCCGGATCGTCGCCGCGTCGCACAAGGACCTCCAGTCGATGGTCCAGCACAAGCAGTTCCGCGAGGACTTGTTCTATCGCGTCAACGTCCTGAAGATCACCGTGCCGCCGCTGCGGGAGCGCGTCGCCGACATCCCGCGGCTCGTGAATCACTTCCTGAAGAAGCACACACCGAACGGCACGCCGCCGCGCCTGAGTGCCGGTGCACTCGCGCGCATCGTCGCGTATCCGTGGCCGGGCAATATTCGCGAGCTCGAGAACGAGATCGAACGCATGCTGGTGCTCGCGGCCGGCGCCACGGAGCTGACCGCATCGATGGTGTCGACCCGCGTCGCCGGCGCAGCGATCGGCACGCCACGGCCGTTGCGCGATGTCGTCGATATCGCCGAAGCCGATGCGATCGTCGCGGCGCTCGGACGCCACGGTGGCGATCGCGATGCCGCGGCCGCCGAGCTCGGGGTGTCACCGGGATATCTCGACGCGCGACGAGGTGCCCTCGGCCTACGTACGGAGTGAGTGCCGTGAAGCCCTGTCCCACGTGTAAGAAGCCGTCGGTCAAGGATGGCAACAAAGTCTTCCCGTTCTGCTGCGAGCGCTGCCAACTTGTCGATCTGGGTCGGTGGTTGAACGAGGACTACCGCGTCCCCGCGGAACCAGCGGACCCGAACGCGAAGGCCGGCGAGGGCGACCCAGAGGGCTGAGCTCCGGCGCGAGGAAT
>JBDUAS010000352.1:0-6525 GCA_040004535.1 Deltaproteobacteria bacterium
CCGTTGTACGCGCGCGCGAGCTCGACCTCGTGCTTGACCGCGGCGAGGATGTCGACCGCGCGCCGAAAATCGTCCTCGGCCTGGAGCTCGTGGCCGAGCGCGACCGCGACCTCGGCCTTCACGCGATAGCCCGAGCCCGCATGAACCCGCAGCCCCGCCGCCTGAGCGACCGCGACCGCCGCGTGAGCCTCGACATCCGCGGCCTCGAGGTTGCCGAGCGCGAGCTGGACCTGTGCGAGCCGCTGATGCGTGACCGCGAGAGCGACGCGATCGCCGAGTCCCGACGCGAGCGCCTTGGCATCCGAAAGATCTTTGACCGCCTCGCCACCGCGGCCCATCGCGCCCTTGACCTCGCCCGTGCGCGACAGCACGTCCGCGAGCGCGAGCTTGTCGCCGATCTCCATCGCGAGGGCGCGCGCCTCGCCGAGCAATTCGAGCGCGGCCTCGTGGTTGCCGTCCTCGGCCTGGACACCGCCGAGGTCGCACAGCGACTGGACGATGCCGACGAGGTCGCCGATGTCGCGGCGCAGATCGAGCGCCTCGCGGAACTGCGCGATCGCGGCCTTGAAGTTGCCGCTGTCGTGGTGAACGCGGCCGATGTTCGCGAGCGACAGCGCGATCGATCGGCGATCGCCGAGCGCGCGCCGGATCGTCAGCGCCTGGCGGTGGAAGTCCAACGCCTGCGAATAACCACCGCGCAGCCAGTGGACGCGCCCCATGTCGTCGAGCGTCGACGCGATGCCGCGATCGTCTCGCGAGCGCTCGAACAGGCCCTGGGCGCGGCGCAGATAGTCCATCGCGGCGTCGTACTTGCCGAGCCGGCGCTGGCCGCGCGCGAGCCGACTGTACGCGGCGCCCGCCTTGTTGAGGTTGTCGTAGCGCCACGCGAGCTGGAGCATCTCCGCGAAGTACTGGGTCGCGTCGTCGGTCCTGCCCGCTTGCTCGAGCACGTCGCCGAGGTTGTGGAGTGCGTCCATCCGCGCCGGCGCATCCACCGCGGCGAGCATCTCGAGCCCCTTCTCGTACAGGCCGCGCGCTTCTTCCGGCGAGTAGCGGGCGCGGGCCCGATCGCCGCCTTGCAGGTAGCAGCGCGCCGCGCGCCGTTTGTCGCCACCGCGCTCGTACAGCGTCGCGAGGAACTCGAGTTGCTCGTCGCGCAGCGTCGACAGCTTGCTCTCGAGCCACTGCGCCGCGGCGAGGTAGTAGCGGGCGAGCCGGCCGGACTCGGTCGACCGCGAGATCAGCTCGCGCTCGAGGTTGTGCTTGAACACGATCTCGACGTCGCCGGGGATGCTCGAATCCTCGCCGTCGAGCGGCAGCAGGTAATCGCGATCGGCGAGGATCGCCACGAGGTCGCTGATCCGCCGCCGCACGTCCTCGCCGTCGCCCCACTCGAGCTCGAGTGGGCTCGGGACGTGCTCGGACACCGGCTGTTCGAGCCGTTTCAGCGCGATCACCGCGGACACCCAGAACACGTTGCCGAACACCGCGGCTTTCTCGAGCAGGTCGCGCTCGTCGTTCTCGAGCGCTGCGATCCGCGCCTCGATCGCTTCTTCGATCGAGATCGGCAGCTCGGTATCGGCGGCCTTGTCGGGATCGATACGCCATGTCGGCCCCGTCGTGTCGATCGTACCGTTGTCCATGAACAGCCGGACGAGCTGCTCGATGAATGCGGGGTTGCCGCCGGTCATCTCGACTGCGGTCTGGACCGTGTCCTCCGAAAGGTCGTGCACGCGCGACAGCAGATTGCGAAACATCTGCTCGGCATCATCCTGCTCGAGGTTGCGCAGATCGACCCGCGTGTGATCGGTCGCGCCTTCGCCCCAGCCGCCGCTGCGGACGAGCATCTCGGGCCGCGCCGCCGCGAGGATCACGATCGGCGATCCAGCCAGGTTGATCGCGAGATCTGCGATCATCGCGAGCGTGTCGTCGTCGGCCCACTGCAGATCATCGAGCACGACGACGAGCGGGCTCTGGGCGGCGTCGAGCTCGACGAACCGACGCAGCGCGGTGCGCGACAGCTCGCCGTGCTGTTTCGGCGACTCGGTCACCGCCTTCAAGAACGGCGTCGGCGCGAACTCGAGCCCGACCAGCGCGCCGAGGAAATACAGGATCTCGCCGATCTGATCCGAGCCCATCACGCTCTTGATCTCGTGCGAGAAGCGCAGTCGCGACGTATCGTCGGGGTTCGGCGTCAGCTCGAATCGATCGCGCAACACGGACGCCACCGCCGAGAGCCGGATCGCCTTGCCGTTGCCATCGCGCTCGGCGGCGCCGTGGATCACGCGGGTCTTGCGATCGCCCTCGCGGAGCTCGCCGATCAGCTCGTTGATCAGGCGCGTCTTGCCGGTGCCTTGGTTGCCGACGATCGTGACGAGCTGCGGTGCTTGAAAATCGACCGCGCGCCCCACGACTTCACGCAGCGTCGCGAGCGCGTCGCCCCGCCCCACCAACTTCGATCGCACGACGCGTGGCGGTTCGGGCTCGGTGTCGATCCGGATCATGCTGCGCGGACGCGACGGTATAGGCGGCGGTCCCGCCTTCACCACGCCGGTTCCCTTGAATGGAGTATCGGTCGACGTGGGCCGGCGGGCGCCCGGAGGAGGCTGGGTCGACACCAGCGGTGAGGTTATCAGATCGGCTCCTGCGAGACATGGATGCGGCACCAGGTGTAAAGTTCGATCCAGGGATGGGACCTCGCTGGGCAGCTGTCGCCTTGCTCGCGCTCGTTTTGCCGGGGTGTCCAACCGTGGACCTCGGCGACACGCCGCCCGATATCGGCGCGTGCAATCCGCCGGAGGGCGTCGATTACTTCATCGCGAAGATCGAACCGATCTACTTGAAGATCAGCGACACGACGAACGGCTGTGCGCGCAACAGCATGTGCCACGACCAAGCGCACGGTCTGGCGCTCAGCCGCACGGTCGGCGACGACATGCTCAATTACCGGGTGTCGCAGGGCTACCTGAACTGTGGCCAGCCGAAGGCGAGCGAATTTTTGACGCGGCCGCTCGCCGGCATTGATGGGCACGGCGGCGGCGATCTGTTCGCGACCGGCAGCACCGAGTACACGACGTTCCTCGGATGGTTCGATCAGTGAAACGCCTGATCCTCGTACTCGTGGTCCTCGGCGCGACCTCTGCGGTCGCGAGCGCGGACGCGTACCTCCGCGTGATCGCGCAAAAGGCATCGGTGCACTCCGGCCCGGGCAACGGCTATCGCGAGGTCGCGGTCGCCGAGCGCAATCAGGTCTACGAAGTGCTCGAGCGCGGCACGAACGGGTACTGGTTCAAGATCATGCTCGACGACGGGACGACCGGTTGGATCGTCGGCGATGTCGTCTATCCGTTCGAGGTCGGCGAGGAAGAGGAAGCCGGCGCGTTCACCCGCATGGGCCGCGCGATCAAGCGTGCGATCCTCGGACCGTCACCGGTCGCGTACGCGCACGTCGGGCTGTCGTTCTCGTCGGGCCTGCTCGAAGGCGAAGGCGTCTACATCCTGCGGCCGTCGTGGATCATCGATCCGTACTGGGCGCTCGAAGGCTTCGCCGGACTGTCACCGCGCTCGGAGAAGGACATCTACCTCGGCGGCCTGGCGTTCGTGCTGCGCCTCGCGCCCGGTGCGGTGATCGGGCCGTACGCGAGCATCGGCCTGGGCTGCGCGCACATCTCGCCGAAGGCCGACAACTACGTCGACCCGCGCGAGAACCTCATGGCACTCGGCGCCGGCGGCGGGCTCGAGATCACGCTGAAGAAGCAGATCACGGTGCGGCTCGACGTCCGCAATTGGTCGCTCTTCAACCAGAACCACTCCAACAACGGACAGGAGTACACCGGTGGCCTTGCGATTTTCTTTTAGCCTCGTGCTCCTGACCGTGGGGCTCTCGGCGTGCGGTCGCACGGCGGTGCGCGCGTCGGAGAAAGAATTCCTCGCCGATCAGGTGATGGTGTTCGACAACGATCCGCACGAGGCCGCATCCGACGATCACATCCTGACGAATCGCGAAGGCGCAGCCGGCGGCCACGGTGCCGGCGGCGGAGGATGTGGTTGCAACTAGCTCGCTCGAATCTCCGGATCGTCTCGCTCGCGATCCTGCTGAGCTCGGCGGCCGCGTTCGCGGACGATCGCGCCGAGGTCTCGACCTCCGTGTTCGAGGAGCGGCGTCAGGGCGACAAGGGCGGCCTGACGGTCGTCCACCCGCAGGTCGATTTCGGCACCGACATCGGTAGCCACGTCTCGTTCGATGCCGGCTACTCGGCCGATGCGGTGACCGGCGCGACCTCCACCGTGTATCAGGTCGACGCGGTGTCGTCGGCGACGAAGTTCTCCGACGTTCGCCACGAGGGCACGCTCGCGCTCGGCTTCATGGGCCGGCGCTCGAAGATCTCGTTCTCGGCGACGCTCGGCACGGAGCGCGACTATCTATCGCGCCAGATCGGTGGCGACGCTTCGATCGACCTGCCCGGCCGCAACACGACCGTCGACCTCGCGTACAGCCATAGCTTCGACACCGTGTGCGACAAGGACAACGGCGACGCGATGCCGCTCGAACGCCGCGCGCTGACCGGCGCCGACGAGTGCCGCAAGAAGGATCTGATCCTGTCCTCCGACATCGCCGGCACGACGGTGTGGAAGGATCTATCGATCGACACCGCGCAGTTCACGATCACCCAGAACCTGACGCCGACGATGAACCTCCAGTTCGCCGCGTACGGCCAGGTGCTCGAGGGCTTCCAATCGAACCCGTATCGCCGGGTCCGCGTCGGCGGCAACTCGCCGCAGGAGCACATCCCCGACACCCGCGCGCGGTGGTCGACGTCCGTGCGGCTCAACCGGTTCTTACCAAAGCTCCACTCCGCCGTTCATCTCAGCGCGCGGTTCTACGACGACACGTGGCGCGTGATCGGCGCCGACGCCGAGCTCGGCTATTCGCAGTACATCGGCAACTCGCTGCTCGTGAAGTTCCACGCGCGCGTGTATCAGCAGAGTGCTGCGAGCTTCTTCAAGGACGCGTTCTTCTATCAGACCGAATCGACCGCAGGCGAGTACTACACCGGTGATCGCGAGCTGTCGCCCGTGCGCAGCGCGATGGTCGGCGCGAAGCTCACGCTGATCACGATCGCCGGTGACAAACCGGTGTGGGGCCTGTTCGACAAGCTGAACTTCAATGTGAAGGGCGACCTGTTGATCCTCGATCAGCTGCCCGCCGACCCGAGCCTCGACAATCCGATGGGCATCGGAACGCAGTTCCTGTACGGCACGGGCCTCCTCGACGCGGTGATCTTGCAGGTCGGCTTGCTCGGCACTTACTGAAAGGCCCTAAACATCCGTTCTGCAGATGAGAGGGGGTATACTCGTCGTGCATGTATCGCTATGGGGATGGGACCCCTTTTCCGCTCGAGGAGAACTTCATCGAGACGCTGACCGCAGCGGTCGAGGCGTGCACGAACGCGTTCATGCCGTTGACGGAGCTCGACGAGCGCCGTAACCGCGCGAAGGCGGCACGCGTCGAAGCGGATGGCGAGCTCAACCGGCTCGCGGACCTCGAGAAGACGCTCGGTTCGGCGCTCGCGCCGTACATGGTTCCCGAAAAGAAGAGCGCGCAGGCGCAACAGGTCGCGCAGAAGACGCTGATCGCGGCGAAGCAGACGATCCAGGCGGCGAAGCAGCAAGTCGAGAGCCGCGTGTCGGCGCTCGAGGCGCAGGCCGCTGCGGCGACGTCATCCGAAGCCGTGCTCCAGGGCTTGCGGCCGTTCTTCGATCACAACCAGCTGCCGAACGCGAAGTGGATCATGTCGTGGGACGTCCGCGGCACCGAGGCCTCGGCGGATTCGGTGATGACCGCGGGCCGTCTGGTCGCGAACTTTCGGCTCCAGGTCGAGGCGTATCGCCAACCCATCCGGGTCGAGCAGATCGCGGACGGCGTCGTCGTCCACATGATGAGGAAGGGCTTGCTCGGTAAAGCGAAGCCCGCACCGGTCGACCTCGGCAAGTACGTGATGGTCGCGTTCGAGCGGACCCAGAGCGAGTACGTGATCACGCTGCGCGAGAAGCCAGATCGGCAATCGCAGGGCCTGCGGTTCACGGTCGTCGAGCACACCGCGACGTGGCAGTCGCTCACGCCGAACGGTGACGCGGAGACCGAGCCGAACCCGCTCGACAGCGAAGACTTCGCGGGGATTCGCCGGCTCGGTGAAGGCGCGCAGAACGCACTCAAGGATCTGACCAGCAGCCGCACGCTCACCGACATCACGCTCGGCGGTCAGCCGCTCGCGCAGTTACCCGAGCCGCGGGTGGTGCCGATGGAAGTGCTCCAGCAGCTCACGCCGCTGGCGCGCACGATCCGCGAGCGCAGCCGGATGTCGGGCGAGCTCGTGTTGAAGAAGGACGTGGGCGGTGGCCGGCGCGAAGAGCTGTTCGTGCCGCGCGCACAGCTGTCGCAGCACTTCGCGAAGCTGCCGATGGACTATCGCAAGCCGTTCGAGGAGATGGGGATCTCCGGCGAGGACACCCAGCCGGCGATCC
>JBDUAS010000353.1:0-6521 GCA_040004535.1 Deltaproteobacteria bacterium
GTTCCGGTTCCGGTTCCGGTTCCGGTTCCGGTTCCGGTTCCGGTTCCGGTTCCGGGTTTCGTTCCCCCCGGCCCCGGCCCTCCGAACATCGGCAACAGCGTCGCCTCCGCAGCCTGCGCCTTCTGATACGCGCCGATCGACACCGTCTGATCCCTCCGCGGCTGCCCCTTCTCCGCCTTCGAGATCACCGCGGTCGTCTGCCCGCCGCCGCTGAACGCGCTGCCGAATACGATCTCGTCGACGTTCAGCCCGGCGCGCACCTGCTCCGAGCACGCCGGCGTATGCGGATCGCAACCGATCGCGGCGGCGGTCTCGGCGAACGTGGTGTCACCGATCGCGACGTCGCCGCCTTCGCTTCTCGCGAGCGACACGACGAGCGACGTGAGTTGCTTGCGCAGCGCCGGATCCGCATCGCCATCGATCGGCAGCACGAGCACGGTGTGACCACCAGCGGTCGCGATCGCGCTCCACCACATCGCGGTCGCAGCGACGAGGGCGAGACCGCGCTTCACTCGAGCTCCTTCTTGATCGCGCCCGCATCACTCGCATTCGGCGACAGCGCCAGGTAGCGCTTGAACGACGCCTTCGCCAGGTCGTGCTCGCCGAGCTTCTTGTAGACCTGGCCGAGCAAGCGCCACGTCGGGGCGTGGTTGGGATTCTGTGCGCGGTTGATCTTCAGGAGCGCGAGCGCGGCCTTCGGGTCGCCTTTGACGAACGCCTGGAAGGCTTTCTGGAACTGCGCGTCGGCGTTGACGTGCGGGATCGCCGGCGCCACGTGCGGATGCGCGACCTCGGTGATGCCGGCGTCCATAGACGGCGGTGTCGGCGGCGCGGCGTCGATCGGGACTTCGATTTCGGCGATCGCGGCATCGACGACCGCGATCGCCGCATCGGGCTCTGCCGTTTGCGTTTGCGTTTGCGCATCGGGCACGACAGCAACGGCGTGATGGCCCCCCCCACACTTCGCGATCATCACGATCACGAGCATCAGCACGGCACCCGCGGCGATCGCGTACGCGATGGTGCGCTTGCGCTTGTCCATCGCGACGTCCTGGAGCCAGTCCATCACCGTGACGATCCTGCTGGGCTGTCCCGTCCCGGTCACCGGTTGCTCGATCGCGAGCTCCGGGTCCTGAATCGGCGGCGGCGCGATCTCGGTTGCACCATCGAAGATCGACGGCGAAATCTCGGTCGGCCTGTTCGGATCGCTGAACGCGTCGGGCACGACATTGCTCGGCCCACTCGGTTGTGACGCGACGAGCGGCACCATGTTCGGCAGCGAGTCGCGGCGCGGCAGTGGCGTGACGACCGAGAAGTCGCCGCGCGCCATCGTCCGCGGCGAGCCGCTCGCGACCTGCATGTGCGGCGCGAACGCGGCGTCGACGGTCTCGGCACTCGCAGAGCCTTTGCTCACGACCTCCTGGACGAGCTTCTTGCGCGCGTCGATGTGGTCCTTGAACGTGTCCTGCATGTACTTCGCGATCCGGTCGTTGCGCGCGCCGTAGCCGCGTTTCAACAGGACGTCCTCGATCGCGTCCGACATCTCCTTCGCCGTCGCCCATCGCTTCGCCGGATCGCGAGAGAGCGCGCGCATCACGATCGGATCGAGCTCCGGTGGCACGTCGGGGTTGATCTTCGACGGCGGCTGGATCGCGAGCCCGAGTACCTGCTTCATGGTGTCGGCGTCGTTGCCGCCGCGGAACAAGCGCTTGAGCGTGAGCGCTTCCCACATCACGCAGCCGAGCGAGAAGATGTCGCTGCGCCGATCACCGGGAGAGCCCTTGAGCTTCTCGGGCGCCATGTAACTGAACTTGCCCTGGACCTTCGCCTTGGGCCCGGAGACCGTCTGGTTTGCCTTCGCGACGCCGAAGTCGACGAGCTTGACCGACCCGTTGTAGAGCACGACGATGTTGCCGAGCGAGATGTCGTGGTGGACCAGCTCGATTCGCTCGCCGGCCATGCTGCGCAGCTCGTGCGCGGCCGCGAGCCCCTCGGCGGTATCGGCGATCAACCGGCACGTCGACAGTGGATCGAGACGTTTGCCCTCGCGGCCGGCGCGCAGCACCGACAGCAGCGGCTCGCCTTCGAGGTACTCCATCGCGATGAAGTACTTGCCGTCGGCTTCGCCGAGATCGTAGATGTCGACGACGTTCGGGTGCTTGACGAGCGCGGCGACGCGGGCTTCGTCGAGCAACATGTCGACGAACGCTTTCTGCGATGCGAGCTCGGTGTGGACGAGCTTGACGACGACGAGCTTCTCGAAGCCCGCAGGCCCGCGCTGCAGCGCGAGCTGGACCTCCGCCATCCCACCTTGGCCGATGCGCGTGATCAGCTCGTACCGGCCTAACCTGGCCTGGGCGCCCACGAATCCATTGTATCCTAGACCGCGAATTAGAAGGCTCGACCCGTGGGTATGGCACTGACCGTTTCTGTCGCGGACCATCCGCTCCTCGAGGTCGACGCGTTCGTCACGCGGTTCGCGCGGCCGCTCGCCGAGCTGGCGACGCCAGCCTCGCTACTCATCTTCCTCGAACCGCAAGCAGCCGCACCGTTTTGTTCCTCGGATACGGTCCGCGCCGAGGTCCGCTCGCTGTTGCGCCACGGCGGCTTCAAGCCGGCAGGCCGGAGCAAGCCGGCGTCCGAGTACCTCCACGCTGTCCAACAGGAAGGAAAATTTCCGGCGATCAACGCCGCTGTCGACGCGTGCAATATCGTCTCGCTGCACAGCGGCCTGCCGATCAGCCTCGTCGATCTCGACGCGACGAACGGCGCGTTGCGGATCGACCTCGCGGCGCCGGGCACGAGCTATCCGTTCAATCCATCAGGTCAGCTGATCGATGTCGGCGGCTTGTGCTGCTTGTTCGACGCCGACGGTCCGACGGGCACGCCGGTCAAGGACGCGCAACGGACGAAGACGCACGACGGAACCCGCGTCGCGCTGTCGATCATCTGGGGCACGCGAACGCTGAACGGCCGCACGAGGAAGACAGGCGCGTGGTACCGCGAGCTCGTCGCTGCGATTCCGGGCGCGACGATCGAGCCCGTCGCTCTTGCGCGCTGACGATTTGAGAGGTGGTAAGACTCGTGCGTGTCTGAATCCGAGCCGTTGCGGCGCGATCTCGCGCGATTGAACGAGGCGCTGTGGTCGGCCGTCGCGACGCTCGGCGGAGACGCGGTCGCCGCGCGATCGCACCAGCTCTCGGATCACGCCGCGGAGCTGCGGCGCGGCGAGCTCGCGGGCGGACGACGCGCGTTCGGCGAGCAGATCGCCGCGCTCACCGAGGACGAGCTCGAGGCTGCGGCGCGTGCCCACGGGCTCGCCGCGCACCTGATGAACACCGCGGAGGAGCGCGAACGACTGCGGGCGCTCGCTGCACGCGGTGGCGACACCCACGACGGCGTACGCGCCGGCATCGACGCGCTCGTCGCCGCGGGCGCGACCGCCGAGGAGCTGCGGACGCTGTTCGAGCGGGCGCTCGTGATGCCCGTGATCACAGCGCACCCGACCGAGTCGCGGCGGAGGTCCTCGCTCGACCACCTGCAACGGATCGGCGGCATGCTCGGCGCCAATCGAGGCGCGGCGCTCGACGCCGAGGTCCTCGCGCTGCATGCGACGGAAGATGCGCGTGCGAGACGGCCGACACCGCTCGACGAGGTCGAGACCGCGCTCGACGTATTTCGCCGATCGCTGCTCGACGTCACGCCGCGGATCTACCGCACGATCGAGGATCTGTTCTCCGCGCACTTCGGCGGAGGCTGGCGTCTGCCGGCGTTCTTGCGCTGGGGATCGTGGGTCGGCGGCGATCGCGACGGCAATCCGAACGTCACGGCCCCGATCACACGCGCGGCGTTCTCTCGCCAGCGCGCGACCGTGCTCGCGCGTTATCTCGCGGACGTCGAGCTGCTCGGGCGCACGCTGTCGATGTCGGCGCTGCGCGCGAAGCCCGGCGCACTCGACGAGCTCCAGGCGTCGATCGAAGCGGATCGCGATCGGCTCCCGGACGTCGCGGCCCACGCCCGGCCGCGCACGCCGAACGAGCCGTGGCGAGAGAAGCTGTGGTACGTGCAGGCGCGACTGCGTGCGACGATCGATCACGAGGAGGCCGGCTACGTGGACGCCGCCGGCTATCGCGCCGAGCTCGCGGTGCTCGATCAGGCGCTCCGCGCCGCCGGCTTCGCGTCGATCGCCGATCAGGATCTGCGCGATGCGCTGCGCCGGGTCGATGTCTTCGGGTTTCACCTCGCATCGATCGATCTGCGCCAGCACTCCGGTGTTCACGATCGCGTCGTCGCCGAGCTGCTCGCCCGAGCCGGCCGGCCCGGCTATCTCGAGCGCGACGAGGCGGGGCGGCGTGCGATCCTGGGCGACGTGCTCGCGCAGCCGGTCGCGCCGGTACGCGATCGCGAGACGCTCGGCGGCGATGCGCGCGAGGTGCTCGCGACGCTCGACGTCGTCGGCCGCGCGCGCCGCGAGCTCGGCGCGCGGGCGTGCGAGCGCTATGTCGTGAGCTTCACGCGCGAGGTCTCCGATCTCCTCGAGGTCGTGTTCCTCGCGCGCGCTGCGGGGCTCGCACCGGGCGAGCTCCGGCCCGTACCACTACTCGAGCAACTCGAGGATCTCGATCGCGCCGAGCAGATCGCGACCGAGATGCTCGCCAACCCCGTGCTCGCGACCGAGCTCGCCGGCGAGCTCGAGGTCATGATCGGGTATTCCGACTCGGGCAAGCAGGTCGGCTACGTCGCGTCGTCGATGGCGCTGCGCCGCGCGCAGCTCGCGCTCGTTGCCGCGACCTCGCGCGCGGGCGTGCTGCTCACGGTCTTTCACGGCCGCGGTGGCGCACTCGGTCGTGGCGGCGGTCCAGCGAGCGACGCGATCCGCGCGCAACCACCGGCAGCGGTGCGCGGCAGGCTGCGCGTCACCGAGCAAGGGGAGACCGTCACGGCGCGCTACGCCCAACCCGCGATCGCCGAGCGCGATCTCGAGCTGACGCTCGGTGCGGTGCTCGGCGCCGCGCTGTCCGAACGCACCGAGGCGACGGACGAGCATCGGGATGACGAGCAGCACCTCGCGCACGCAGCCGACGCCGCGCGCCTCGCCTACCTCGCGCTCACCGGCGACGAGGATCGCCTCGCGCGCTACACGCTCGCGGCCACCCCGATCGAGGATGTCGGTCACCTGCCGATCGGCTCGCGGCCGGCGCGGCGCGGCGGCAACCTCACGCTCGAGTCGCTGCGCGCGATTCCCTGGGTGTTCTCGTGGACGCAGAGCCGGCACGGCATCCCCGGCTGGTTCGGCGTCGGCACCGCGGTCGAGGCACTCGTCGGCGAGCTCGGCCGCGACGCGGTGCGGACGCTGTGCATGCGGTCGCGGTTCTTTCGCGCGCTCGTGCGCAACTGCGAGGTCTCGCTCGTGCGCTCCGATATCGACGTCGCACGCGCATACGCGCAACTCGCCGATCCCGACGCGCAGCAGATCTTCGCGCTGATCGAGGCAGAGCACGCACGCACCGTCCACGCGCTGCGCGACACGCTCGGCATGGTGCCGCCGCTCGCGACCCGGCCCTACCTCGTCGCGTCGGTCGAGCGCCGCAACCCCCACCTCGACGTCCTCTCGCACATCCAGATCGAGGCGCTGCGCCGGCGCCGCGCGGGCCTCGGCGATGCCGAGCGGCTCACCCGCATCGTGTTCACGACGATCGGTGGGATCGCGGCCGGGCTGCAGACCGCCGGCTAGTGAGCGCCCGCCGCGATGGGCAAGGAGGTGGCAGAGTGGCGGACCACGCGCAACTACCACCACCGAGCGATGCCTTCGGCAGCTCCGGATCCAGATCCCTGCAGACGCACCGCTGCACCGACCTCCATCAGCGGACGGGCGGTCGCGGTCTAGCCTTATCTACGGCCGCGGAGGTTCGCGAGGCCGACACCGATGCAGCCGATCGCCGCGATGCAGACGTAGACGAAGACGCTGCCGCCACGGGTGTAACTGTGCCATGCGATGTCCCAGCTCAGGATCCACATCGCGACGGCAAGAACGAGCAGCGCGACGCCGACCCCGATCAGTTTGCGACCGTTGATCGCGGGCCAGACCCGCGCGCGATCGGGCGCGTCGAGGTTCGCCTCCAGATCGTCGGCGCTCGCGTTCGCACCGCATGCGGTGCAGCGATAGCCGAGCCCAACCACGTCGGCCTCCACTTGCGGCAACGTCTTGCCACACGTCACGCAGTGCACGTCGCCGTGCGCATCGACCGAGGCGCCCGCGGGCTTCGCCAGATCGGGGACGATGATCGGCCGCTTGTGCTCGCTCATCGCCTAGTACGCCTGCAGCGGCTGGACGCGCATGTCGCCGCGCTTCTCGACCGCGATCGCTTCGAGCGCGGCGCGGGCAGCGCGCAGCGTCGTGTAGTACGCGATGCCGTTCATCAGCGCGGCGCGGCGGAGCGACTGCGAGTCCTGGATCGCCTGCGTACCTTCGGTCGTGTTGATCACGAAGTCGATCTCGTGGTTGTCCATCGCGTCGACGC
>JBDUAS010000354.1:0-6509 GCA_040004535.1 Deltaproteobacteria bacterium
GATACGCGAGCGACGGCTCGTCCTCGATCGGCGTGCACTCGTCCCACAGGCCGAACCGCTCGAGCGTGTTGCGCGGGATCGCGGCGTTGCCGCCCATCAGCGACTCGACGCGCTTCCGCTGATCGGTGCGCGCGAACACGCGCTGCCACATCAGCTTGTTGAAGCTGAGCACGTCGCGACGCGCGCGCTCGAGGTTGACGTACGGCGCCGCGTTCGGCTCGACGAACTGACCGGTGACGCCGAGGCACTTCGGATCTGCGAAGTTCGCCTCGTGGCGGCGCAGCCAGTCGGTGCCGACCGGCAAGTCGTCATCGTCGATGAACACGAGCAAGTCGCCGCGCGTGTGGCGCACGCCGGTGTTGCGCGCGGCCGGACCGCCGAGCGGCGGGAACTGGAGGACGCGCAGGCGCGGATCGCGTGCGAGCTCGTCGAGCTGCACGACATCCTCGGGCGCGCGCTGCGTCGACTGCTCGACCACGACGACCTCGAAGCTGTCGTGGTCCTGCGCGAGGAGCAGGTTCAAGAGCTCGAGTAATGCAGGAAGCCGATTGAACGAACGCACCACCACCGAGACCCTGGGCGGGTTCTGGTACGCGTTCATGTCCATCCAGTACCACGAGGTCCGGACCCGCCGCATCTGTTTGGATCTGCACTACTGTTGAGAAACTGACACCCCTACGCCGTAGCTGATTGAAGTGCCGCCACTTGCTCCGCGGAGCCCAGCACCACGAGGGTCATTCCTGCCGAAAGTTTCTCGGTCGCATCGGGGTTGTAGGTCCACTCCGCCTTGTCGCTCGCGCGCATCGCCAGGACGGTCATCCCGAACCGCTCGCGGACGTGGGCGTCGCGCAGCGTGGTGCCGAGCTCGCTCGTGCGCGTGCCGAGCCGGACCTCCGCGATCCGGAACACCCGGCGGTCGCGCAGCATGTCGTCGAGGAACGCGACGACCGCGGGGCGCAGAAGCTCCGAGACCATGCGCATGCCACCGATGAAGTTCGGGGACACGACGGCGTCGGCGCCCGCGCGCTTGATCTTCTCGACATGCGAGAGCTCCGCGCAGCGCGCGATGATCCGCGCTCCCGGGTTGGTCTGGCGCGCCGAGACCGTGAGGTAGAGGTTGTCCTTGTCGGACGACAGCGCCGCGACGAGACCGCGCGCCTCGGGCAAGTTGGTCTGGACGATGATGTCGTCGTCGGTGGCGTCGCCGGCGATGTAGGTGAAGTTGGCCTTCGGGTGGCGATCGGCGATCTCGCGGAGCTCCTCCTCGCGCGTGTCGATCGCGATCACCGGGACGCCGGTCGCGATCAGCTCCTCGATCACGTTGCGCCCCGTCGAGCCCGCTCCGCACACGATCACGTGGTCCTTCATCTTCTTCATCCGTTTCTTGAGCTTGTTCGCGAACAGCGCGTTCTTGAGATCGCCCTCGATGATGAAGGCGGTGATCGTCGAGGCGAAGAACACGATCGTGCCGGTGCCGAACAACAACAACACGATCGTGAAGCCGCGTGCGTACTCGACCGTGTCCATGCCCCGCAGGACCTCGCCGTAGCCGACGGTCGTGACGGTGATGACCGTCATGTAGATGCAGTCGCGCAACCGCCACAGGCCACCGCCGATCAGGAAGTAGCCGAAGCCACCACCGATCACGACGATCGCCATGGCGATCAAGCCGTAGAGCATGCGCTTCACCGTCGCAGGGAGCATCTACGTCACCAGGGTAACACCGTGGTAAGACCCCGGTCATGCAGCTCCTCGCCAGCTTTCTCTCCGGCGCATGGTCGAACGGATCGGGTGCTAAGCAGGCGCTCGTCAACCCGGCGACCGAGGCGGTGGTGGCGGAGGTCTCGGCCGGCGGCCACGACCTCGCCGGGGCGTTCGCCTACGCGCGGACGACCGGTGCGAGCGAGCTCGGCGCGCTGACGTTCGCGCAACGCGGCGAGCTGGTCGCCGCACTCGCGAAGGCGATCCACACGGCGCGCGAGGAGCTGATCGCGCTCGCGATCGCGAATGGCGGCAACACCCGCGGCGACGCGAAGTTCGATATCGACGGCGCGGCGGTCACGCTGTCGCACTACGCCGAGCTCGGCGCGAAGCTCGGCGCCGGCAAGCTGCTCGGCGACGGCGAGCCGATCCAGGTCGGCCGCACGGCGCGGATGGGCGGCCAGCACGTCTGGGCGTCCCGGCGCGGCGTCGCGGTTCACATCAACGCGTTCAACTTCCCGGCGTGGGGGACGTGCGAGAAGCTGGCCTGCGCACTGGTCGCCGGCATGCCCGTGATCTCGAAGCCGGCGACCGCGACCGCGCTGGTCGCGCATCGCCTGGCGCAGCTATTCGAGCCGCTGTTGCCGGCGGGCGCGCTGCAGATGCTGATCGGGCCCGCGGGCGCGTTGCTCGATCATGTCGGGCATGGCGATGTCGTCGCGTTCACCGGCGGCAGCGAGACCGCGAAGACGCTGCGGTCGAAGCTGCCCGGCACGCGGCTCAACATCGAGGCCGACTCGCTGAACGCCGCGGTGCTCGCGCCGGATGTCGATCTGACGAGCGAGGTCGGCAATCTGTTCCTCGCGGATGTCGTGCGCGACATGACGCAGAAGACCGGCCAGAAGTGCACGGCGATCCGCCGCGTGCTCGTTCCCGCCACCAAGCTCGCGGACGTGTGCGATGCGATGAAGGAGCGGCTCGCGACGTTGAAGATCGGTAACCCGGAGCTCGAAGAGGTCCGCATGGGCCCGGTCGCGACCGCCGCACAGTTGAAGGACGTACGCGCCGGCATCGCGCGGCTCGCCGAGGCGACCGAGAGCGTGCACGGCGGCCTCGGCGAGGTCACGCCACTCGGTGTCGCCGACGGCAAGGGCTTCTTCGTCGGGCCGGTCCTGCGGCGCGCGAAGGATCCGCTGAACTGCGCGCCGCTCAACGAGCACGAAGTGTTCGGGCCGGTGTCGACCGTCGGTGGCTACACCGGCGATGCAGCGTTCGCGGCGGCGTTCATCGCGAAGGGCGAAGGCTGCCTGGTCAGCTCGGCGTACTCCGACGATCGCGACTGGACCGCGAGCTTCGTCGCCGCGGCGGCGCCGTGGGCCGGTCGCCTGTACCTCGGCTCGTCGAAGATGGCCGCGCAATCGCCCGGCCCCGGCACGGTGTTGCCGTCGCTGACGCACGGCGGTCCCGGCCGCGCCGGCGGCGGAGAGGAGCTCGGCGGCAGCCGCGGCCTCCAGTTCTACATGCAGCGGTGCGCGCTCGAGGGCGACGCGAGCGTCCTGAAGTCGCTGATCAGCGGTTCGTGATGACGAAGCGCAACATCATCGTCGCGGTCTCCGTCGCCATCAGCATCGTCACCGCGGTCATGGGCTTCGTCGCGTACAAGGCGATCACGAGTCAGTCGACCGAGGACGTCGTGAAGGTGTCCGACGCGCGGCGCGAAGCACGCCAGCTGGTCGCGCTGTGCGACAACGTCGAGGGCGTCAAGATCCAGCTCGCCGAGGGCACCTCGAAGCTCGGGGCTTACATCGCGAGCGATCAGGAGCAGGGCCGCAAGACGCTCGTCGACGTCGTGATGCCGGTGATCGACTCGCGCGACCTCGCGTGCACGTCCGCGCAGCACGACCTCACCGAGGTCAAGCGCACGATGAAGAAGGCGGACCCGTTCGTCGAGGAGAACCTGCCGAAGGTCGATGCGATGGTCGCGCGGCTCACCAAGGCAAAGACCGCAGCGAACGACTTGCTCGCCGCGTTCGATCGCAGCGCGCCGGCCGCCGAGCTGCTCGCGAAGCTCGAGCCGCTGCGCGACGCGATGAACTGACACCCTCCGTGGTGCGCGGCGCGCCACGCCGCGATGTCGTCGCCGAGCTCCTTGCCGTTGCCGCTGGGGCTGCACCAGCGATCGACGTTGCACGCTCGACCTGCGCCGCGGCGGTGCCCGGATCGCCGCTCTCCCATAGCGCGCGCCCGGAGTCGAACAGGATCCGCCCGTGCGCGATCTGACTGAGCCCGACGTAGTCGCTGCAGAGGACGGGCGTCGCCGTGCCGAGCGCCCTGACCCGGATCGCGAGCGGTTGCCGGTACAGCGCCTCGGCCTCGTCGAGCCGATGCTGGTGACGGATCACATTCGCGAGGCTGCCGAGCGCGGCACCATAACGCGGATGCGATCGGAGACTGGAAGGTCAGGGCTGGGTCGGGCGGCGCGGTCGCGGCCCGATCGCGGCCGGCGCGTCGGGGTCGGGCTCGAGCATGGGCAGGAGGTTGCACAGCTCGCGCGCGACCTGGCGGCAGCGGTGGCGAACGAAGTCGAGCGCGTAGGGCTCGGCGAGCAGCACGACGAGCGACGCGTCGTACCAGAAGCTCATCGCGTACGCGTCGGGGTCGACGACCTCGCCGTGCGAGCTGCCGGGCTCTTTCGTGGCGAGCGCGCGGCGCGAGAGGAACTGCCAGCGCGACGACTCTTGCTCCTCGGGCGTACGCGCGGCTGCGACGAGCGTCGTGCCGCGCGTGACGAACGCGTTCGACGCGCGATCGATGCCGGCGAGTGCCTGGAGGTATTTCTCGATCGTGACGATCACGCGGCCGTTGTCGGGTTCGACGGTACCGGGCGTGATCGTGACCTCGGGCAGGCGCGAGACTTCGTAACGGCGGCGAACCGCGCGGAGCTGGCGCGTGGCGCGCTCGAACGCGGCTTCGACATCGGTGTTCGCGGTGCGGGTGGGCAGCTCGACGCTGAGGAACTCGCCACCGCCGAGTGCGAGCGTGCGCGCCGGAACACCGGTGCGTGGCTGGGTGTCCTCACCGAGGATGCGCGCGGAGGTCGCACCGATCTCGGCGATCAGCTCGCGCAAAATCTCTCGGACCTCGTCGTCGATCACGTGTCCATCATCCGATCTGGCTCGTCGTGATCATCGTCGTCGGCTGGGGATAGAACAAGTAGTTCGCGATCGAAGGCTCGCCGCCGAACAGGTCCTTCCAGGAACCCGCGTGAAAGCCAGGGGGCGCATGGGCGATCTCGCCGAAATCGACGTGCAACAGGTCGTACGCGGGCAGGATCGCGACGAGCTTCTGCATTCGCGCGAGGAGCGGCGCGTCGTAGACGCCGGCGCGCGGCGACTCGCGCACGAGCCAATGGTCGCCGTCGCGGACCGCGGTGATCGCGACTTGCTGGACGGCCGCGACCCGCGCCCGCTGACTCACGACGACGCGCAGGTACATCTCCTCGACCGCATCCCCCCACTCTTCCGGTATGGCAACCCCGTGATCGCGAACCTGGACGATGCACGGTGCACGACCGAGCGCGAGCACGTAGATGAAGTCGCACGGCTCGTCGTCGCCGCCCGGGCGCACGAACGTCGCGGCGCGCAGCTCGGTCGCGAGCTCCTCGGCGAGCGCGGCGAGCTCTTCCTCGGGCATGCCGGCGTGGTTCGGATCGCGAGGCTCTTCGGCCTCGCCCCACGTGTGCGACGGGTACAGTTGCTCGAGCGCGTCGTCGACGGACTGCATCATCGAGCCCTTGCGATCGTCGCAGCCCGACTTGCCCTTGCAGTTCGTGCACCCGCCCATCGCCGTTACAGCCCCGCTCGCTCCGACGGCGGCAGTGACAGGCCGAAGCCGTCGTGCAACGTGCGCACGGCGAGCTCGGCGTACTTGCGCGCGATCACGCAGCTGATCTTGATCTCCGACGTCGAGATCAGCTGGATGTTGATGCTCTCTTTCGACAGCAGCTCGAACATCGTCTTCGCGACACCGGCGTGCGACCGCATGCCGACGCCGACGACCGAGACCTTACAGATCTCGTCGTCGAACGCGACCCGCTCGCCCTCCTTGCCGACGAGGTCGGGGACCTTCTCGGTCAGGATCGCGATCGAGCGCTTGCGGTCGGCTTTCGGCACCGTGAACGTGAGGTCGGTCGTGCCGTCGTACGCCTGGTTCTGTACGATCATGTCGACCGAGATGTTCGCCTCGGCGAGCCCTGCGAACACCCGCGCCGCGATACCGGGCGAGTCCGGGAGATCCTCGAGCGTGATCTTGGCTTCGTCGCGCGAAGCGGTGACACCCGAGACAACGACTTTCTCCATGCTGGTCTCCTCGGGAACGACCCAGGTTCCCTCGACATCGGAAAAGCTCGAGCGCACGTGAATGCGCACGCCGTACTTCATGCCCAGCTCGACCGAGCGAATCTGCAGCACCTTCGCGCCGAGTGACGCGAGCTCCAGCATCTCCTCGTACGAGATCCGATCGATCTTGCGCGCGGTCGGCACGACGTTCGGATCGGTCGTGTAGACGCCGTCGACGTCGGTGTAGATCTCGCACGCGTCGGCACCGAGCGCGGCCGCGATCGCGACGCCGGTGGTGTCGCTGCCGCCGCGGCCGAGCGTCGTGATGTTGCCCTTCTCGTCGACACCCTGGAATCCAGCGATCACGGCGATCTCGCCGGCGGCGAGCGCGTCCTTGATTGGCTGGCTGTCGATCGAGACGATCCGGGCGCGCGCGAACGAGCTGTCCGTCACGATCTTGCACTGATGGCC
>JBDUAS010000355.1:0-6503 GCA_040004535.1 Deltaproteobacteria bacterium
CTAGCTAGCGCAACAAGCGCGCGGTCGGCAGGCGCTCGCTATCGAGCTGCTTCAACCGCTTCTCCGCGCCGCGTTGCTGGAGCGCGCCGACGGCCATCATCGCGATCGCACCGGCGGTCGCGACGACGCAGTAGATCCCGCAGATGAACAGCGGCACGTACGTGCCGAGCACACCGGTGATCGCGGTCGCGACGAGCACGCTGACCGGTGCCGAGACCAACAACATGCTGCCGCGCGACATCGTGCAAACGCCGTCCTCGCGCTCGACTTGCAAGCGCGCGTAGCGGCCGCTGAGCTCGAGCTCAGTCGACACGCGCCACCGTGCCCGGACCGGCGACCTCGTCGACGGCGTGGAGCAACAGCTGCAACGAATCAGTCGGTCGCAAGTTCGCGCGCAGGCCACTGCCGTCGGCGACCCAGTAGACGCGGCGGCGATACGGGTAGACCGGCTCGCGCGCGACGACCGCGACGCGCTGGGCTCCCGACTTGCGTGCATCGACGAGCACCGCGCGGACCTGCGCGAGCGTTTGATCCGGATGGAAGTGCAGTGCGATCACGTCGCTCTTGCCGCGCAATTCCTTCAGCACGTCGATCCGTTGCTGGTTCGGCCCGTAGCCGTGGCCGTTGACCACGATGTCGCCGCGCATCGTGAGCTCGGCCTCGGGCACCTGCGGGTCGTCGTCGGACGCCCCGCCCGCGACCGGCCAGTTGTCGGGGTCCGCCTTGGCCTCGACATCCGTGATCGTTTCGGCCGCCACGCGATCGAGCTGCTCCCAACCGGCGACCGCGTTCTTCCAGCCGGGGTCTGCACCTTCGCTCGAGCATTCGAGGCACTCGCTGACCGCGATCCGCGCACGCTCGGTCGCGCGCCGGATCGCGAGTGCCGCGACGATCTCGCCTTGCAGCTCCGGCACCGCGTGCTTGCAGTCGGTGACGAGCGGACCCTGACACAGCCGCAGGATGTAGCTGCTCGGATCCTCGCCGGGCTTCGCCGGAATCTGCGCCATCTTCGGATCGCGCACGCGCATCAATTGATCGGCTTCGATCGGCGGCGTGAGCAGGGTCGGCCACACCGTGAGCGCGAGTGCGTTGATCTGTTCGGCGGTCGTCGACTCTTTGACCGACGTCTCGGGCGCGAGCGCGAGCACGACCATCCGGCGCTCGGCCTCGGCTGCGACGGTCGCATCCATCCCGGGCCGCAGTGCCGTGACCTTCTTCGCGAGCTCGCCGTACGCGACCGGCGTGCGCTGCGCCGCGATGAACGTGTCGACCGCGGCGACCAGCTTCGCGTGGTTGTAGTCCTCCTGCGGCGTCGGCTTCACGCCGATCACTTCTTGATCGCAACCAGCGACGAGGAGCAGGAGGGCGAGCAGCTTCATACGAGGGCGGCCTTCACGCAGGCTGCGAGCTGATCTTGCCGGAGGTCGCGGCCGAGCGCGACGATCCGACCGTGGTTGTCGGCGAATCCGGCCGGCGCACGCGGCAACGGTTCGCTCGACACCCTCAGGCCGACCCGGTGGAACGCCGCCCAGCCGTCACCTGTCGAGGCGATGCCCTTGATCCTGACGTACGCCGCCGGCAGCTCGGCGAGCTGATCCTCGAGCTCCTCGAGATCGATCGCACCGGGGATGTCCAGCGCGAGTGTCGCGATGCCGTGATGGGCATGGCCTGCTTCGTGGTGATCATCGTGATCGTGATCGTGCGGTCCGAGCGGCGTGTGCTCGACGTCCGGATCCGCGAGCACCTGCTCGAGCCACTCGACGTGCTCGTCGGTCGTCCCGGTCAAGACGAGCGCGCGCGGTGCCAGCGCCGTCGCGGCCGCGATCGCCTCCGCCACGCCAGCCTCACCCGCGAGCTCGGCCTTCGTCACGAGCAACGCGTCGCTGTACGCGACCTGCGCGCCAACCGCCGCGCTGACGCTCATCGCGGTCACGAAGTGGGTCGCATCGACGAGCGCGACCACCATCGCCAGCCGCACCGCGCTCGCGACCGGCTCGCGCCGCACGGCCCACGCGATCGGCAAAGGCTCGGCGACGCCCGTGGTCTCGAGCACGATCGCCTCCATCCCCGGGTTCGTCGCGACCAGATCCAGCAACGTGCGATCGAGGTCATCGCCGAGCACGCAGCACACGCAGCCACCCGGCAGCTCGACCTGCCGTGCCCCACCGTCGAGCAGCGCACCGTCGATACCGACCTCACCGAGCTCGTTGACGATCACACCGAGCTTGCCGGCCGAGCCCCGCTCGGCGCGCCGCGCGAGCAACCGGTTCACGAGCGTGGTCTTGCCCGCGCCGAGAAACCCGGTCACGAGCACGAGTGGGCAACGCACCCCGCAACCATACCGCGTGCCTTCGCCCGCGCACGGCCTAGCGGCGCGCCCACTTCTCCGCCCACGCCGCGAGCGGTGCGAAGTTGGCGAGGAGCTCGCGGCCGAGCTGGGTGAGCGCGTAGCCGTCGTCCTCGAGCCCGATCAGGCCCGAATCGCGTAGCTCGCGCGTCCGATCGTTCAACACGGTGGGGCTGATCCCGCCGCACGCGCCGCGCAGTGCCCGCGAGGTCAACGGGCCATCGCGGAGCTCCCAGATCACGCGTAGCGCCCAGCGCCGGCCCAGCAGATCGAGCAGGGCCATCACCGGCTTGCCGGTGCGCGAGCCGCGGACGACGGTACCGGGTCGGGGCGTCCGCGTCATTTTGCTATTGAAACCGTAGCACAACGCATGCTACTAAAACCGTAGCACAGGAGCGAACCATGCCTGCCCGCATCGCACCCGCCGAACCACCGTATGCCGAGCCTGTCGCGACCGCGCTAGGAAAGATCATGCCCGCCGGCGTGCCGCCGCTCGCGTTGTTCCGGATCGTCGCCCGCAACGAGCGCGTGTTCACCCGTCTGATGGCGGGCGGCCTGCTCGACCGCGGCAGCTTGACGATCCGCGAGCGCGAGCTCGTCATCGTTCGAACGTGCGCGCGCTGCGGCTCGAGCTACGAGCTCGGCGTTCACCTCGCGTTTTACGGACCCAAGGCAGGACTCACCGCTGCCGAGATCCACGAGCTGCGCGCCGACGCCCTTTCCGCCGGTGTGTTCGCACCGCGCGAGCAGCTGCTGCTGCGCTTGTGCGACGAGCTCCACGCGACCTCGACGATCGGCGACGCGTTGTGGTCCGAGCTCGCCGCCGCATATACCGCCGAGCAGCTCGTCGAGCTGGTCGTCCTCGCCGGCTACTACCACACGATCGCGTTCGTCACGAACGCATTCCAGATTCCCGACGAGCCGTTCGCTACTTCTCGATGACGACGATCTTGCGCTTGCCGGCGGCGGTCAGCGGAATGTCGGCGACGTGCTCGATCTCGAAGGGGATCCCCGGCAGGTACTTCGCGACCCAATCGCGCAGCGCCTTCTGCGTCGCTTCCTTCAGCGCTGGCGCGTCCGCCGCGATCACCTTCATCGTGATGCTCTTGTCGACGTGCTGGACGATCTGGAATTGCCGCGTCTCGTTGCCGAGCAGTGCGATCAAGATGCTGAACACCAGCCCGCTGACCGGGTTGCCGGTGCCGTCGTACATGGTCTCGGCGACGCGGCCTTCGATCGGCCCGATCTTGACGAGCCCACGCCCGCAGGCACAGCGGTCCTCGGCGTGCGCGACCGCGAGATCACCGGTCACGTAGCGGACGAGCGGCACCGCGAGGTTGTGGAGATCCGTGACCACGACCTCGCCGGTCTCGCCGGGCTTCGCCGCGCGCGTGCGACCGTTCTCGCGGACGATGACCTCGACGATCATCGTCTCCATCGACGTGTGCAAACCATCGTGCGCGTCGCACTCGGCGCCCATCAACATCACCTCGCGCGCGCCGTACGTCTCGAACGCCGGGCCGAGCGCGCGGGAAATCTCGGCGCGATCCTCGGGCCACAACCGCTCGGCACCCACGAGCACCGGGATGTCGTTCCAGTCGCGCAGGCTCTTGCGGTTGATGAAGCGCGCGAGCGCCGCTGCACCGGCGGCGTACGCGACGATCACGTGCGGCTTGAACTTCTGGAGCTGCGCGACCGCATCGAGCAAGGCCGCATCACCGCGCGGCGTACAGTCGACGTACAGATCGCGCTTGAGGATCCGATCGAGCTTGATCTTGTTGCGCTTGGTCCACGACGTCACGGCCGGGCCGAACCCCCAGTAGTGCATCGCGCGGTTGCCGATCTGATAGCCGGCCCAACCGTAGCCGCGCCAGCGCGTCGCGTCGCGCCAGACCCGCGACTCCTCGTTGTACTGCACCATCACCGGCTCGCCGGTCGTGCCGCTCGACGTCTTCGTGATCGCGATCTTCGGCCCCGCCGCCGCGATCCGCGCGTCGTGCGTCGTCCGCGTGGTCTCGCGATCGAGGAGCGGTAGCCTCTCGAGGACGCGGACGTCGTCGATGTCCTCGGGCCGCAGCTCGGCCGCGTCCATCACGTCGCGGTAGTGCGTGGTGTGCGTGTACGCGTGGCGGAGCAAGCGACGTAGGAATCCAACTTGCAGATCGCGAAGCGCATCCGCTGACCACCGCTCGGTCGTATGCAGATACTCGAGCAACCCGACCGTCGGCCGCCCTCGCATTGCCTCGAACGCTGGAAACAACGCCTTCGCGAGTAGCGGACCGTAGAGATCCATACGACGCTACGTTTTAACACCGTGCCTTCCGTGCTGTCCCGCCTCCGCCAGAAGAACCTCCACCAGTGGTTGCCGGATTACGCGCGCCACCTCGTTCGCCGAGCGCGCACGCCACGCGCGCGCGGTGACGCACACCTTCTGTTTGCGTTGTGTGATCACTACGAGCCACTCCACGGTCACGCCGATGATGAGACCGGACGCGCGCGCGTCGACGCGTGGGCCGAGCGCTATCCGGAGTTGGGGCAGTTCCGCGACACGAACGGGCGGCCGCCGCGTCACGGTTGGTTCTTTCCCGGCGAAGAATATCGGCCGTATTTTCTCGATCGCCTCGCCGAGCTCGCGAAGGCCGGCTTCGGCGAAGTCGAGGTTCATCTCCATCACGACGGAGACACGCGCGACACGCTGACCGAAAAACTTCAGACCACGCTCTCGACGTTCGCGCAGCACGGCCACTTGTCGAGGGACAGGTCGGGCGAACGCCCGGCGCGTAGCGCCGCCGGAGGCGGTGCGGAGGTTAACGACAAGAAGGACAAGTATCGCTGGGCGTTCATCCACGGCAACTGGAGCCTCGCGAACGGCCGCCCCGATCGCCGGTGGTGCGGTGTCGACGACGAGCTGCTCGTGTTGCACGAGCTCGGTTGCTACGTCGATCTCACGTTCCCCTCCGCGCCGGATCCGTGTCAGCCCGACAAGGTCAACCAGATCTACTGGCCTGCCGGTGATCTGTCGCGACGCCGCAGCTACGAGTATGGCGAACGCGCGCGGGTCGGCACGATGTACGACGATCGGTTGCTGATGATCACCGGCCCGCTCGCGCTCGCGCGCAAGGGCGCCGGCATGCGGCTCGAGAACGGCGCCATCACCGGCGACGATCCGCCGACCGCCGCGCGCGTAAAAACGTGGATCGATCAGGCGATCCACATCGAGGGCCGACCCGAGTGGGTGTTCGTCAAAGTTCACACCCACGGCGCGATCGAGAGCACGGCGGCCTCGCTGCTCGGCGATGGCGGCCGGGCCCTCCACGAAGCGCTACAGGCCCAGACGCACGAGCATTTTCGGCTTCACTACGTGACCGCGAGGGAGATGTTTAACGTCGCGCGCGCAGCCATGGATGGAAAGCTCGGCGACCCGACCGAGTACTACGACTACGTGGTAGCTCCACCGCCGATTGCCGTGAAGTAGGTACATCTCGCACTTAAATCCGGGAAATCGTTCGGGCATAATAGAAGTCGTGACGATTCCGGCGGGGACCCTGGTTCCCCGCGACGCTAGAGATTTCGGTTCCTATCAGCTGCTCGCGAAGCTCGCGACAGGTGGCATGGCCGAGATCTATCTCGCGCGTCCGCAATCGACGTCGGTCGCGGGTGCGAAAGACGTGATGGTGTTGAAGCGAATCCTTCCGCACCTCGCGGAGGACGAGCACTTCGTTCAGATGTTCCGCGACGAGGCCGACCTCGCCGCGAAGCTCGTGCACCGCAACGTCTGCCACGTCCAGTCGTTCGGTCAGTTCGGCGGCACGTGGTTCATCGCCATGGAGTATCTCCACGGCGTTCCGCTGTCTCGCATGATGACGCGCCTGTCCAAGGCGCAGAAGATGCTCGATTACCGCGTCGTCGCCGGCATCATCACGCAAGCGTGTGAAGGCCTCCACGCGGCGCACGAGGCGCGCGATGCGCAGGGCAACCTCCTCGGTGTCGTCCACCGCGACGTGTCGCCGCCGAACATCATGGTCACCGGCGACGGCCTCGTGAAGCTGCTCGATTTCGGCATCGCGAAGGCACGCGGCGCGAACTCGCGGACCCGCACCGGCACGGTCAAGGGCAAGAACGCGTACATGAGCCCCGAGCAGATCCTCGGCAAGCC
>JBDUAS010000356.1:0-6471 GCA_040004535.1 Deltaproteobacteria bacterium
CTCGCCGACGACAAGAAGTTGATGACCGCGATCATCGACGAGCTCAAGGCGATCCGCGACGAGTTCGCGGATGCGCGCCGCACCGTGATCGTCGACTCCGAGGGCGAGATTCTCACCGAGGAGCTGATCGACGAAGAAGAGACCGTCGTCACCCGCAGCCACCTCGGCTACATCAAGCGCACGCGCGCGCGCGAGTACTCGGCGCAGGGCCGCGGCGGCCGCGGGATCACCGGCGCGACGTCGACCGAGGGCGACTTCGTCGCGGACATGTTCGCGGCGTCGACCCACGATCACCTCCTGTTGTTCACGGACAAGGGACGCGTTTATTACAAGAAGGTGTTCGAGCTGCCCGAGGGCGCGCGCACCGCGAAGGGCCGTCCGATCGTCAACGTCCTCGATCTTCAAGAGGGCGAACAGGTCGTCGCGATGCTGCCGTTCGAGAAGTTCCGCGAGGACACCAGCGTGTTCTTCGCGACCCAGGGCGGCACGGTCAAGAAGACCGAGCTGTCGGCGTTCGAGAACGTTCGCCAGAGCGGCATCAAGGCGATCACGATCGATGAAGGCGATCGTCTCGTCGGCGCCGCGCTCGTCACGAAGGCCGACGACGTGCTCCTGACCTCGGCGAAAGGCTTCGCGGTGCGGTTCACCGAGGAGCGCGTCCGCACGATGGGCCGTAGCGCCGCTGGAGTTCGCGGGATCACGCTGCGCGAAGGCGACAAGCTCGTCGGCATGTGCACGTTCGCGCGGGACTCTGCCGCGACGATGATCACGGTGTGCGAGCGCGGCTACGGCAAGCGCACTGCCCTGCCCGACTACCCGGTCAAGAATCGCGGCGGCAAGGGCGTGATCACGATCAAGACCACGACGCGCAACGGCCTCGTCTCGGGCGTGCGGATCGTGACCGAGGAAGATCACATGATCTTGATCTCGGATCGCGGCAAGCTGATCCGGATCCGCGTCAGCGACGTGCCCGTCCAGGGCCGCGCGACCCAGGGCGTGCGCGTGATGCGCGTCGACGACGGCGAGCACGTCGCGGCGATCGAGCGGTTGGCCGAGCCGGCCGACGAGAGCGGCATCGAAGAGGCCGCGCCGATCGAAGCGGTCGACGACAGCGACACCGTGCCGAACGAGGTCGACGAGGACGACGACGACGACGCCGACGACGACGCCGCACCGGACGACGAGTAGCTCGACGAGTCGATCATGAAAGGCCGCTCCGACGATCCGGATCGCACGCGCGTCGCGGTGCTCGATCCGCTCGTCGGCAAGGTCATAGCGAAGCACTACCGGATCGAGATCGGAATCGCCGCCGGCGGGTTCGGGTCAATCTATCGCGCGCTCGACCTCAGCAACGACCGCGACGTCGCGCTGAAGCTGCTCCACGCGCACCTCACGCAGGATCCGAAGGTGGTCGCGCGGTTTCAGCGCGAGGGCGGCACGCTGCAGCAGCTCCGCGATCCGCACACGGTGAAGGCTTACGAGGTCGGCGAGACCGAGGACGGCACGCTCTACATCGCGATGGAGCTGCTCACCGGCGAGAATCTGTACGAGACGTTCAAGCAGCTCGGCCCGTTGCCGTGGCGCCGGGTCGTCGCGATCGCACGCGCGGTGTGCAGCTCGCTGTCCGAGGCGCACGCGCTCGGCATCGTTCACCGCGACCTCAAGCCCGCGAACATCTTCTTGCAAGAAGGCCTCGCCGAGGTCGGCGACTCCGTCAAGGTGCTCGACTTCGGCATCGCGAAGATCATCCACGGCGAGAGCGGGCTCGACACGAGCGACCTGACGCAGGCCGGTCACATGATCGGCACGTTCGATTACATGCCCCCCGAGCAGATGGTCGGTGGCGAGTGCACGGTCCAGACCGACCTGTTCACGCTCGGCGTCGTGATGTACGAGATGGTCACGGGCGAGCGGCCGTTCGGCGAGCACCAGAGCGCGGCGGCGATGCTCGCGGCGCTGCTGTCCAAGATCCCGAAGCCGCTCGGCGCGTTCGCCGAGGTTCCGCCGGAGCTCGATCGAATCGTCCAGCACTGCATCGTCAAGGAGGCCAACCGCCGCTACGCGACGATCGACGAGCTCGCGAGCGACCTCGACGTGCTGCTCGCGATCGAGGACGACCGCACGCGGCTCGCGACCGCGTCGACGCGCACCCACCAGATCGAGGCGGTCACCCAGCCGGTCACCGACGATCAGATGCTCACGCCGCCGCAGTCGCTCGACGACGTGATCACGCCGCGCGCGACACTCGAAGATGTCGCGGCCGATCCGGAGGAGGCGGCGACTCAGTTCACGCCGCCCCCGGTGTTCGATTCCAACCCTGGCGAGACCAAACCAGCGGCACCGAGGCCGAAGTTCGTCAAGAGCGGAACCCTGCCAGGCGTCATCGCGCCGAAGAAGAAGTCCGACCGCGACCACTAATGCTAGCTTGCGCGGATGGCGATCCAGCGCAGCCAAGCGATCTTCGAACGGGCCAAGCGAGTCATTCCCGGCGGTGTGAACTCGCCCGTACGCGCGTGCCGCTCGGTCGGCGCGGACCCGCTGTTCGTCGCACAAGGCGATGGCGCGTACATCACGGACGCCGATGGCAACCAGTACATCGACATGATCGGTAGCTGGGGCCCGCTGATCCTCGGCCACGCAAACGCGCAGATCCTCGACGCGATCGCCGAACAGATGGCGATGGGCACGACGTTCGGCGCGCCGACCGAGATCGAAGTTCGGTTCGCCGAGACGATCCGCAACGCGTACCCGTCGATGGAGATGGTCCGTGCCGTGTCGTCGGGCACCGAAGCGACGATGAGCGCGCTCCGGCTCGCGCGCGGCTTCACCGGCCGCGACAAGCTCGTCAAGACCGACGGCGGTTACCACGGCCACGCCGACTGCTTGCTCGTCGCCGCCGGCTCCGGCGCCGCGACGCTCGGCATTCCGGGCTCGGCCGGCGTACCCGAAGGCGCGGCGCGCGACACGATCGTGGTGCCCTACAACGACCTCGCCGCGGTCGAGCGCGCGTGCGCGACCAAGGAAGTCGCGGCCGTGATCATCGAGCCGATCGCCGGCAACATGGGCCTCGTCCTACCCGCGGCCGGTTACCTCCAAGGTCTACGCGACATCACGACCAAGACCGGGACGCTGCTGATCTTCGACGAGGTGATCAGCGGCTTTCGCTGCGCGTTCGGAGGCGCCCAGGCCCTGTTCGAGATCACGCCGGACCTCACGTGCCTCGGCAAGATCGTCGGTGGCGGTCTACCGGCCGCGGCGTTCGGCGGCCGCGCCGACATCATGCAGAAGCTCGCGCCGCTCGGCCCGGTCTATCAAGCCGGCACGCTGTCCGGAAACCCGCTGGCGATGGCCGCCGGCCTGACCACGATCGAGATCCTCGCGCGCCCCGGCACTTACGAGCGCCTGGCCGAAGCCGGTGCCAAGCTCGCGGCCGGGCTCACCGCCGCGGCCGCCGCGGCGAACGTCCCCGCCCAGGTCAATCACATCGGCTCGATGATGACCCTGTTCTTCACGCCGACTCCCGTCACCGACTACGCGACTGCGAAGACCGCTGACACCGCCCGGTTCGGCTCTTTCTTCCGCAACATGCGCGCAGCCGGCGTGTTCCTACCACCGTCCCAGTTCGAGGCGATGTTCGTGTCGCTCGCCCACACCGACGACGATCTCGCGAAGGTGATCGCCGCCGCGAAGACCAGTCTCGCCGACTAGCGTTGCGCGAGCGTCTCTCCAACGAGATCGAGCTGGCGCTCCTGATCGCGGAACTGAAGCTCGCTGATCTCGTTACGCGCTTTGAGCTCGAGCAGCGTCGCTCGTTCGGCGGCGATTCCGACCGCGAGCAGCTTCGAGCGCACGTTCGGATCATGCACGGCGTCGTCGAGCAGGCGGGCGCGATAGACGTCGAGCACGACCTCGGCGGTCGCATCGGGGAGGTCCTGATCGTCGCGCACCTTCTCGATCGCCTCGATCGCACTGGTCGCGAGTCGGGCGCGAATGCTCGCGGTATCATCGCCGTCGCCGGAGGGCATCACGACGCCGCGAAACAGCAGCGGCAGGCCGGCGCTCGCGACGACGAGCCACACCACGATCACCGCGGCGCAGATCAGGATCGCGGCCGAGCGCGCGGGAAACCGCGAGCCATCTGCGAGCGTGAGCGGCAAGGTCAACGCGGCAGCAAGCGTCACCGCGCCCCGCACGCCGGCGACGCCGGTCGCGAGATACAAGCGCCACGAGGGCCGGAACACGACGCCGCCACGCAGCCGCACGCGCATCATCGTCAACCGCAGCGATACCCAGACCCAGGCGATGCGAATCGCGAGCAGCGCCGCAAACACCAGAGCGATGACGATCGCGAAGTGCGCTGCGGTGATCTGGGCCTCGCGCGCGATCGCCGGCCCTTCCGCCGCGATCCGCGGCAGCTGCAGGCCGAGCAACACGAACACCAAGCCGTTGAGTGCGAGCTCGTGCATGTGGAGCACCGCGCTGCCCTGTATGCGAGTGGCGCGATGATTCGGATCGACGAGCTCGAAGCGGTTCGCGGCCATCCCGGCGGCGACCGCCGCGAGGATCCCCGACAGACCAAATTCCTCGGCCGCGAGATACGCGGCGTACGGAAAGATCAGGAGCAGCAGGATCCGTGGCGCCGCGGCGGTCTCGTCCTCGGCTCCAAACACGAGACGCACGACCCGCACGAACAGCCACGCGAGCACGACGCCGACCACGATCCCGCCGAGCGCGACCAGGAGGAACAAGCCGAGCGCCGAGCCCCACGAGAACGCGCCGGTGATCATGGCGGCGACCGCGAGGCGCATCGAGACGAGCCCGGAGGCATCGTTGAACAGCGCCTCGCCCTGGAGGATCGCCATCAAGCGCGGCGGCACGGTCACGCCACCGGTCATGCCGGCGACCGCGACTGCATCGGTGGGGGACAGCGCGGCCGCGATCGCGAAGGCGACGGGGCGCGGGATCGCCGGCACGAGCCAATCGATGAACAGGCCGACGCCGAGCACCGTGATGAACACGAGTCCGAACGCCATCAAGAGGATGGTCCGGCGGTTCTGCTGGAACTCGCGCTTCGGCATCCGCAGGCCGTCGATGAACAGCAGCGGTGGGATGAGGAGCAGCAGGAACGCGTGCGGATCGAGCTCCAGGGTCATGCCGAGCGGCCACGCGAGCAGACCGCCGGCGATCGTCTGGACCAGCGGCAGCGGCAGCGGGACGAGGCGGGTGGCGCCGACACACAAGGCTGCGACCGTCAGGCAGACCAGGACTTGAGTGGCGAGATCCACGTCCCCGCAATATGGCTCCCGGGCCCCGGCAGCGGCTGCGACCGTGGCGTATTGACGCCGAAAAACGCCCGTGCTACTCGGGGCCCGCGATGCAGTCCGTCCCTAGCCATAGCGGCGAAATGTCGCAGGGTTTGGTCATGGCGGAGAAGCATCCGAATCCCGTGACCCCGAACATTGCCCCCGCGGCTCGCAAGACCAAGCGCGCGTACAACGCGCTGTCGGCGAGCTCGGTCGGCCTCGAGCTCGGCATCGCCGTGATCGTGGGCCTGCTCGGCGGCATGTGGCTCGACAACCGGTTCGGCACCACACCGTGGCTGATGTTGTTGTTTCTCGTGTTCGGCCTCGTCGCGGGTTTCCGCAACGTGCTGCGCGCGGTCGACCGCGCCGAGAAGGCCGGCGCGATCGAGGATCGGGAGGATGGTCATGGCTAAGCCGTCGATCCTCCGCATCGAGCGATGCAACTACGTGATCGGCGCGATCGTCGCGCTCGCGGGCGCCGTCACCCAGCCCAGCCGAGTCGCGCTCGGTCTCGCGATCGGCGCGGCCCTGACCTGCCTCAACTTCTTCGTCCTCCGCAAGCTCGTCGTCAAATGGACGACCGACGCCGCGCGCGGTGAGACCGGCGCCGCGCCCTATCTGATGCTGCCGAAAATGGTCGGCCTGATGGGCGCGGTCGCGGTCGCGATTCTTGTGCTCCCGATCGACGCCGTCGCGTTCGTGATCGGCTATTCCATCTTCCTCATTTCGATCGTGATCGAGACCCTCTACTCGGCCCTCGTGCCGAGCCCTCCACAAGAGAAGCTATAAATGGGCGAGCACGGAACCTGGTTCGACTACCTCAACCGCTTCGACGGCTGGCGCAGCCTCAACCATTCGCTCGAGCACTCCCTCGGCCGGCATCATCCGATGCTGCTGCTGTTTCAGGAGAGCGGCTGGACGCTGACCCACGTGCTGATCGAGCTCGTGGTCCTCGCGTTCGTGCTGTGGGGCGTGCTCGCGTTCGCGAAGGGCCTCAAGGACGGGACCCAAGGCCTCGTGCCGCCGCGCACGATGAACCTGCGCAACTTCTTCGAGTACACGGCCGAGAGCGTCTACGGCATGGTCGAAGGCGCGATGGGCGAGGTCAATGCGGCGCGGTTCTTCCCGCTGATCGGCACGCTGTGGATGTTCATCCTGTTCGGCAACC
>JBDUAS010000111.1:0-21643 GCA_040004535.1 Deltaproteobacteria bacterium
CCGAGGACAAATCGCACGCGTACACGCCGCTCTCGAGCTCACCGCGAGTGATCGCGGTGAGGATCGAGGGTGAGGTCTCGAAGATCACGATCGATGCGAACGGCGAGGCGCATTGGCGCGCTCCAGGTCTCAACGGTCGAGTCGGGCAGCTCTCGTTCGTGAGAGCTCCCTGAAAGCGCTCGACGGACGGCGGGTCTATTCGCCGTTATCCGCCCGACTCGGCGGGGGTTTTAACCCGTACTTCTCCATCTTGTAGATCAACGCGCGGCGCGAGAGCCCGAGCCGACGGGCGGCGCGGGTCTGGTTCTGCGCTTCGGTCTCGAGCGCGGCGACGATCGCGGCGCGCTCGACCTCGGCGAGGTGGCCGCGCATGTCGGCGGCACTCGCGACCGGGCGGACGCGTTGCGCGGCGTCGCGCAGCTTCTCGGGGAGGTCGGCCGCTTCGATCATCTCGCCGCACAGGACGAGCGCGCGCTCGACGGCGTTGCGGAGCTCGCGGACGTTGCCGGGCCACGCGTAGCCGGTGAGCGCGTCGCGCGCGGAGTCGGCGAGCGCGGGTGCGGGCCGGCCTTGTTCGGCGGCGGTGGTGCGTGCGAAGTGCTCGGCGAGCGGCACGATCTCGGCGGCGCGGTCGCGCAGCGGCGGCACGACCAGCGTGAAGCCGCCGATCCGGAACATGAGATCCTGGCGGAACCGGCCTGCGCGGACCTCGGCCTCGAGATCGCGATGGGTCGCCGCGATCAGGCGCGCGTTCGTCGCGACCTCGGTGGTACCGCCGACGCGCGTGATCACCTTGCGTTCGAGGACGCGCAACAACTTCGCCTGCAATGCGAGTGGCATCTCGCCGATCTCGTCGAGGAATAGCGTGCCGCCGTCCGCGGCCTCGAAGAAGCCGACCTTGCGGCGCTCGGCGCCTGTGAATGCACCACGCTCGTAACCGAACAGCTCGGATTCGAGCAGCGTCTCGGGCAGCGCGGCGCAGTTGAGCTTGATCAGCGGCTTGTCGCGGCGCGCGGAGCGCTTGTGGATCGCTTCGGCGACGAGCTCCTTGCCGGTGCCGGTCTCGCCCAGGATCAAGCAGGTCATCGCGGTATCGGCGATGCGCTCGACGAGCGAGTACACGCGTCGCATCGCGGGATCGAGCACGATCGGTTGGCCGGGCGCGAGGTCGACCGCGGGCGTCGCGGCGCGGGCGCGGCTGCCGCTGCGGAGGCGGGCGCGGAGCTCGCTGATCAACGTCTCGACCGAGGTGCCGTCGTCAGGGCACACGGCGAGTGCTGACATCACCGGGGTGTTCGCGGCGCGCGCGAAGTCGAGCAGGCGCTCGAGCGCGGTCTCGCCGTTCGAGCGATCGAGCTCGGGCAAGATCACGATGTAGTCGTCGCCGGCATCTTCGGCGAGCAGATCCATCGGGCGCAGCGAGCGCGCCATCGCGTCGATCACCGAGTCGCTCGGCACGCGTACGATCGCGACGGCGAGCGGGCGGTGATAACGCACGCTGCGATCGACCTCGGCGACGAGTCGCGCTTCACCCGCGGCGTCGTCCGCGATCGGGCTCGCAGCGCGCAGCGTGCTCGCGAGACCGACGACCGCGTAGATCGATCCGATCTGGAGCTCGTCGCCGTTCGCGAGCTTGCGCGCGCCTTCGATCTTGTCGCCGTTGACGCGCGTGCCGTTCTTCGAGCCGAGATCCTCGACCTCGATGTCGGCGCCGGTGCGCCGCACCTTCGCGTGCATGCGCGATACTTTTTCGCTGTCGACGTGCACGGTCGCTGCGCGGGAGCGTCCGAATGTGACATCGACCCCATCGGGTAGATCGACCACCCGGGAGCCGCCTTCTTCGACGTGGACGACGAGGAACGCGTGCGGCGCGGCCTTCGTCGCCAGGAACGTCCCAGCTTCTTGAGTAAGTGGCTCGTCTACCATTCGGTTGTACGAATCGTGCACACCATTCGAACCGTGCGCACGTGGTGGTGCCGGGAATTCACGCTCTTGGATGTTGTTCTCGCTGGTCCCCTCATTGCACGATGCAGGCGTATGCAGGGTGTGGTCCGAACGTGTCTCCTTCTTGGAGGCATCGCTGCGTGCCACACGTCCGACCCGGGCACGGCCGACGCGTCGCAAACGATGGGCGATGGCTCGAGCTCGACCGACCAGGGACTGCAAGTCACGTGGTCGAGCGCGACGCCAATTCCGGGCAACGCGACCAGTGATGTCTCGGTGTCGAAGCTGCTGTTCCGGGTCGCCAACCTCCGCGTGATCGGCGATGCCGGCCCGGGCGATAACCGCACCTCGGCCGACTCGTTCGAGGTCCAGTGGTCGCAAGGCATGACGCCGGCTGCGGAGACGTTCGCGGACGCGCCCACCGGCCTGTACTCGCACCTCGTGTTCCTTGCCGATGGCAACCTCGTCGACTACTCGTACGAGATCGAGGGCACCGCGAAGGTCGACGGCAACCTGACGCCTTTCAAGATCCACGATCGCTCGCCGCTGCCGGTCAGCCTCGACACCAGCACGATGCTCGAGCCGAACCACGCGTCGTCGCTCGCGATCGTCGTGCGCGTCGACCAAGCGCTGACGTCGCTCGACTTCAGCAAGCTGAACAATCAGAACGGCACGCTCACGCTCGATACGTTCGACAGTGGCATGAACGACTTCCGCAGCAAGATGGCGAGCTCGGTGTTCTCGACCGAGCACCCCGACGGCCGCGTCGAGACGCACTAGGCGAGCGCGACGAGGTCTTCGAACGCGCTGTAGTACGCGCGCCGGAACGCCGCGAGCGTCGCCGCGCCTGCACTCGCGCGATGCGTGACGAGGTTGCGCACGGCTGCGAGCGTATGGAGGCGGTGCGCGAGCGCGATCGTTCGCTCGTTGGATTTCGCCGAGAGCTTGAACAAGTTGCGGAATCCGCTCTGCGGATGATCGACGGCGAACAGCACGAGCATGCGCGCCCATTCGGTCACGCTCAGCGGCGAGTCGAGCCGCTTGCGACGATGCTCCTGGAGCTCGCGGACCGCGTTCGGTACCGCGCGCAACGGAATCTCGACCTTCGCACTGCCGACCTCGGCGGGGTCGCGCCACTTCGGCTCGATCCAGCGCGAGAACCCACCCCAGCTCCCGCCGATCACGCGATCGACGTAGTCGTAGAGCGACGCCGGATCGCGCTGCAAGCCGGCGAGGCGTGGCCCGAGCCACGCGTGGACGTAGTTCTCGAGCACCTTCATCCACAGCGTGATCGGCGGCGATAGATCGGTATCGGTCTGCGCGGCGGTCGTGTGGAACAGCGACTCGGCGGTGCGGAGCGAGCGGACCAGGCCATCGAACCCAGCCAGCTTCGTGAGCTGCGCGAAGCTCGGGAACGCCTGCACGATCTCGCCGTCGACATCGATCGCAGGCGCGGCCGGACCCGCGTGCGCGAAGCTCGCGAGCTTGAGGTGAACCAGCGCCTCGAACGCCGGATCGTTTGCATCGACCTTGGCGAGCGCTTCTTCGATCACCGGAGCGAGCTGCGCCGCGTGCGCGGGTGGAATCTGGATCGCAGATGCGAGCGCACCACGCGCGGTCGGATCGCCATCGCCCGCGATGAATGCGATGGCCTGGGCGAGCGCAGCGGGCGTGCCGAGTCGCAACAGGCCGGCCGCGGCGCGTTCGTGCACGGTCGCGTCGTCGTCGCGAAACGCGGCGAGCAAGGCCGGCTCGCTCGCCGGATCCGCGAGCTTGCCGAGTGCCCACACCGCCGCGCCGCGCACGGTCGCCGCATCATCAGAAGCAAGCGGCACGAGCTGCGCCGCTGGGACCGCTCCCGCGAGCAATCCCGCGATCTCTGCACCGGCCTCGCGCATCCGCGGGTCCGGAGCCGTCAACAACTGCGAGGCGCGCCCTGCGAGCGGTGCGAGCGCATCGGCACTCGGCTGCGACGCGATCAATGCATTCGACGCCGCGCCGAGCACGCGCGGATCTTCCTCGCGTCGCACCGCTGCGACGACCTCGGTGATCACGGTCGGCATCCCGAGCTCGCCCAGTGCGACGTAACCGGCGAGCCGGAGGTCCGCGGGCTCGCTCGCTAGAATCAGCTTCGCGAGTGCCGGTGCGAGCTTGTCGAGCCCGAGGTTGCCGGCGACGTACGCCGCGCGGCGCCGCACTCCTGCATCGCCATCCGCGAGCAACGGCCCGACGAGCTTCGCGATCGACGCCGAATCGCTACGATCGCCCGGCCGGCGCGCGAGCTGCAACGCCCACAACAACGCGCCGCGGATCGCCGGCGAGCTCGCGGACGCCAGCGCACCGACACGCTCGATCAATTCATTCGCGGTCGCGAAGGCGCCCATCGCCTGGACCGCCGCCGCGCGCAGCTGATCATCCCCCGCGCCGGTGGCGAGCTTGACGAGCTCGTCGCGTTCCCACGCTTGATCCGCTTCGATCGCGCCGATCGCACGCGCCCGGATCTCCGCCGGCAGATCCTCGCGCGCCGCGAGCGCGAGCAAATATTTCGTGATCTCCGGCTCGCGAACCTCACCGAGGATCTGGACCACGCCGGCCGCATCCTCGCCGAGCAAGACCTCGGCGTGTTCGAGCACGTTCGCGACCGGTATCGTCCGCAACCGCCGCGCGAGCTGGGCCCGCACGGCCCGGTCCGGCTCGCTGAGCGCGACCAGGAAGCGCTCTGCCGGATCGCGGTCGCGCTCGGCCTTCAACGCGCGCGACGCGAGGCTCGCGGCGATCCGGATCTCCGCGAGGTCGCTGCGCGCGAGCCGGCGCAGTACCGGCAACACCTCGAGCGCGCCGAGCTCCGCGAGATAGCGGACCGCCGCGATCTGGACCTCGGGCTCGATGTCACCGCGCAGCATGTCGAGCACCGCCCCGCGAGCCGCCGGCGAGCGAATCTCGGTGAGCGCCGCGAGCGCACCCTCGGTCTCGTCGGGCTCGTGCACCGCGATCGCGACCAAGCGATCGACCGCACTTGCTGCACCCATCCGGCCGAGCGCACCGATCGCGGCCCGCCGCAACGCCGGCACCGTGCCTTCACCGGTGTACGCCGCGACCGCTTCTTCGAGCGCCGGAAAGCCGAGGCCACCTGCGGCGTGCAACGCCGCCGCGGCGATCGACTCGTCGCGATCCGACAACCGGCGGTGCACGAACGGCAGCAGCCAGATATTGCGAAAGCCGCGGCCCATCGCCGCGATCACGCCGCGCCGGTCCGCCGCGGTATCGGCGACGCGCGCCGCCTCGAGCAGCGCGAACGCGGCGCGCTCCGCGACCTCCCACTCGGCACCGAGTGCACGCCCGGCTAGGTCGCCGAGCAGCTCGCACGCGTCGAGCCGCGCCGTGCGGGTCGGCGCATCGAGCGCGGCGACCGCGAGCAACCCCACGACGTCCGCCGGCGACGCCGTCCCGTGCTCCAGCTTCGATCGCAGCGTGCGCGCGCTGTCATCACCCATCCTCGGACAGTATCATCGCCCCGCCGTGCGCTTCACCTTGCCCATCCAGGTCACCTCCGGGGATATCGACGAGCTCGGCCACGTGTCGAACCAGGTCTACTTGCGGTGGGTGCTCGACATCGCGACCGCGCACTCGTCGCACCTCGGCTGGAACCACGTCCAGTACCGCGAGCTCGGCGGCATCTTCGTCGTCCGCCGCCACGAGCTCGACTACCTCGCGCAGGTCCGGCTCGGCGACGAGGTCCGCGCCGAGACCTGGGTCCCGTCGTGGAAGCTCGCGTCGTGCATCCGTGCGACCGAGATCTTCCTCGCCGATCGGGTCGTATTGCGCGCGCAGACCACGTGGGCATTCATGGCGCTCGCGACCTCGCGGCCGACGAAGATCCCCGACGAGCTTCGCGCGCTATTCGGCTAGCACGCGCACGCAGCGCGCGATCGCGACGGCGAGCCGCTCTGGTTGCTCGAGTGTCGGATCGTGCCCGGAGTCCTGGACGCTCTCGAAGTGCTTCGCCGGCAGGCCGTGCGAGATCGCGGTGTACTTGACGTCGTCGGCACCGGCGATCAGCGCGATCCGATCGCGATGCGCGGGGATCACGGACCAGTAATCGGGCATCGCACCGAGCCCCATTTGCTCGAGGCTCTGCGCCAGCTGTTCCGGATCCAGGCGCCGCCGCCGTGCGTGGCGCTCGGCGCGACGCGCGGCATCGACCTTCGCCTGCGTCGCGAACAAGGGCTGGTTCTCCCACGCCGCGATGAACGCATCGAGCCCCTCGTCGCGCAGCATGCGCGCCCACGTCGCATCGAACTGGCGGCGGTCGACGCGCTCGGCATCGGCGATGCCGGGATTGACGCCGATCAACACGCCGAACGCGGCACGTCCGGTCGCGACCAAGCCGAGCGCGATGCGTGCGCCGAGCGAATAACCGACGACACAATCACACCCCGCGCAGGCATGCGCGATCGTCGCGAGGTTCGTGTCCCAGCCCTCGAGGACCGGACCGCCCATCCCATGGCCGGGCAGGGCGACCGCGCGCGGCTCTTGGGGGAGCTCCCAATGCTCCATGACTTCGTCCCAGTTGGCCGGGTCGCCCGTGAAGCCGTGGATCAGGGCGCAGCGCATCAGGTGATAGGGAGCATAGGCGCGACGACGAGCTTGATAAACTCCTGACGCGTCGACTCGTGCTCGAGAAAGACCCCGCGGACGCCGCTGGTCACCAGGCGGGCCTCGTGGGCCCCCACGCCGCGCGCCGCCATGCACATGTGGAGGCCCTCGATGTAGACCGCCGAGCCCTGGCTCTGGAGCTGATGATGGAGGATGTCGGCGAGCTGGTGCGTGAGGTCTTCCTGGAGCCGTGGGCCGCGCGCGATCATCCGCGCGAGGCGCGACAGCTTCGACAGACCGAGCACCTTCTCCGTCGGAATGTACGCGAGCGAGATCGTATAGATCACGGGCAGCAGATGGTGCGGGCAGATTCCGAAGCAGGTGTTGTGCTTCGAGATCACCATCTCGTTGTACTTCGCCGGAAACGTCTTCGCGAGCAGCTCCTCGATCGCGGGCGCTACCTGCTTTTGATCGTGGACGAGCTCGTGGAAGCCCTTCGCCGCGCGCGCGCTGGTGTCGCGGAAGTTGTCGTCGCCGACGTCGTAGCCGAGCCGCTGGAGCCCCTGGAGGATCTTGTCGTAGCCCTGCGTGAAGAGGGCAAGCGCTTCGGGATCGAGCTCGATGGCCATGGAGTGTCCTCGTACTTGGTCAGGATCGCGGAGGTCGCTGCGGCGAACGCGAGGCGGTCACCTAGTGCAGCAGTCGCGAACGCTTCGTAGCCCGGAAGCTTCACGCCGACAAGACTCGCGGGCACGCCTGCGCGATAGACGCGCACGCGCAACCGGCGATGAGTCAGCGTCTGGTCGTGATACGCGACGGGTTCGCACTCGGCTGTAACGCCAAACGCGCGGCCGACCTCTAACGCGGATCCGGCCTGTGGCAGCTCCCACATCCCGCCGAACAAACCTCGCGGCACGCGGCGCGCGAGCACGAGACCGTTCGAGCCGAGCATCCATAGCGCTTCGCGCTCGAGCAGCGGCAACTCGCTCTCCTTCTTGCGCGGCGCGACGACCGGCAGCTCGGCTTGCCGGCCGGTCTTCGCGGCGATGCAGACCTTCCCCAAAGGGCAGATCAGGCATTTCGGCGAGGTCGGTGCGCACAGCGTCGCGCCGAGCTCCATCAACCCTTGGTTGAGATCGCCGGGTGCGCGACCTTCGGGTAGTGCGGTGACGAGGTCGCCGGCACGTTGCCACAGCGCGCGCTGTCCCGCGGTCGACTTGATGTCGTCGGCGATGCCGTAGACCCTCGCGAGCACCCGCGCGACGTTGCCGTCGACGAGCGGCGCGCGTTCGCCGAACGCGATCGACGCGATCGCACCCGCGGTGTATGGCCCGATGCCCGGGACCTCGCGGAGCTCGCTCGCTCGGCTCGGCAAGGCGCCGGCCCACCGCGCGGTCACCGCTTCGGCACCCTTCTTGAGGTTACGCGCGCGCGAGTAGTAGCCAAGCCCGGCCCACACCGAGAGCACGTCATCGAGCGGCGCATCCGCGAGCGCGCGCACCGTCGGGAACCGCTGCATCCAGCGCTCCCAGTACGGGATCACGGTCTGGACCCGGGTCTGTTGCAGCATGATCTCGCTGACCCAGATCGCGTATGGATCGCGCGAGCGCCGCCACGGCAGGTCGCGCTTCACGGTCGCGTAGTGCGCGACGATCGCAGCACCGAGCTCGGCAGGATCCATGGCCTGCGCCGGTGATACCTCAGTTATAGAGGTGGAGCATCATCAGGATCTCCGGATCGAACTGGACCGCGAACGTCGTCGTACTCTGCTTCGTCGAGTCCGCATCGTTCGGGCTCGTCTCGGTCTTGATGCCGCTGTACGTGAGCAATGGGTTCGTCGCCGACGCGCTGAACTGCAAGTGAGGGCTGACCCAGTAAGCGATGCCAATGCCCCAGCCGAGCGCGAACGACGTCGTCGTGATCGTGTTGTAGTCGCCGTTCGGGTTCTTCTTGACGACATCGAACCCGAGGGAGCCGAGCACTTCGAAGTCGTAGCGACCGTGCCTGATCACCGGAAACCGCACGAGCGAGCCGAGGTCGAGCTCGGTCGTCGTGTCGGTCGTATCGACCATCACCGTCGTCGAGTTTGCGGAGGTGTTCGCGATCGCGACGATCGGTTCGAGCGTGATTCCGTTCTGCAAGCGGAGTCGCACGCTCGCGACGTTCGGCTTCTGAAGATCGAACGACCCGCCGGCGGGCCGCGCGTAACCCATGCCGATCGCGAACGCGGTGTCCGTCGGATGAATGCCGTCGCTGGCATGCGCGGGTTCGAGCACGATCTCGTGTGACGGTGGCGGGGGTTGCGGCGGCGGCGGCGTGGGACCGGGCGGCGGTGGCTCGGGCTGCGGCGGCGGGGTCGGGCTGACGTCGGTCGTGCCCGATCCGGGCTCGGTCGGCTGCGCCGCGGCGATCCCACCGAGGCTGGCGAGCGTGGCGAGTACTGTCGTGATCTTCATCGCGTTCCTTTCGTGTCCGGCGTCGCCACCGAGAAGCACTGCGTGTAACAGGTGTTGATCAGGCCCGTGCAAGTCGCCTCGTAGCTGTCGACGCAGTCGACGCACGTCGCGGTAACCGTCGGCAGCAAGGGTCGGCACTGCGAGACGCACTGGTTGATCGTCGTCGGGGTGGAGGCGCTGCAGTCGCAGAACGCGTTGCACACGTCGTCGACTTCCTGCTCCGGCGAAGGCGTGCACCCCACCAGCAGCACGAGCACCAGCCACCGCATCCGAGAATGTTCGAACGCGGTTCCAGCCGACGCAACTATTCGACGGTGAGCGGCGACACCCGCCAGCCCGTCCCGGTGGTCATCGGGTCGCGGCCCACCACCACGAGCTCACCCGTGCACGGCGTACCGGTGTGGAGCACGGCGTCAGGCTCGGCGCTATCGACGAGCTCGCCGCACGAGGTCAGCCAGCGCACGATGGGGGCGCCACCACGGGCCTCGAGCGCGACGGTGCTGTCGCGCGCTACCGTGATCGTGATGCCGGCGGGCTGGCCCGCGATCATGATCGTGCCGAGGTCGGCATTGTCGTAGTGCATGCCGAGCAGGACCCGGCGCTGCGTGATGAACGTGTGGATCTCGAAGTCAGCCTCGACCTCGAGCGGAATCGGCAAGCCGGCTGCGATCCCGAGCTGCGTTCGGGCGTCCGCGAGCGTCGGCTCGTCGGGTGCGATCAGCTCGAAGTGATCGAACAGGTAGTTGACGGTGCCGGACAGCGGCGAGTGCGCAGCGTTCAGCGAGTACGGCGTCTCGACCGTCGTCGGTCCGCCCGCGTGCGCGATCAACGCGTCGACCAGCGCGTGCTCACCGGCAGCGAGGCCCGGCGGTGACGAGCGCACCGCGATCACGCGATCTTGGTCGAGCTGCCACGCCTCCGGTGCGACCGGCGTCGCGGTCGTGCACGCCGCGAGGAAGACCAGCGCGTAGTTCACAGCTCGCCTCGCAAGCCAACCGTCGGCAAGATCTCGGGCGCTGTGATCGCACGGCGCTCTGTGAAGTTGAAGTTGTAGTCCCAGCCGATCGCAGCGCGATGATCGTAGACGTTCGCGATGTCGAGGTACGCGCGGAGATGGCTGCCGAGCGAGCGATCGACGCGGAGGTCGAGCTGGTGCTGCCACGGCAACCGCTCCGCGTAGAGCGTGGCGAAGTCGGGTAGGTAGACGTCGCGATCGGAATCGTAGTGCGCACCGGCGACGCGGGTGTACGGCAGGCCTTCGCGCAGCGAGAAGTGCGCGCCGAGCTGCCACGCGCCGAGGAAGCGCGTGACGCGCAGGTCGAGCCGCACCGGCTGATCGTATTCGAACGGACGCGTGCGCATCGTCGGTGACTGCTGGCGATCGGAGTGCTCGAGCACGAGCGCCGCGAGTGCGAACCAGTGGTCGCGGTAGAGGCCGAGCGTGCCGTGGACGCCGTAGGTCGTGCCGCGGCCGGTGTTCGCCAGCTTGCCCGTGCCATCATCTTCGACGAGGTTCGTGCGATCGACGTAGTACACCGCGGCGTTCGCGAACGCGCCTTCGCTGGTCCGAGCGAGCCAACGTCCGACGCCGAACGCGACGCGCGACGCGCGTTCGGGATGGAGCTCGGTGTGCTCGAGCTCGTCGGCATGTTCGGGCGCTCGGCGATATGCGCCGGCAGCGAGCCGAGCGCTCACGTGATCCGCGACGTCGACATCGAGCTCGCCGCGAGGCTGGACCGCAACATCGGTCCCGAACGCATCCGCGCGCAGGCCGGTCGTCGCGCGCACGTTCGACGCGAGCTGCGCGGTCGCCGAGGTCCAGGCCCCGAGGTCGGTCGTCCAGATCGTGCCGTCGAAGCGATGCGAGAGGTCGTCGGGCGCGACGATGCCGGTGGTCGGGATGTCTTCGTGCGGATCGCGGGCATCGGAAATCGATAGATCGTGACGCGTGATATTCGCTTCCGCGCCGATCTTCACCGCCAGCTTCGCGAGTCCGGCGACAGCGCGGAGCGCACGAACGAGCTCGTTGCGCGAGTCGAGGCTGACGCGCGAGTCGTGATGGTGTTGAACCGTGCCGACATCGTGACGATCGTCGTCGGTGAGGACGGACTGCGAGAACACCTCGGTCCACGCGCCGCGCCGGTAGATCTCTTCAAATGTCGCCCGCGTCGTCGAACGGTTGCTGGCAACGTGGTGGTCGGGGTGCGCGGCCGCAGCGTCGTAAGCCTCGTGATCGACCATCGCGAACAGCGTGGCGCACACGACGAGATGGCGCGACGAAACCAAGTACACCGCGCCCTGCCCGTCGAAGTGAGGCCACAGATCCGTGCGCTCGAGATTCGCGGGCGCGGTTAGCCTCGGCCACCACGCTCGCGCCACGACGCGCCGACCAGGGGTGTTGTAGGCGAGCTGCGCATCCACCGTGGTCAGGGTCAGGGCCGCGGCATTCCATTCGCGTGGCCACGTCGTTGTCGTGTCGAGCTGAGCGACCCCGTTGCTCCGGCCGACCCCCGGCTCGCGATCGAGCCCTTGCGCGCCACCCCACCAGGTGAGCGCCGAGCGCCCGTCGAGGTGGAAGATCGGAGTCTCGAAGCCGTCGACGAGCGTGCGGATCTCGTACGGCATCGCGCCGTCGACCGACAGGCCCTCGGGCGTCAGCACCGCGAGCGCGGTCTCCGCGGTCACGGCGACCGGATCGCCGACGGTACCGGGTGCGCGTTCGAGCGCATCGCGCAGCTCGTCAGCGTGCGCGGACGGCGCGAACCACGCCACCGCCACCAAGCATGGAGCCCACCTCTGCAGTGAGGTCAGAATAGGACATCGGGCACATCTAGTGCACGTGTCCTCACCGTGTCCTGGAAGTTGCTCCTGCTCCTGTCGTGCGCCGCTTGCTACGCGCCGGACGTGCCGGAGTGCACACTCGCCTGCACGGCCGATGCAGATTGCGTCAACGGGCAGGCGTGCACGGGCGACGGTTACTGCGCTGCGTCGCCGGCGACGCAATGCGTGCAGCGCGAGGCGATGCCGGATGGTGCGAGCGTGGGCTCGGGCTCGGGCACGGGCTCGGGCACGGGCTCGGGCTCGGGCACGACTACGGTTTCGGTACATGTCACGGTCGATGGCAACGGCACGGTCACCGCAAGCACCGGCCTGATGTGCACGAATGACTGCACGTTTCAGGTCGACAAAGCCGTACCCATGACGCTCACCGCGATGCCGAGCTCGACGCATCAGGCGTTTGATAGCTGGTCCGGCGCATGTGCGACGCAACCCGCGCTGTGTCACGTGACGCCGAATGCGGCGATCACCATCGGTGCGAAGTTCACTGGCAACGGTGGCGGCGGCGACCAGCAGTAGGCTAGAGCGAAGTGATCCAGCTGCGGACCGCGGGCTCGACGCTCGGCACGTTCGTACGGACGTCGGCGTGCTCGCGCATGAACTTCACGCCGCTGCGGGTCTCGACGTGCCGCAACAGCCAACCAACGTCCTTGAGCTGCGGCGTCACGCCGAGCAGCTGGAAGTCGTCGCGGCCGTGGACGAACGCGATATCGGTGACGCGGATCCGCGAGGACTGACCTGCATGGCAGAAGAACACGCCCCACTCCTCGAGATAGATATCGAGGTGGAAACGAGACGACGTCAACTCGTCGAACTCGCTCGGCGCGCGCCGATGGACGACGTCGAGCGCGACCTCGACATGCCAGCGCTCGTGCGTCGGGGCTACGCCACCCCGTGCCGAGAGCCACGCCGCAGCGGCGAGACTGCCGAGCGTCGATAGACCGCTGCCGGCCGCATGCATCTCGAGCGGCGACATCCGCGCAGATGAAAAACGCGCACGCGTCATAGAACCAGCACCCAGGACTTTGTGATGCAAACCACGCGCCGCGGACACGTCACGAACATCGCGATCTGGACGTAGATCGCCCCGCTCTGGTTCGTAGCCCGACCGCACGTCGTGCGGCAGCGCCACACGATGACGGGTAAACCTCGCTTGCAAGGCTTCCGTATCCAGATGCCACATGGATGGCTTCGAGCGTGGCAATGGATCCCGGTGCGCGAGTCGCGAGCTCGCAGCGAACCAGGAGCTCGCTCGCCTCCACGCGGCGCTAATCGATAGCAACCGCCGGGCGTCCCGGTTGACCGAGCACGGCGTCGCGTCGGATCGAGCGCGCACGAAGCGCGCTGGCTTCGACGCTCACTCGTCAAGCCAGCGTCGGCTGCCGCGATCATCGCGTGCATCGCCGATCAGCGGCAGCGCGGCTAGAGCGTCTGCACCCAAGCGCGAATCGCAGGCTCGAGCGATGGCAGGTTCGTGCACACGGCGGCGTGCTGACGAGCGAACACGATCCCGTACGCGCTCTCGACCCTGCGGATCAAACCGCCGATGTCGCGCAGGCGCGGCATGATCGCGAGCAGGTTGTAGTGGTCGGCGCCGTGGACTCGAATCGCGTCCGAGCAGACGATGCGCGACGACCGGCCTCGATGACAGAACCACACGCCCCACTCCTCGCGATAGATATCGAGGTGAAAGCGCGTGGCCGTGGCCTCGTCGAAGTCGGGGTCTGCGGGTGCGTCGATCACGTCGAGCGCGATCTCGGCATACCAGCGATCGTTGGAGGTCGCGGTGGGATCGCGCTCGCGCAGCCACGCGAGTGCAGCGAACGCTCCATCATCATTCGTCGTCGTCACGATGCCCTCGAGTGTGCGCGGCGAGCCGCCACACCGCGCGCGTGGATCGCAGCCGAGCTTCGGCCTGCGTCCTGCAAAAACCCACGAGCATGGCCCCCTCCAGCACGACCCCGCGGATCTTGGTGATCCGGGCCTGGACGGAGCCGCTCGCGCAGCTCAGAGCGGCGCTGCGTGACGCAGGCATCACGGTGCGCATCACGCGAGTCGACATCGAGCCCGCGCTCAATGCTGCGCTCGCGCGCAGCTCGTACGACGCTGTTGTATGGGATCCAACTTGTTCGATCTCGCGCGACATCGTCGAGACACGTCTCCGAGAGCACGGTCGAACTGCGTCGATCGTGATGCTGGAAGAGCTCGGTGTGACGGTCACGAACATCGTGCATACCCTAACCGCTCGCTTCAACTGACCGACTTGCAAGCAGTACACCGCTCGAGAGCGGGCGCCTCCGCACAGCGTGCAGATCAGAATTCTTCACGGCCGCGCGAACGAGCCGCTCGAACATTCATGGCGACGCTCGCGCTGATCGCGCTCGGGCCTCCACATCGGGCCTCCACATCGGGCCTCCACATAGATGGCTTCGAGCTCGCGGATGATTCGCGCACGCGAGCGCACGCAGCACCGGGCGCCGAGGACCAGGGGCTGTCGACCCGCTCGATCGCGCTGACGGCTACGGTTAGGAGACCGACCGTTTGCGCACGCGCGAGGCCGGATTTCACGCTCACCTCGTCAAACCAGCCAACCTGACCAAGATCCTGACGCGCATCGCCGAGTAGCTCGCGGCGACCACCTGATATCTTCCGGGCATGCGCTGGCTCTGGCTGGTCTGGGTGGCCGCGTGCGGTAGCGATCCGCCACCACGAACGACGCCGCTCGCGTCCGACGGCACGCACCTGCGCGATAGCGAGGGCCGGATCGCGCTGCTTCACGGCGTCAACGCGCGGATCGCCGGCGTGTTCGACGTGACGTTCGACGACGGGCGCACGGCGCTCGAGCCGATTCCCGCGCTCGCCGACGCTGATTGCCAGCGCATGCGCGCACTCGGCTTCGACTTCTTGCGCTTGCCGATCAACTGGAGTGGCATCGAGCCGGTGATGGGCACGTACGACGAGGGTTACCTCGGCAACGTCGATGCGGCAGTGCAGTGCGCGGCGCACGCGGGAATCAGCGTGATGATCGATCTTCACGAGGACGCGTACTCGAAGGAGATCGGCGAGGACGGCGCACCGCTGTGGGCAATCCAGCCGCCGCCGACCGAGCTGTTGCAGGGCCCGCTCGATGATCTCGGCTCGCGCCGCACGTCGTCCCAGGTCACCGCGGCATTCGCGACGTTCTTCGATCGCGCGGATCCGACGGGTGTGCGCGCGCGGTTCCTCGCGGTGCTCGACAAGGTAGCCACGCGCTGGGCGAGTGATCCGGCGGTGATCGGGTTCGAGCTGTTCAACGAGCCACCAGTCGGCGACACGCTCGTGACCCCGTTCTCGCTCGAGGCGGCGGCTCGCGTGCGCGCAGCCGCGCCGGCCAAGCTCGTGATGTTCGAACCGAGCGCGACGCGCAACCTGTTCGACTTCGCGCCGAAGGCGACGGCGCCGTTCCCGACGCGCGATGCGGTCTACGCGCCTCACATCTATACGTACGTGTTCTCCAGCGATCAGACCCAGCTCGAGAACCTCACGCCGGACGCGCTCGAGCCGAGCGTGCAGGGTGCACGCGCGGAGGCGACCGCATGGCACACGCCGCTGCTGATCGGCGAGTACGGTGTCGGCCCCGATCAAGCGAACGCGGATCTCTGGATGGGCGTCCAGCAGCAGCTTCACGATCGCTATCTCGCGAGCGATGCGTTCTGGGTGTGGAAGGAAGAGAGCCAGGCCGCCTGGGGTCTCTACGATCATGCAAGCGATGACACGTGGACCGAGCGACCGCGGATCGTCGCGTGGGTCTCGCGAATCCACGCGGCGCGGATCGCGGGCACGGTCACGGCGAACGAGTTCGACTACACCACCGGCGCGCTGCATCTCGAGGCGTACAACGGCAGCGTCGCGCACGAGATCTACATTCCCGAGCGCTCTGCGACGACGTTCACCGCGACGTGCGACGGCATCGAGCTCGCGGCGACCCGCGACGCCGCGACCGGGCTGATCGAGGTCAGCTGCGACGGTATGCTCGACGTGACGCCGTAAGCGCCCGCGCACAGTGGCGCGGCCAACTGGGACAGTCGCCAGATTGTCCGACCACCTGTGACGGTCTTCGGGCTAGCGTTGAAAATCCGGTCGACGCGGGAACACGGTTGAAGTAGCGTGCAGCTCGCGGGAACTGATTTGGGTGCAGCTCTTTCACCGCGGGGCTCGACGAGAGCAATCTCGATCACTTGACGAGCTTGAGCTTGGGTCGCGAGGGTGGCACCGGGTGCGGGATGACGCCGTCGGCGTAGCGTGATTGGTGGGTGCGTTCGTGCTCCTTCGACAGATGAAACAGCCAGTAGTCATCGAAGTCACCACTCGTTCGCAAGGCGCGCAGCCTCAGCACCGCTTCCGCGCCTGCGAGTGACCATCGGGCTCCGGTGCGGCCCATCCGATCTTGCACGAGATATCGGCACGCACCTTCGATCACGCCGGTCGCGATCGGCAGTCCCGCGGCGAGGGCGAGATCGTAGTGGAGCCATGCAGCGTTCTTCGCGCACATCGCGTGGTTCGCGCGACGCTATGCAGTCGGGTTTCGGCGCTTCGCCGGCGGCCGACTGCAAACTGAAGGCGGGTGCGTGACGGCGGATCTCACGATCGAGGCATGCGAGACCGCGCCGGCGTGGACGTTCGACGGAAGACTTCACCTCGGCGATCGCTGTCTCGAAGCCGCGGGAAGCGGCGAAGTTCAGTTAACGATCTGTACGGACGATCTCGCCCAGCGCTTCTTCGTGGACGACGAGGGCCACGTGTGGAGTGCCGTGGTTCCTGGTCCACAACCGGGCATGGACTACGCGCACGTCTCCTGCTTGGCACCGACCGCGACCGGGATCCGCACGCAGTTGTGCGGACGCGACCAAGGGGCCCCGACCTGGACGTTCGCCCCGCTCGAAGTCTCGACTCCGCGTACTGCGCTCCTGGCGGCGAGCTCGGAGATTCGCCTGGGCGATATCGACGGTGACGGCTTTGGTGATCTTTGCGCGCTCGAGAATGCAATGCTGGTCTGCGCATCGGGTAACGGTGCCGGCGGATTTCAGACACTGGCGACCGCGCGCTTCGCGCTCGCGATCGAACCGCTCAGCCTCGCGCTCGGTGATGTCGATCGCGATGGCCGGATCGATGCCTGCGGGCGCGACGCGGACGGGATCGTCTGCGCGCTCGCCGCGAATAACTTCGTCTCCACGCGTTGGTCGACGCAATTGCAAACCAACTCGACGCTCGCAGTCGTCGGATCGTACGTATGCGGAATCAACACCGATGGGGTGCAATGCGCATCGCAAACCGACGCTCGTACACTCTCGGTGTGGCCACCCGCGGACTCCACTGTCTGGCCCGCCGACTTTGACGGAGATGGTCAACCGGATTGGTGCGATACGTCGACCGCGAGTCCGGCATGTGGAGTCGCCGCCGAGTCCGCGGTGACGACCGATGGTTCACCATGGAGCTTCTCGGTCGGCGGCTCTCTCGACGCGAGCGACGACGGGGTCGCTGTCGGCGATCTCGATGGCGATGGCCGAGCCGATCTGTGCTCTCTGGACGGAGCTGCGATCAAGTGTGCGCGTAGTCAGGGCCGCGGATTCGGCCCGCGCGTAACATTCGCACACCTATCGTCACCGGCAACGGCGCTGTGGATCGGCGATCTCGACGGTGACGGCCGCGCGGATGCTTGTGTCGACTCGGGGCTGACGATCGATTGCGCGATTCCGTGAGCACTACTGCGCGGCGATCGGCCAGACGTTCCACACCACGCCACCGGTATTATCGCGGAGCTCGACCACGAGCTCGCCGCTCTGCGGATCATCGGGCAGCACGTGGATGTACGAGGCGTGCAGATCGAAGTCGTGCATCGTGCCGCACGAGGTCAGCCAGTCGACGAGCATCACCGAGTCGTCGGCATCGACCGACATGTGGACGTCGGTATCGGGTGGGACGGTGATCATCTGCCCGGCCGCGGGCGCCGGCGCGCCACCGATCGTCACGTTCGCGAGGACCGGATTATCCCCCGCGTCGCCGAGGAACACGGTCTTCGTCGCCGCGAGCGAGCCGTATGCGATGGCGAGCTGCAGCGGCACCGGCACGCCGGGCATCAGGCCGAGCTCGGTGCGCGCGGCCGCGAGCCGGTCTTCACTCGGCGCGGTGACGGTCGTGCCCGACAGCGCGCCGGCGAGCGACATCGGCGACACCACGATCACGCCATCGGGCGGCGGCGTCGACGTGCCGGCGCCCTTCGTCGCGACGAGCATGTCGAGTTGCGAGGTCGCGCCCGCGGGGATGTGCGGCGGCGTCGCGCGCACCGCGATGATCCGCGTGTGATCGAGCTGCCACTCGGGATCGATATCGCCCAGGCAGCCCCCAAGACCCGCGAGGAGCAGCAACCACACGTACTTCACAGCACACCTCGCAGACCCATCGATGGAATGATCGGCAACGACTTGAACGCCGCCGATTGCGAGTAGTCGTAGCCGTAGAAGTAGCCGACGACGCTGTCGTTCATGTAGACGTTCTGGACGTCGAGGAACCAGGTCAGATCCATCGCTCCGATCTTCCACGTCCGATCGATCCGGATATCGAGCTGGTGATGGAGCGGTGCGCGCGCGGAGTTCACCTCGTCGTAGATCGGGATGTAGAGGTTGCGATCGCTATCGAACACCGCGCTCTTCACCGGCGTGTACGGCAAGCCGGAGTAGAGCTGGAACCGGCCGCCGAGCTGCCACTTGCCATGCTTCCACGACAGCGCGGCGTTCAACGAGTGCGGCTGGTCGTACGAGAACAACCGCTCGGGGGCGCCGGGATGATCGACGCGCGTCGAGTGCGAGTACGAATACGACAGCCAGCCGAACCACGGCCCTTCGCGATACGTCCCGAGCAGCTCCGCGCCGATCGTGGTGCCCCGGCCATCGTTGCCGAGCGTGCCGTCGGGCATCGTGACGATCAGGTGCGAACGGTCGCTGTAGTACGTCGAGGTCTGGACGCGCACGCCTTCCTTTGGCTCCCACCCGAGGCCCAGGATCGTCTGGGTCGAGCGTTCGAAGTCGAGGGTCGGGGTCAGCGTCTCGCTCTGGTACTCCGGCGGCCGGCGATATGCGCCCGCGGTCAGGCGCGCGGTGACGGTGGGCGTCAGCTTGATCTCGAGCTTGCCGCGCGGCTGGATCGCGAATGTCTCGTTGCGCTCGAGCTCGTCGAGGCGAAGGCCGCCCGTGAATCTGATCTTCGGATCGAGGTTCGCCGCGACCGAACCCCATTGCGCGAAGTCGGGCTGCCAGTAGGTGCCGTGAAACGACACGGTCGTGTCGTGCGGATCGAACGCACCCATCGTCTCGCCTTCGCGCTGCTCGTGCGGCAGCGCGAGCGTCAGGTAGCTGCGGCCGATCTGCGCCTCGCCGCCGAGTCGCCACTCGACATTCTCGAGGCCGAGCGCTTCCTTGTCGGTGTGGATCACTTCGGCGCGCGGTGTCACCGTTGGCTGGGTGACCTCGATCTTCTGGAGCTCCCCGATGTCGAAGATGAACTGCGGCAACAGCCCCGACAGCGCGAGGTTCGCGGTCCACGGTCCCTCGTGATACTTCGCGGCCGCGGTGAGCCGTGCGAACGCGGTGCGGTTGTAGAACCGCTTCGTCTTCGCGTCGGTGTCCTTCGTCGCGTAGAGCTCGAACGTGTCGATCGTGCCGACGCTCGACAGCGTCAGGTTCCACTGATCGTTCAACCGATGATCGATCCGGAACTGTTCGTCGTAGTAGCTCGGCACGGTCGTCAGTGATAGATCGACGCTCGCCGGGATGATCTCCGGAAGCAGCAGATCGATCAGCGAGCGGCGAAAGCCGATCATGTACTTCGTGTTGCCAGACTTGCCTTGCACGAGCAGGCCGCCGTCGATCACCGAGATCTCGGCCTGTTCCGTCGCCTTGTCGCCGCCGGGCCGCGTCGTCAGCTCGATGATGCCCGACGACGCGCGGCCGTACTGGACGTCGAAGCCGCCCGGGATGTACTCGAGCGTGTCGATCGACTCGGCCGGCAAGATCGCGCGAAAGCCGATGTTGTGGAAGAGCACCGGAATCTCGAAGTCGTCGACGAGCACCTTCGAGTCCTGCGGCGAGCTGCCGCGGATCACGACGCCCGAGTAGCCGAGCGGCAGCTGCTGATTGACGACGCCGGGCATCGCGGACAGGGCCTTGACGACGTCGCCGCCGGTGCCGGGTACGCGCTGGAGCTCGCTGCGATCGATCACCGCGGCGCCTGGTGCATCGACCGGCGCGGAGCCCTGGATCTCGATCTGCTCGCCGACCGTATCGAGATCGAGCAACACGATGTCGTCGATCACCGGGCCCGTGACGATCGCGAGCCCGACCTCGAGACCGTTCTTCTCGACGACCAGGGTCGAGTTGACGGGCGCCTTCGTCGTGAACCGGCCGCCGCGATCGGTGCGCACTTGATCGTCGCTGCCCTCGACGCCGACTTTCGCGTTGCGGATCGGTTGACCGAGCTTGTCGATCACGCGGCCCGAGACCGTGATCACTTGTGCTGCCGGAGCCGGCGGCTCTGGCGCTGGTGCATCCGGCGGTACGCCACTGCCGCTCCCGCTCTCGGTGCCAGCATCTGCCGGCGGCTCGCTCGGCTGCGCGACCGCCTCCGCCGACATCACTAGCAGCGCGATCGCGACAAACTTCAAGGTACGCAAAGCGGAGGCCCTTGCAGCAACACGCGTGCCCGACCGAGTAGGGCAAACGGGCAACAACGCAGCGGTTTATTGCACGGATCTCCGACAGGTGTCGGCTTCCGAAACGAAAACAGGCCGGCGGTGAGGCCGACCTGTTTCGTGTAGCGAACGAGCTACGAGTTACTCGAAGTCGTGGCCGTGACCTTCATGGCCACCGCCGCCGCCGCCCGCTTCCTTCTTGGGCTTCTCGGCGATCAGCGTCTCGGTCGTCAGCATGAGGCCCGACACCGACGCAGCGTTCTGGAGCGCGGTACGCACGACCTTCGTCGGGTCGATCACGCCGGCCTTGACGAGATCCTCGTACTGGAGCGTCGCGGCGTTGAAGCCGAAGGCGTCCTTGCCCTCTTTGACCTTCGCGGCGACGATCGATCCGTCGACGCCGGCGTTACCGGCGATCTGGCGGAGTGGCTCCTCGAGCGCGCGGCGCACGATGTTGACGCCGTAGCGGCGGTCGTCATCGAACGTCAGCTTGTCGAGCGCCTTGATGCCGCGGATGAGCGCAACACCGCCGCCGGGGACGATGCCCTCTTCGACAGCCGCGCGCGTCGCGTACATCGCGTCCTCGACGCGAGCCTTCTTCTCCTTCATCTCGACCTCGGTCGCCGCGCCGACGCGGATCACCGCGACGCCGCCGACGAGCTTGGCCAGACGCTCCTGGAGCTTCTCGCGATCGTAATCCGACGTGGTGTCCTCGACCTCGCGGCGGATGGTCTTCACGCGTGCATCGATGCCGTCCTTCTTACCGGCGCCCTCGATGATCGTCGTGTTGTCCTTGTCGATCTGCATCTTCTTCGCGCGGCCGAGGTCCTTGAGCTCGAGGCCTTCGAGCTTGAGACCGAGGTCCTCGGTGATGGCTTGGCCACCGGTGAGGATCGCGATGTCCTGCAGCATCGCCTTGCGGCGGTCACCGAAGCCCGGCGCCTTGACGGCGCAGACTTGCAGCGTGCCACGCAGCTTGTTGACGACGAGCGTAGCGAGCGCTTCGCCATCGACGTCCTCGGCGATGATCACGAGCGGCTTGCCCTGCTTGGCAACCTGCTCGAGCACCGGGAGGAGCTCCTTCATG
>JBDUAS010000598.1:0-1944 GCA_040004535.1 Deltaproteobacteria bacterium
TCGCCGAGATTGGCGTGCACGGCATGACCGTCACCGAGGTCAAAGGCTTCGGGCGCACCGGCGGCAAGAAGGAGGTCTACCGGGGCTCCGCCTACGTCGTCGACTTCGTGCCGAAGGTGAAGATCGAGATCATCGTTCCGAACGAAAACGTCCAGCAGGTCGTCACCGTGATCAGTGATGCCGCTCGCACCGGCAAGATCGGCGACGGCAAGATCTTCATCCTCCCGGTCGACGAGGTCATCCGCATTCGCACCGGCGAGACCGGCGAGGACGCGATCTAGCGGGGTTCCATTGCCCTTCCCGATGAAGGGCAATGTGGTCTCCAACGAGCGCGAACCGGATCACGTTCGGTTGGGGGGCTAGCGCGACTTGTAACTTGGCTTCGCCCCTGGCAGAATCTGAAAGGTCAGGGGCAGAGGGAGTGTGCTGAGCACGCTGTCTTCCCGCCCTCCGGCCGCCGAGTTACCCGCGTGGAATTCAAGAAGCCTGGCCCCGCTGTAACGACGCCGTTCGCGGCCTGGGCGACGTTGGTTGGATTTGGAGCCCGCGCGCGCGTGCCGAACGCACTGCGAGGCCCCGCGTATCGTGCATTCGCGCGTGCGGTCGGCGCGAATCTCGGCGAGACCGAGCTCGAGCTCGGCGAGTACGACACGTTCGGCGACTTCTTCGCCCGCAAGCTACGGCCGGGAGTACGCCCGATCGATAGCAATGAATCCACGGTGATCTCGCCGTGCGACGGCGTGGTGGCAGCGCGTGGCATCGCAGCCGACGGCGAGCTGCTTCAAGCCAAGGGCTTGAATTATCGCCTCGAGGATCTCGTCGTCGATACGACGATGGCGGCGCGTCTCATCGATGGTCCATACGCGACGATCTACCTGTCGCCGCGCGACTATCATCGAGTCCATGCGCCCGTCGATGGACGCCTGGTGGCGTACGACTACGTTCCGGGCGAGCTGTGGCCGGTGAATCTGAAGGTGGCAGCGCGCCGCGCGAATCTGTTGTCGCGCAACGAGCGCGTCGTGATCTGGCTCGACTCGCCGCGCCTCGGCGTCGTCGCGGTCGTGATGGTCGCGGCGACCGGGGTCGGTAACATCCGGCTCGCGCACGCCGAGGATTCGGTGACGTGGCGCCACGCGCGCGAGCTGCGCCGGATCGAATTGAACGAGCCGATGCGTCAAGTCAAGCGCGGCGACGAGCTCGGCGCGTTCCGGCTCGGCTCGACGGTGGTGATGTGCTTCGAGCCCGGCCGCGTCCAGCTCGAAGGCGAAGTCGGCCAGGCCGTGCGATTCGGAGAGCGGCTCGGTGCGCTCGGGGTGGCCGAGGCATGAGCAAGCGCGACGAAGACTCCCAGGCCGACATGGAAGTCGGCATGACCACGGCGGAGCGGCGTCGCAAGCGCCGGCGCGGTGGTGGGCTTCGCGTGCCGAGCGATAACGTGCCTCGTACGCGCGCGCCGACCGCGCCGCCGGCGCCTCGCCCCGAGGATCCGTCGCTCGCGATGTCGATCGCGTACAGCTTCTCCAACGATGGCTCCGCGCCGGTGCGGATGGTCGACGACATCGACTCGGGCCCGATCGCGCCCGAGGCTGCACCGACGATGATCGATCCGCCGTCGACCGATTCGACCGCGGAGGGCGTCGACTTCGACATGAAGACGCGCGAGATGGCCGCGGTCGATCTCGAAGCGCTCGGCCTCGCCGGCAGCAGCGGCGATATCAACCCCGCGACGACGCTGCGGATGGAACGGATGAGCTCGCCGGGCATCGAGGTCAGGACGCCGACGCGGCCGACCTCGGATGTCGAGATCGACCTCAGCGACGGCGACAGCGTCGATACCGCCGAGCAAACCGCGGTGCCGCCGGTGCTCGCGACCGGAGGCGATGGTCGAGGCCTCCCGGCTGCCGGCAGCGCTGCCGGCAGCGCTGCCGAAGGACCGCGCGGGGT
>JBDUAS010000599.1:0-1941 GCA_040004535.1 Deltaproteobacteria bacterium
GTCTCGAGCTCGGCGACCGGCTCGTCCACCGTGACCGCGTCGCCCACGTTCTTGAGCCAGCGCGAGACGACGGCTTCCGAGATCGATTCTCCTAGCTGCGGGACGACGAGGTCGGCCATGCGCGCATCCTACCCCCAGCGACGCGCGGTGGCGACGTGACCGACTCGCGAATCGCGGTGCGCGCGGGGCTATAGGAGCGACCTTGGCGCGCTGGCTGATCGTGATCTGGGTGGTGATCCCGCGCGGCGCGTTTGCGGCTGCGCCGGGCATCGAGCCGCTGACGCGCGGAATGTGACGTTCGCGTTCGCGGCGCTCGTCGCGGCCAACATGACCATCCGGCGACCCGAGCCGAGCGGCTCGAGAACACCCAGCAGTGCTTGTGGACCGCGCTCGCGACGTCGTCGCGCTGTCGGTCAGCTCGTGACGGTTACTTCGTGAAGTCCTGAACGACGGACGTCCGCTTGCCGGCCTCGATCGCGACCTCGGTCGTGAGCTGGATGCCCTGCTCTTCGTTCGTCAGCGTGACCTGATGGCTCCCGATGGGCAGTGCCAGCGCCGCTTGCGGCGTCGTCTTGCCACTCGGCTTGCCGTCGATCGCGATCGCACACGGCGGCTTGCTCGAGATCCGCAGCATGCCGGTCGCGGTGACCGCGGCGGGCGTGACGTGCTCGTGACGAGCTTCGCGTGGCGCACGCGCTTCGTGATGAACCGGCGCGTGATGAAGCACGGGTGCGGCGGGCTCGACCACTTGCGGCGCGGCCGCAACGACTGCCTTGCGCGCGGGCGGCGGCACTTCGATCGGCGTGACCGTCGGCCCGTGGACGACCGGCTTCGCAACTGCAACAGGCGCCGCTTCGATCTGCGAGCCGTGCATAGAAACCACAACGCCGACGCCGATGCCCAAGACAATCGCGCCGACGATCCCCGCGATCAGCGGGATCCGCTGCCACGAGGATGGCCGCTCCACGCGATGCGTCTTGTCGAGACGCTCGCTGATCCGGACTTGCGGCGAGCTCCCGGTCGCAAGAGGCGCGATCGTCGGAATCTCGTAGCGCTGCATCGGGATGTACGCGATCGGCGCGACCACCACGGGAGACGGCTGGGTCGCCAGCGCCCGGACTTCGGGCGGCAACGGCAGCTCCATCGGGGCCGAGCCCCGCGGCGCTTCGGGGCGCTCGTAGACTTCGGTCAGCTCGGTGAGCGAGTCGCGCGACGACCAGTCGCCGGTCGGAAGTAGATAGTCGCCCCGCATCCCCGGTGTAAGAGCACGCCCCGCGCCAACCCTGGGACCTCGACCTCTCGCGGGTTTGCGAGGCGCCGGCTACTCGGCTTGCCGGCTAGCGGGGACTGCCGCGGCTACCGAGGATCGAACGCGGCCTTCATGATCTGCTGCTGCTCGATCACGTGGGCCTTGTGCGAACCGGTCGCCGGGCTCGCGCTTTCGGCACGAGCGATCACCTCGAGCTTCACCTTCGCCGGCAGCAAGTCCTCGAGTCGCGGCGTGACGAACGTCGCCGCGCCCATGTTGTACGGCTCGTCCTGGACCCACATCACCTCTTCGAGGTTCTTGTAGGCGTCGATCGATGCGCCGATCAGGTTCGGCCACCACGGATAGAGCTTCTCGAGCCGCACGATCGCGATGTCCTCGGAGTTGCGCTTCGTCCGCTCTTCGGCGAGGTCGTAGTAGATCCGGCCCGTGCACATCAGCACGCGCGTGACCTTCTTCGGATCCGCGACCGTGTCGTGCAGTACGCGATGGAACGTGCCCGTCGCCAGCTCGTCGAGCGTCGAGGTCGCGGCCGGCAACCGGAGCAGCGATTTCGGCGTCATCACGATCAGCGGCTTGCGCAGCTTGCGTAGCGCCTGGCTCCGCAGCAGATGATACATCTGCGCGGGCGTCGTCGGCTGCGCGACCTGGATGTTGTGCTCCGCGCACGACTG
>JBDUAS010000112.1:0-21539 GCA_040004535.1 Deltaproteobacteria bacterium
TCGTGCTGTATCAGATGGTCACTGGCAAGAAGCCATTCGTCGAGGACGAGAAGAAGTCCGCGATGCACAAGATCCGCCTCGAGAAGCACGAGAGTGCGCGCTCGGTGAATCCCGAAATCCCGCGCGAGCTCAACAACGTGATCGATCGCTGCCTCGAGAAACAGCCTCGCGATCGCTGGCGCTCCGCGCAGCACATGGTGATGGCGCTCGAGCGCTTCCTCGCGAAGCACGTCGAGATGAATCATCACGCGCGGCTCGTGCTGTTCTTGAAATCACAAGGTGTGATCACCGAGCTCGAGGCAGAGCAGTACTTGAATCCCGCCGCGCTCGGTGCCGGTGCGGGCGCGCTGCAGCAGCCGAACCTCCAGGCGCGCAACATGGTGCGCTCGGGCATCGTCGCGCACGGCGTCGCGCTCACGGTGTTGTTGCTGTTCCTCGGGTTGATCCACGTCGCGCCCCTCGGTGCAACACCGAAGACGCCGACGAACGTCGATCGGGCGCAACATCGCGCATATCTGCGCATCGATGCGAAGCCGTGGGCACGCGTGCTCGTCGACGGCAAGCTCGTCGGCGTGACCCCGTTCGCGAAGCCGATCGAGACATTCGCGGGTCAGCACGCGCTGCGGTTCGAGCACGATTACTATCAGCCGATCGAAAAGTCGATCGAGGTCGGCGCGAACACGGCGCAAGCACCGACGGCGCTGACGGTCGATTTCGAGAAGCAAGGCACGCTGCTGCCCGGAAAGCACAAGCCGGAGGCGACGCCGTGAGCGCGTCGACGAAGGCCGGCATCGTCGTCGCGGCAATGTTGATCGCGCGCGTCGCGGCGGCCGAAGAGCCCGCGGACTTCGTGATGTACAAGGTCAAGCAAGGCGACACGATCGATCTGGTCGCCGCCGAGTTCTACGGCGATCACGCACGTACGTCGGCGTTCATCGTCGACGAGAACAAGTGGAAGACGTTTCGCAAGCTCAACCCAGGTGAGCGGATCCGCGTGCCGATCGCGCGCGAGATCACGACGAGTAAAGGCGACACGCTGCCCGGGCTCGCGACGAAGTATCTCGGCGATGCGAGCCGCGCGCCGTACATCGCGCAGCTCAACAACATGCAGGTCACGGATATCCCCGCGGCGGGTGTCGCGCTGAAGCTGCCGTTCAAGGTCACGCATATCGCGCAGACCACCGAGTCGCTCGCCGCGATCTCGCAGTTCTACTTCGGCGACGCGAAAGAAGTGGAGCTGCTGCGCACGTACAACAACCTCGGAGACAAGACCGCGATCGAGAAGAACGACTCGATCATCGTGCCGGTGATGAACCTACGCGTGCACGACGAGCGGTTGCCGACGCCCTCGTCCGAGGCGCTCGCGCGGCGCAAGGAGCACGCGAACGCGAATGACGCGGCGGCCGCGGCTCTGCCGATCGCGCGGCTCGCAGAGCTGCAGGGTGATTACGCGGATGTAGCGAAGGCGCTCGCGGAGGTCGGCAAGAAGCTGGAGTATCTCGACGAGCCTGTGCTCGGTGATGTCGGGATGTTGCTCGGCAAGGCGCTCGTCGCGAGTGGCGACAAGGCCGGGGCCACGGCGGTGTTCACCGAGGTCGTGGTGAGAGAGCCCACGCGGAAACTATCCGGATACTACGAATCGCCGACGGTGATCGATGCGTGGCGCGCAGCCGGTGGTCATGTCGCCGGAGAGTAGCAACGTAAGGGTAAGCGATTCCGGATGTTCGACGGCCGACTGCGAAGCGAACGACAACGCCCGCTCGTCGCGAACGCTCGCTTTGCTCGCTCCAAGTGCTTCGCTCACGCTCACGTTGACGATTACGACGCTACTGGCCGCCTGCGGCGGCAAGAGGCCGCCCGCGAGTGCCGCGCCGAGGATCGCGAACGCACTCGCCGCCGCGTTGACCGCCGCGGAACATACGAAAGCACCGTGGCGGTGCATCGCCGCGGATCTACCCGAGCCTACTGCCACGCTCCCAAAACCCTGGAAGCTGATCGGCAGCTCGCTGCAACACGACAACGACAAAGATCACGAGCTCGTGATCGGCGTCGTCGCCGATGCCGGCGGTGCCGATCCCAAGACGCTCGCGGCGCTCGGCCGGCTACGCGCGAAGCTCGATGACGCGCACGCCGACCTCGTGCTCGCGCTCGGCGGCATGGGCACCACGCAGCCCGAGCTCGAGGCGACGCTCGGCGTGCTCGCGAAGCCCAGCTCGCCGGTCGTCGCCCTCCCCGGCGATCTCGAATCGGTAGCCGCCGAGACCGCCGCGATCGCAAAGCTCGGCACCAAGAACGTCGCGGTCCTCGATGGCCGCCTGGTCCGCTGGATCGAGCTCCCCGACGCATCGATCGCTCTCCTGCCCGGCGCCGGCAGCCGCCTGCGCCTCGCCGCCGGCGGCGATGGCTGCGCCTGGCAGGCGGACGACGTGCTCCAGCTCTACCAGGAGCTCGCAGCGAAGCCCGGCCTTCGCATCGCGGCACTCGCGGAAGCACCTCGCGACGACCACGGTGGCGAGCCGAGCGGCGAAGCGGACCTCGCGGTCGGCCCCGCGATCGACCTGCTCGTCCACGGCCCGACCCAGCCGGCCCCGTCGCCTGCACGATCAGGCGGCCGAGACGGCACCCGCGCGAGCGTCACGCCGGGGACCGCCGACGCGATGCCACGCCTGCCCGAGACGCACGCACCCGCAGCCGGCTTGCTGACCATCCACGGCACGACGTGGACGTGGAAGCCGCTCGTGGACAAAAGTTAAGCAGAACATAGTTGCCGCTCGACGGAAATCCTTCGCCGAGGACAGACGATGCCGACGTTCGCGCGTCGCGGTAACATCACGCCGTGTCCTCCACCCCGGCGCAGAAATTCGTGTGCCCGCGGTGCCGGAGCTCGTTCGCAGATCCATGTCACTTCTGCCGCGAGTGCGGCGCCGACATGACGCACGCGAGCCCCCTCGATGCCGCGCGCACGAATGCCGCGCCGAGCACCGACAGCGATGTCGTCGTCGATCGCCGCCTCAGCGATTCGAACCAGGCGTGGCTCGGCAAGATCGTGGACGGCCGCTACAAGGTGATGGAGGTCGTCGGCCGTGGCGGCATGGGCGTCGTCTATCGCGTCGAGCACCTGCGCATGGGCAAGGTCGCCGCGATGAAGGTGTTGCACCGCGATCTCGCGGCGGACCCCGACGTGATCCAGCGGTTCGAGCGGGAAGCGGCGGCCGTGTCGAAGCTGCACCACCCGCACACCGTTCAGGTCTTCGACTTCGGGACGGCGCAGGGCGCGCTCTACCTGATCATGGAGTACGTCCGGGGCCTCGACCTCGGCAGCATCATCTCGCGCGACGGGCCGATGCCGTGGCAGCGCGCGGCGCCACTGCTCGCGCAGATCTGCGGCGCACTCGCCGAAGCGCACGAGCTCGGCATCGTGCATCGCGATCTCAAACCCGAGAACGTCTTGATCACGCGCACCGGTAACGGTCGTGATTACGCGAAGGTCCTCGACTTCGGACTCGCGAAGCTCGAGCAGCAGCGCGCGCCGACGACCGCGACCGATCGCCAGCAGATCGTCGGCACACCATACTTCATGTCGCCCGAGCAGATCCGCGGCGACGATGTCGACCACCGCAGCGACATCTACTCGTTCGGCGCGATGATGTTCGAGGTGCTCACCGGCCAGCACCTGTTCACCGGCTCGACCGCGGTCGGCGTGTTGACGAAGCACCTCACCGCGGACGCCGACGCACCTTCGATGCGCGCGCCGAAGCTCGGCATCGATCCGCAGGTCGATGCGATCTGCAAGAAGGCGCTCGCGAAGGATCCGAGCGCGCGGTTTCAAACCGCGGCCGAGCTCGCCGAACGGATCGAAGAGGTCTACAGCGACACCGTCGGTAGCGCGACCGGCCCCGGCTCGCGCTCGTCGCAACGCGTGCAACGCGCGTTCGCGGTCACCGCTGAGGAGGGCGAGAGCGATGTTCGGCTCCGGCGCTCCGACATCGACGCATTCGAGCGCGGGATCAAGCGCCAGCGGTTCGTCACGCTCGGCCTGATGACGACGCTCGTGCTCGGCGCCGCCGGCGGCGCTGCCTATTTCCTGACGCGTGCGGCGCCCCCGTTGAGCGAGGAGCGCGAGCCGAACGACGATGTCGCGCACGCGAACAAGATCGGGCTCACCGTCACCGGTCACCTCGGCATGCGCCACTCGGCGGAGGCCGGCGACCGCGACACGTTCGTCGTGCCCTGGCCCGCGGGCGAGAAGCGCGTTGTCACCGTGCGCGTCACCGGGCTGCCGAACCTCGATATCAACCTCGCGCTCACCGACGGCGACGGCCTGCACGGTGCGGTCGCCGACGAGGGTCAGATCGGCGAACCCGAGATGCTGCACCGCCGGTCGATCGACGGCCCGCTCGTGATCTCGATCGATCAGACCCTTCTGCCGGGTACGAAGCTGCCCGTCGAGAACGTCAGCGACGCGTACACCGTCACGGTGGTGCAAGAAGATCCGACCGCCGGCGAGGTCGAGCCGAACGGCACCGATGCCGACGCGAACCCGCTCGAGCTGACGAAGGAGATGCGCGGCTACCTCGATACGCGCAACGACGTCGACATGCTGCGCTGGGCCGGCGCCGCCGGCACGTTCAACGCGGTCGTCCGCGCCGACGGGATTCCGCTCGAGTGGCGGATCGACGATGGCCCGGCGCGCACGCCGGGCGCCGCGAGGCTCGATCTGAAGCACGGCTCGTTGATCCGGATCGAGCGCACGGACAAGGGGCAAAGGGGTCCTCTGCCCGGCCGCGATCAACCATGGTCGATCGCGGTCGTGCCCGGCTGATGAAACTGAACGTGGCGCGGTTGTCGCAATTTCGTCTCGCTCGGTGACGTCCGCGTTACGCTGGCGCGATGAGGTACCTGCTGCTCCTCGCAGCACTGGCAGCAGCCTGTGGCGACGACGCACCGAAGACCGGTTGCGATCACCCACCCGAACCGTTCAGCGCGGGAAGCCTCGATGGCCATCCCGATCCACTCGGCGCTGGACCGAACGAAGCGCGCGCGGGGCGGATCCACGCGAGCCAGCTCCCGGCCGTGAGCTCGGGGCTCGTCACGTGGGCCGATAACGATTTCGTCCTCGCGAACGACAAGGTCGCACTCGTGATCGAAGACGTCGGCGATAGCGACCTCTACGATCCGTGGGGCGGGCGCCCGGTCGGCGTCGCGCGGATCCAGAACGGTGCGCTGATCGAGCCCGCGAACTTCGGAGAGTTCTTCATCCTCACCGGTCGCTCGACCGTCGTCACCGACAACGTCTCGGTGATCAACGACGGCAGCGATGGCAATCCCGCGATCATCCGCGCGAGCGGCAAGCTCCACCCGCTCCCGTTCTTCGAGTCGGTGATCGCGGTCGTCTATCCCGACGACCTCACCGATATCGACGCCGCGATCGACTACACGCTCGCGCCGGGCAGCGAGCACGTCGACATCACGATGCACTACGCATCGCCTCGGACGAAGGACACCGTCGAGGCCTCGACGATCCACGCGATGATGTACACGGACCGGATGCCGGCGTTCCAACCGACGCTCGGCTTCAACACCCAGCTCGCCGCCGCGCCGTACCTCGCGCTCGTCGACGACGATGCGACGAGCTGGGGGTACATCCCCGGCGACGGCCCGATGGGCAGCGCACTGTCGGTCTCGGGCTTCCTCGGCGCGTTCACGCCGGGCTTCACGATCGGCCAGTGCGCGACGACCGATCGCCTGCACGCGCAGCTCGTGATCGGCGGTCCTGGCCTCGACGGCATCGTCGGCGCGATCGAGCGCACGCGCGGAAACCCGCAACGCGAGATCACCGGCACGATCACGCGCGGCGGCGTTCCCGCGCCCGGCGTGCGGGTCCACGCGATCGACACGACAACGATGGATGCGTACCTCACGCGAACGACGACCGACGCGAACGGCGCGTTCACGTTGCACGTGCCCGCCGGCTCGAACGTACGCCTCGACGCGTACAAGCGTGGCGACGTGATGGCGACCACGACGGTCGGGGCAGCCACCACGGGTGCGATCGATCTTCCGGCGACCGGTTCGATCCACGTCATCGCGACCGAACAAGCCGCCCCAGTGCCGGTCCGCGTCCAAGTCGTGCCGGCGGAAGGCCAGACGATCCCAGCGGTGCCGTCGCAGTACGGCGAGAAAGCGATCGCGGGTGGCCGCTTGCACGTCGAGTACGCGGTCACCGGCGACATCACGCTGCCCGTGCCGCCCGGCAAATGGACCGTGATCGTATCTCGCGGCTACGAGTACGAGCTCGTCCAGCAGACCGTGACGGTCGCCGCGAATGCGACGGTGACCGTCGACGCGCCGCTCGATCACTCGGTCGATACGACCGGCGTGCAGTGCGGTGACTTCCACGTCCACACCTGGCGCTCGAACGACTCGGGAGATCGCGCACTGACGAAGGTCGCGCAAGCGGTCGCCGACGGTCTCGAGATTCCGGTGCGCACCGATCACGAATGGGTCGGCGACTTCTCCGCCGAGGTCGCGCAGCTCGGCGTCGCCGCCTGGGCGTTCACGATCAGCTCGATCGAGATGACGTCGTTCGAGGTCTGGGGCCACATGGGCGTGGTCCCACTGACACCCGATCCGACCCAGGTCAACAACGGCGCGCCGAAGTGGCAGACGTTCCCGACCGCGGCGCGCCCGGATACCAAGTTCGCGACGCTCTCGCCGCCCGAGGTGTTCGACACCGTGCGCGCACGGCCCGAGGCGCCGGTCGTGATCATCAACCACCCGCACAGCGGCAAGAACTACTTCCCCTACGTCGGCTACGACCCGGCGACGGGCACCGCGAGCGCGGTGTCGGACTGGGATACGAAGTTCACGCTGATCGAGGTGTTCAACGACTCGGGCTGGACGTCGAACCGCCACGGCACCGTCGAGGATTGGCTTGGCATCCTGGGCGCAGGCCGCAAGGTGTTCGCCGTCGGCTCGTCGGATTCGCACGGCATCGCGACCTCGCCAGTCGGCTATCCGCGCACGTGCTTGAAGCTCGGCACCGACGACCCACGCGCACTCAGTGCGAACCAGGTCCGCGATGCACTCGCCGCGGGTCACGGGTTCGTGAGCGGCGGCATCTACGTCACCGCCGCGCTCGGCACCGCGCAGCCCGGCGACACGACGACCGGCGCCGGCTCGCCGCAGACCGTCGATGTCACCGTGCAAGCCGCGACCTGGATCGATGTGACCGCGATCGAGGTGATCGTCGACGGCCAGACCGTCGACACGATTCCGATCATGCCGAGTGACGCGGACAGCCAGAACCCGGTGATCCGCTGGCACAACCAGATTCCGGTGAACGTTCGTGCATCCGGCGGCTTCGTCGTGATCGCCGCATACGGGACGCAAGCGCTCGAGCCAGTTCACCCGGGGCGGATTCCGTTCGGGATGACGAACCCGATCTTCGTCAACCCTTAGGGTGAGCCACGAGCCACGCCTTCGCGGTCCCGAGCTCTCGCTGGCACAGCGGCAGTGATGACGTCTCGAAGCCCGCCGCCGCCGCCTTGACGAGCTCGGTTGCACGCGGCCCCGTGAGCGCAGTGCCGAGCACGAGCTGGATCCGCGCACGCTCGAACGGCGGCAGGTGCTCCGCGAGCACGAGCGCCGCCTCGAGGTCGGCGACGTCGGCGGGCTTGCCGAGCGCGCGGGCCGCGAGGTAGCGCCCGAGCATCGCGTCGCCGTGCCCGGGATGCTTCGCGGCGACCTCGGCCCACAGCGCGTCGGCGCGCTCGAACGTGGCCAGCGCCTGCTCGGCATGCCCTGCCTCGAGCTGCGCGGTGCCGAGGTCGGTCAGCGCGTTCGCGAGCTTGCGCTGCTTCGGATCGACGCGCTCGAGGATGTCGACATCCTTCGCGAGCTCTGCGATCGCGTCTTCGAAGCGCAGCGCGTACAGGTAGTCGTCGCCGAGGTTGCCGTGCATCACACCGGTCGTCGGATGGTTCGGGCCGAGCGCGGCCTCGACCGTCGCGACCGCCGCCTGATGCGCCGCGATGCCCTTCGCGAGCTCGCCCTGCATCGAGTACGCATTACCGAGCGCGGACAGCGCGGTGCCGAGCCGGTAGTCGTGCTCGCCGTACGCGGCGCGGCGCTGCGCGACGACTTCCTCGAACAACGGCCGCGCTTCGCCCGGCTTGCCGAGCTGACCGAGCGCCGCGGCGATATTGAGCTTGGTATCGGTCGCGAGCTTGACGTCGCCGACCCGCTCGATCGCCCCGAGCGCGGGCGCGCGCATCGCGACGACTTGATCGAACTGACCGCGCAGGTACTGCGTGCGGACCAGGTTGTTCCACGCCTGTGCGCGCAGCCGATCTTCGCGCGCGACGTCGGCGAGCTCGAGCGCTTGCTGCAACGTGGCGAGTGCGCCGTCGAGATCCGACGACTCGGTCTGCGCCGCGCCGAGCGTGACGAGGGCGTCCGCGCGCAACCCCGGATCGCCGAGAGTATTTGCGGCGGTCACCGCCTTCTGCGCGAACGGCACCGCCGCCTTGAAGTTGCCGAGTGCCATCAGCGCGTGCGCCTGCGCGGTCTCGGCCTGGAGCTCGTCGGTCGCGTGCGAGGCCGCGGGGGCAACAGGCGCGGTGAACGTGTCGAGACATCGCGACGCCGGCGCGAGCTGCTCGGTCGCAGCGACCGCGTTCAACACGGTCGGCGCGTTGTCGCCATTCGCGAACTGGTTGACCAACGCCCGCGCATCGCGCGCGCGATCGGCGAGGCAAGCGAGCTCCGTCGCGAGCCGCGCGCGCGGCACGTTCGGCACGCACAGCAGGTCGCGCGAGACCTCGAGGTCCGCGGTCCAGTGGGTGAGGTTCGCGTCGACGCGCGCGAGCGTGTCCGCGACGAACGGCAGCTTCGTCGCCGCGAATGCATTCGTGACGAGCCGTTTCGCCTTCGCGTCCCACGGGCCTGCGAGCGCCGGTGCTTCGCTCGCACACAACTTGCGCTGGCCGCGCGCGAACGCGCTGTCGGCGACCTCGTTCGCGCGCGAGACCTTCCGCATCGCGACCGCACCACCGGCTGCGACCACGACGGCCGCGACGCCCGTGACCGCGACCACCGTGCGATGCCGGCGAAGCCAGCGCGCCAGGAGCTCGCGGATCCGATACTCGCGAGAGGCGAGCAGCTGCCCCGCCTGGAACCGCTTGAGCTCGGCGACCATCGCGCCGGCGTCCGCGAACCGCACGTCGCGATCACGCGCCATCGCGCGCTCGACGATCGCGCACAGATCCGCCGGCGCATCCGGCGCGAGCGTCTGGATCGGCGTTGGCGATCGCGCCAGGACCGCGGCGATCAGCTCCTTGGTATCGCGTGACTGGTCCCAGTACGGCGGCGTCCCGGTCAACACGTTGTAGAGCAGCGCGCCGAGGGCGAACACGTCCGCCCGCTCGTCGAGCTCGTCGCCGCGAGCCTGCTCGGGCGCGATGAAGCACGGCGTGCCGACCACGAGCCCCGCGGTCGTGACGTGCGGGCTGTCCGGATGCGCGCCGGCCGCCGGCACGTCCTCCTCGAGGTGCTTCGCGAGCCCCCAGTCGATCAGGACGGTCTCGCCGAACTCGCCCACCAGCACGTTCGTCGGCTTGAGATCGCGATGGATGATCGCGAGCGAGTGCGCGTACGCGAGGGCGTCGCCGACGGTGCCGACCGCCGCGACGAGCTCGAGGCGCTGCGCGAGCGCAGGTGCGCGAGCGATCGCATCGGCGAGCGTGCGACCGTGGATCAACCGCATCGTGTAGAACGGGCCGCCATCCGGCCACGTGCCCGCCTCGTAGATCGGCACGATCGCGGGATGCTGCAGACGTGCGGTGATCGCGGCCTCGCGCTCGAACCGGCCGCGAAACTCGGGCGCGAGCGCTTCCTTGATCGCGACCTCGCGCGCGAGGTGATGATCGAACGCGCGCGTGATCTTGCCCATCCCGCCTGTCGCGATCACCTCGTGGAGCTCGAACCGCGCCGGATCGACCACCGGGAGGCGATAGGAGCCGACGGCCGCCCACGGCGCGTCGTGCGACCGCCGGCTGACCAGCTCGGAGCAGCCTTCGCAGTCGCTGACGTGATCGTCGAACGCCGCGACCTGGTCGGGCGGCAGCGTGGTGTCGCCCTGCGCGAGCACCAGCATCACATCGTCGCAGTCCATCCGTGATCGATCAGTAGCACGATGCCGCAGCTCTTTCGCTGCGTGGGCTTCGTCGGTCAATCCCGGTCTAGACGCGCCCGCGCGCGTTCGATCAGCCTCACGAGCGCGGGATGCCGGACCGTGCGCTCGCGGGTGATGGCGACGTAGCGCTCGCTGAGCCCGTCGAGCCTGCCGACGCGTCGCGCACCGCTTACATCGGCGACCTCGGAGGCGAGGGCCGCGCGCACGAGGAATAACCCGTGGCCGCGGAGCCCGAACGCACGCAACGTTCCCGCATCGTCGATCTCGCCGACGACCGCGACCCGGATCCCACGCTGCCCCAGCCACGTGTCGACGCTACGCCGCAGCGAGCTCCCGGTGCGCGGCAGCAACATCGGCGCACCCTGCAAGCATGATGGGAAGCGCGCCTCCAACGAAGCAACGAGCCGTTCGCTGCCGAACACCAGTAACTCGGTTTCGCCTAGCTCGTGCGCGTGCAAGCGCAGGGATGTGCCTTGCGGCAGGACCTGATCGGCAAGCACGACGTGCAGCCGGCCTGCGGCGAGACCCTCGAGCATGCGATCGAATGCACCGTGCTGGAGGTCCAACGTTGTCGACTGCGGCTCCAGGGCGGGCTCGAGCAAACGGCAGGTGATCGTCTTGGGCAACGTCGCGACCACGCCGACCCGTAGCGTCACTCGCGCCGCGGCGCCGTCGTCCGTGAGGTCGACCAGCTCGCGTCCCAACCGAAAAATCTCGCTCGCACGCGTATGGATCTCGTCTCCGAAGGGAGTGATCACGAGTCCACGCCCCCGTCGCTCGAACAGCGAGCCGCCGAGGTGCGTTTCGAGGGTCGCGAGCTGCACCGACAGGGTCGAGTGCGTGACACGCATCTGCTTGGCGGCGGCGGTCACGCTGCCGGTCTCCGCGATCATCCAGAACGCGTAGAGATGGTGATAGTTGAGCGTTCCAGCCATGTTAGTTTTTCTAACATATCACGTCGATATTTCGCATTAGACGACAGATGCGAGCCACCTTATGGTGATCAGACTAACCCCAACAAGGAGCAGAAATGACCGAGTCTCGCATCACCGCAGCTACGAACCACGACCAACCGTGGAGCCCCTACGGAGGTGCCGGCCTCGCTCCGAGCGTGCTTCTCGTCCTCGATCACACTGCGCCGTCTCGTGCCGCGGTGATCCGTGCTTGCCGGCTGTCTCGTCTGCTCGACGCGACGCTGCAGATCGTCGACGTGGTGCCGGTCTCCGCAGCTCATCCAGCGGGCACGAGCGTGATCTCTCGCGCGGCGCACCTGCCCGGTGGAGAGCGCTGCGACGTGGAGATCACTTACGGCGAGGTGCGCGAGAGCGCCGAGCGAGCGATCAGTAGGTACCGGCCGGTCATCGTCGTGATGGGGGCCGCCCGCGGCGTCGAGCTCGCGTGCGAGCTGGTCGATCGCGGTCGCGTGACGGTGATCGTCGCGCGTCCGGAACGCACGAACGGTCCGTTCATCGCGGCCAGCGACTTGGGACATGTGGGGTTTCCGGTCGTGGCGCGAGCGCTCGAGCTCGCCGAGCGTTACGCGCGCGAGCTGACACTGTTCCACAACGCGAACGCGTATCCGCGGCTCGCCGGCAATCCGATGGAGCCACCGACGCGATACGCGTCGATCTCGGACCTCATGGAAGCGACGGTGGCCGCGAAGGTCACCCGCCTGCGCGGGATCGCCGGTGGTCACGAACGCGTCGATGCGGTGATCTCGCGCTCGCAGGATACGGAAGCGTCCGTCCTCGAGCTCGCGCGCGAACGCGATGCTGACCTCGTGATCGTAGGACGGCGCGCACCGTCGTGGCTGGGCCGCGTCCTCGGGCATCACCTCACGGAGCACCTGCTCGAGCGCTGTCAGCGCAGCGTCATGATTGTTCCCGTCGCCGCCGCGGCGTGAGGGTCGATGCTCGTCACGGTTGAACATGTCGCCAGCTCTCCGCCGGCGCTCGCGCTCGCCGCCCTGGTCGCGACGTACGTCGTCGCGCGGTTGGTTACCTGGATCGGGGCGGCGATCCTGGTACGGCTCGCGCGCCGCACGGCGAGCCCATGGGATGACCAGGTCGTGGAGCGCCTCGCCGGGCTCTGCTCCGGACTGCTGGCCCTCGGCTTGTTTCGTGTAGCGCTGGGCTGGATCGATCTAGATGCGCGCGCCGCCGAGTTGATCGGGCACGTCTGCGCGATCGCAATGATCGGGATCGTGGTGTGGGCTGGGTTTCGAGCCGTGGACCTCGCACGAGCCGGGCTCGAGACCCGCTCCTGGGCACGCGAACACCCGTCGTCGCGCTCGCTACTCGCGCTCGCGGCGCGATTCACCAAGGTCTCGGTGCTGGTATTCGGCGCTCTAGTTGGATTGTCGCAACTAGGCGTGTCCGTCGCCAGCTTGATCGCAGGACTCGGCATCGGCGGGCTCGTGTTCGCGCTCGCGGCGCAAAAGACGGTCGAGAACCTGTTCGGCGCGGTGTCGATCGGGATCGATCAACCACTCCGAGAGGGGGACTTCGTGAAGGTCTACGACTTCGTCGGAACCGTCGAGAAGATCGGCCTGCGCTCGACGCGGATCCGCACGCTCGATCGGACGATCGTCACGATCCCGAATGGCGAGCTCGCGAACCAACGCGTCGAGTCGTACGCCGCGCGCGATCGGATCCGCCTCGCGACCGTCATCGGCCTCGAGTACGACACCACGGCCGCGCAGATGCAGGAAGTCCTCGGTGCGTTCGACGCGATCCTACGTACACATCCCAAGATCTGGCCTGACGCGGTAGTCGTCCGGTTCGTTCGCCGAGTCGTCGCTCGACGTCGAGATCATGGCGTGGTTCCTGACGCGCGACTTCGGCGAGTTCCAACGCATCCGGCAGCAAGTGCTGCTCGAGTTCATGTCCGCGATCGAAGCAGCCGGCGCGAGCATCGCGTTTCCGACGCGCACGCTGCACGTCCACAGCGAGCCCGCGCCGTGATCAGGCCTTCGTCAGCAGCACGACCCGGCGCTCGTACGCCTGCAGCTTCGCGAGCGCGTCGTGGAACGCGCCGTACTGGGCGCTCTCGAGCACGAGCTTGTCGAGCTTGATCTCGTCGTGACACGACACGGTCTGACCGGTCGTCTGGCACGCGGACGAGTAGGTCACGCCATCGGCGCTCCCCGCGAGCTTGTCGGGTACGTACGCGACCTTCCAGCCGGCGGGAATCTGGACGGTGACGTCGGCCTTCTGGGTGCGCGGTGCGCCGACCCACATCGGATACTTGCGCTTCGACAAGCTCGCCGACGGAACGTCGTCGGCGATGCCGAGCGTGACCGGCGGCATCTCGAAGTTGCGGAAGTTGCCCTGCGCGGCCGAGTAGCCCGGCACCGCGACGTGGTGCGTGATCGACATCGGTCCGGCGACCGACATCGTGTCGCTGACGTCGTGACCCTTGTCGACCGCGGAGGCCGACAGCTCGCCCGCCGCTTGCTGGAAGAACTTGTCGAGGTTCTCGCCCTTGAGCGGCCGGAGCTCGCCGCTCGCGCGATCCGCGAACCAACCGGTGAGCTCGTAGTTGTAGACGGCGTCGAGATCGCCGTTCGCGGCGAGTACGTACCTCGCCGTGACGTGCGAGACCGACGATGCGGGATCCATCGCCGGGCGCTGGCCGAGCTCGGAGCCGCCCTTCTCGAGCGGCAGCACGAGGCTGTCCTGACCCGCGACCACGAAGTCGTACTGGCCATTCTCGTCGGCCGGGTTCAGCCACACGTCCTTCTTGTCGACGCTGAGCTTCGCGACGATGTGATCGAACTGCGCGATCGTTGGCACGCTCTGGATCACCGGTACCTTGCCGGAGCGCACGAGCACGGGACGACCGGCGATGCCCTCCGCGCTCGCGAGCGCGAGCAGGAGGCCGACCTTGTCGCGCGCGTCCGCGTACTTGTTCGCGAGGATGTCTGCCGGCGCGTGCGGCTCGTAACCGGCGGCGCCCAGAGGGACGTCGACGCTGCGGATGTCGTGCGCGACGAACGCGAACAGCTTCTGCGCCTTCTCGACGTCGGTGGTCGCACCGGCGACGATCCGATCCGCCTCGGCCTTGATCGCAGGCGGTAGCGGTTGCGGCACGGCCTTGTCGAGGAACCGCGCCGCGACCGGCTCGAGCACCTTCTGCCACGACGGCTCGAAACCGACGACGAGGCGCGGCAGCACGATGGCGTCACTCGGCGAGCTCTGCTCGGGATGACGATCGGGCTGCTTGGCGAGGTGATACGTCCAGGTGTGGCCGTTCGCGCCATCGCTCTCGGTCGGCTTCAGATCGATGCCCGCGACCGCGAGCTTCGGCACGGTGCCAGCCGGCGCTGTAATCGTGACCGTGCGATCGAGGATCGGATCCCACTGGCCGAGCATGATCTCGGCGCCCATCGGCGAGTCCGGCCCGGGCTTGGTCGTCCGCGTGGTCTCGAGCTCGATCACCGAGCCCTTGTCGACGGCGGGAAACGACACGACGCGCTCGCGCAGATCGGAATAGATGGTCGCGTCCGCGAGGTACGACGGCACGATGTCGCCGATCTCGTCGGGCGACGCAGCGTGCGCCTCGCCGTCCGAGTTGACGGTGCGCGCCATATCGACCGTCAGCGTCTGGCGCTTGCCATCGAACGGCAGGTGAACGTCGGCGAACTTCTCCTTCGCGCGCAACGCGTCGAGCACCTTCACGATCGACTTGGTCTTGTGGACGATCGTGCCATCGGCCTTCAGGGTGAAGTCGTCGCGCTCGATGGCGACGACCGCGTCGGCTTGCGGGTACTCGGTCGCGCCGGGCCCGCCTTGGGCGAGCTCGGTCATCTTCGCGAGGTCTGGATCCTTCGACGCGTCGACCTTCGGCGCTTCCTTCTTCGCCCACGGATCGGCAGCGGCCGGCTTCGCGGGTTCCTTCTTGTCAGCGTCGTGACCCTTGCAGGCCGCGAACAGCAGCAACGACAGCAGGAGGGTCTTGTTCACGACTTACCTCCCGCGAGGATCACCGGCTGGCGCGCGACCTGGCCCATCGAGCCGATCGCGGAGCGCAGCTCCTTGTACTGGTTGGGATCGATGAACCGGCTCTTCAGCGCGAACGAGCGGTGACACTTCACCGTCGTCGCATCGGCCTGCTGGCACGACGCCTCGAGGCTCGACGTCTTGCTCGCGGCCTTTGCATCGTTCGGCAGCGCGACGACCTTCGCATCGGCCGGCAGCGTGATCGTCTCGTCCTGGTCGTACTGGAACGTCACGTGGGCATCGAGGCCGTACTTGCGGCTCGGATCCGAGCCAAGCAGCCTCGGCATCACGTTCTCGACGAGGCCGAGCGCGCCAGACGTCACGACCGAGCGCAGCAGCCGGTAGTCACCGGTCTTCGGTGCCGCGTTCGGCACCTTGATCTCGACGTCGATCTCCATCGGGTTGAACAGCGCGAGCGCGCTCGTCACGTTGAACGACACGAGCTGCGCGTCGGGCAGCGCGTGGTGGAGCACGCTCTCGAGCGCCTCCTGCTGTTGGTCCTTCGACAACATCGCCGCCGACGACCGCACGATCAGATCGAACATGCCCTTGGTCTCGAGCTTGATCTTCGAGGTCATCGAGCCGTCCGCCGCGATCACGGTCGTCGCGGTCGCGTGGCCGAGGTTCGCCGCCGGATCGATCGGCGGGATCGACTGCAGCGTCTCGCCCTTCAACGTCGACACCAGCGTGTGCTGCTCGGCTTCGTAACCGGGCAGCAGCGCCGTGTTGTTCTTCGCGGTCGGATCGATGTACGTGAACCCGCCGCCTTTCTTCTCGAGCGCGACGATCGCGTGGTTGAAGCCGTCGTACGCGATCTTCGTGAGCACCGGATCGCCGACGTTCGTCAGCACCGGATACGCGTTGATCCCGCTCTCGCGCAGCATCGACGTCAGGAGGATCGAGACGTCGCGGCAGACGCCCCAGCGCGAGGTGAACGTCTCGCCCGCCTTGCGCGGCGTGTAGCCGGTGCGCGGGCCAACGCCGAGGCCGCGATAGCGAATGTCCTGCGCGACGAAGTCGTACAACGCCTTGATCTTGTCGTCGTCGGTCTTCGCATCCTTGGTCAGCTCTTTGACCTTCGCCTTCATCTCGGGCGTCGCTTCGAGCTGCGGCTCGGTCAGCTTCGCCCACCACTGCGAGAAGTGCTGCCAGCTGGGGTCGGTCGTGACGACGAGCATCGGCATTTCAGTCGTGTAGTCCATCGCGGCTTCCGGCACGATCTGCGGCGCGTTCTTGGCGCTCCACGCGTAGTGCATGCGGTCGCCGACCTTGGACTTGGTCTCGCTGATCTTCGCGCCGCGCTCGGCGTGATAGAGCTGGCTGGTGAGCGGCATCGTGGCCGGGCCGTCGACGACGTAGCTCGCCTCGAGCATCGGCTCCGTCGACTGGAAGCCGAAGATGTCGTTGAAGTAGTTCATGCGCGTCGGCGTGAGGCGCGTGAGCTTGTAGGTCATGTCGACGACGTCACCGACCTGGAGGTTCGGGAACGTCACCTTCATCGCGCGGCCGTTCGGGTCGTAGATGTTCGCTTCGCCCGATTGCTCGACGTCCTGGATGCTCTTCTGGTCGACCGGGATGACCTTGCCGTCGGGCTTGATCACCTGCGCGGCCAGGACCGTCATCTTCTCGGCGTCCTTCGCGTAGTACAGCGAGCTCGACGCCGCTTCGGTCTTGCCGGTCGGCGTCAGCACGAGCCGCGCGACATGCTGCGTGTTCGTGAACTGGCCGTCGAGCTGGTAGACGACCGCTTGATCGTTCAACACGGTGACCGCGTTGGCGCTCGGGTAGTCCTTCGCCTTGACCTTCTTCAACGCGTCGAGGATTTGCGGATCGACCTCGGCCAACGCCGTTCCACCGATCGCACACAATGCCGTAGCCACGAGCCAGCTCTTCATCAGCAGCCTCCTGTTGGTCGATCTCACGTACCGCGCAGGTGAGGCGCACGCACCCAAAACTTGCTCGCAACTAGTGCGATTCGTTCGACTCGTGCGACGAAAAAACCCGTCGCAGTAGCGTCGCACCCCGTCGCGGCGGTATGAGATGAGCAAATGCTCAAGCGTCCGAAGATCGCAATCATCGGTGCCGGCGGAAACGTCGGTGCTGCAGTCGCTCAGTGGGCCGCGCAGAAAGAGCTCGGCGACCTCGTCCTCATCGACCTCAAGGCAGGACCTGCCGAGGGCCGCGCACTCGATCTGACACAGTGCAGCCCGTGGGAGGGCTTCAACAACACGTCGTTCATCGCCACCGACAAGTCCGAAGCGATGCAGGACGCCGACGTCGTCGTGATGACGGCCGGCGTGCCGCGCAAGCCCGGTCAGTCGCGCGAAGAGCTGATCAACATCAACGCCGGCATCGTCAAAGGCATCTGCGGCGACATCAAGAAGTACGCGCCGAACTGCGTGCTGATCGTCGTGTCGAACCCGCTCGACGCGATGGTGTTCGTCGCGAAGCAGGTCACTGGCTTCCCGCGCGAGCGCGTGATCGGCTCGGCCGGCGTGCTCGACAGCGCCCGGTTCCGCACGTATCTCTCGCTCGCGACCGGCGCGTCCGTCGAGGACATCCACGCGATCGTGCTCGGCGCGCACACCGACAAGGACATGGTGCCCATCGTGTCGACCGCGACGATCGGGAACGTGCCCGTGTCGAAGTTCCTCGATGCCGCGAAGCTCCAGGAAGTCGTCGACAACACCAAGAAGGGCGGCGCCACGCTCACCGGCCTGATCGGTACGAGCGCGTGGCTCGCGCCCGGCGCTGGCACCGCGCTCATGGTCGAGGCTGTCGTCCGCAACCAGGGCCGCGTCCTGCCCTGCTCCGTCGAGCTCGACGGCGAGTTCGGCGTCAAGGGCGCGTTCGTCGGCGTCCCGGTCAAGCTCACCGCGAAGGGTGCCGAGGCCGTCTACGAGTTCGAGCTGTCCGCTTCGGAGAAAGAAGCGTTCGGCAAGTCCGTCGCCGCGAACACCGAGCTGATGAACATCGCCCGCGGCTTCTTGGGCTAAGAACCGGATAGCGATCCGGGGCGCTGCGGCGCCCGAAACAAGAGCGAGCCGATGGTTCGGCGAGCCTCTCCGCGCCGCGAAGACGGCGCGATGTGATCGAGCGTCCGGCAGGTCCGTCGCCGCCAACGCCGAGCTGATGAACATCGCCCGCGGCTTCTCAGGCTGAATCACGCCCCGGCGGGCGCTGGTCCGCGTAGTACGCGCGCAAGCGTTGTTCGTAATCGGACCACGACGGATCGTCGGGATTCCACTCCGGGCTGTCCTTGACCAGCTCGCGCCGAACGTGCACGTCGACCCGGCGCTCGTCCCAGCGGACGGTCTCGATCAGCGACGTCGGGATCAACACCTGCTTGCCGGTCCACCAGCCCGTAGTGGCCACCGCGAGATAGCGGACCTCCCACGAAACGTCGTCGATCAGAAAATCGGTGATGTGGCCGATCTCGCCGTCGCTCGCGTGGAGACGATAGCGAGTGACCTCGCGGCTGCTCCGCAGGTGGTGATCCGCCGCGGCGGCGGCGGCGTCCGCCCGAGGGTCGGGATGTAGCGGCATCCCCATCGCCACCGGCGCGCTCCACCGACCCCACAGACCAAACGAGCCCCAGTATGCCGGCCACCCGAAATAGTTGTTGAACTGGGCTTCTTGTTGCCGCGACACCGGCTTGTCGAGGTCGATCGAGGGGCTGTGCTCGATCCGGTCCTTCGTCAGGCGGGTCGGAATCGTCCTCGAGTGCCAGTCCGGCTCGCCGAACGCGATCGGCGAGACCAGGACACGGCGCGCCTTCAGCCAGGTCCCGGTGTCGACGACGATGTAGCGCACGACCCAGCGTTCGTCGTCGAAATAGATCTCGTCGATCTTCCCGATAAGTCCGTCGGTCGCGCGGATCTCGTAGCCATGAAGCTCTCCGACTGTACGCATGGTGTCCCTCTTTTCGACGATCGATCCCGATGCGACCGGTGGGCCATCCCGGAGGTGCGCGCGCGCGACGAGGACGACCGAGGTCCTCGCAACGTGCGGCAGCAGCGCCCGCTGTTTTCATGCAGAGAGCGCCAACGCGACAATCGAACCCGGCGCGGCCGGCTCGTCGGGGCAGAACATCGCGGTTCGAGAAATGCATCCGATCGCGTCATGAGCTCCTCGAACGCGATCATCACGAGTGCCGGCGACAACAACGCGCCGGCCGATCCGTGGGGCTGGCCGACGAACGCCGGGTCACGGTCCGGCTCAAGAGCTAGCGCGCGGCTCCGCGAGCTCGTCACGCGCCGGCTGGGTTAACACGCTCAACGTCGCGAGCGGAGTCTTCCTCCCGGCGGCCCCTTCTCGGCAGCGCGGCGCACCACCTGGCGTGGGGTGCGCCCTTGCTGCTGCTCGTGATGACCGTCATCGCGGTCGCGCTGAGCATGCGCAAAAAAGGCTTCCAGCGCACCGAAGGCTGGATCCTCGTCGCGATCTACGCAGTGTTCGTGACCACGGTCCTCCTCGGATAATACGCGGCCGGGGTCGTCGCCATCGCGTTGTAGACCAGGCCGACCTTGTCGGTGATGCGCTCCAAGTCCAATTCGAACTACGTCTCGTACCGGCGCTCACCCCGACGATCGGCAATGCCGCGAAGCTTACTTTAGTGCTCGGCCTTGCAATCGTCGGTGTGGCAGCCGGACGCGACGATGTAGGTGCGCTCGGTCGCGACTGCGCATGACGCGAACTGCTTGCAGTCGGTCATCTCGGCGCAGTGCGTGCCGTCCTGGTAGAGACTCTCGATCTGATCGGCCGGCGTCTTCGTCGCCATCGCGTTGCAGATCGCCTCGACCTTGTCGGGCGCCGTGTCGCCCTGAAACTCGACGCGTGCGAGCTCGACCATCGCGGGCTTGCCCTTCGCCTTCGCCTCGTCGGCGATGCCCGGTGGCTGGTTCAGCTCGACGCGCAGATCGATGAGCGCGCTGAGGTAGTCGTCGGCACACGTCTGCTCGTGCACGTAGTGCGCCTTGCACAGTGGCCCGAGGTCAGCCGCGGTGTGTGTTGCGGGAGCCGGGGTCGCGGCCGGCGCGGGCGCCGGATGTGAACCACCACACGAGAACGTCACGGCCACGAGGAGAAGGTAATAGCGCATCGCAAGCCCAACGCGCGACGCGGCGAACCGTGACCGAAACTCTGTTACGCGCCGAGCTTGGCCCTGAGGTTGTGATCGAGTGCGTCGAGGAACGCCTCGGTCGTCAGGTGGGCCTGGCTCGGGCCGACGAGGATCGCGAGGTCCTTCGTCATCTTGCCGGACTCGACGGTCTCGACGCAGACCTTCTCGAGCGTCTCGCCGAAGTGGGTGACGTCGGGCGTCGAGTCGAACTGACCGCGGTACTTGAGGCCCTGGGTCCACGCGAAGATCGACGCGATCGGGTTGGTCGACGTCGGCTTGCCCTTCTGGTGCTCGCGGTAGTGGCGCGTCACGGTGCCGTGCGCGGCCTCGGCCTCGACGGTGTGACCGTCCGGCGTCAGCAGCACGGACGTCATCAGGCCGAGCGAGCCGAAGCCCTGCGCGACGGTGTCGGACTGGACATCGCCATCGTAGTTCTTGCAGGCCCACACGAAGCCGCCTTCCCACTTGAGCGCGGAGGCGACCATGTCGTCGATCAGGCGGTGCTCGTACGTGATCTTCGCGGCGTCGAACTTGGCCTTGAACTCCTCGTCGAACACCTTCTGGAACAGATCCTTGAACCGACCGTCATACTTCTTGAGGATCGTGTTCTTCGTCGACAGGTAGACCGGCCACCCCCGGTTGAGGCCGTAGTTGAACGAGCTGCGGGCGAACCCGATGATCGAGTCATCGAGGTTGTACATGCCCATCGCAACGCCGCCGCCGGTGAAGTCGAACACCTTGTGCTCGATCACCTTGCCGCCGTCCTTCGGCGTGAACGTCATCATCAGCGTGCCGGCGCCGGGGACGACGAAGTCGGTCGCCTTGTACTGATCTCCGAACGCATGACGGCCGATCACGATCGGCTTGGTCCAGCCGGGAACGAGCCGCGGCACGTTCCTGCAGATGATCGGCTCGCGAAAGATGGTGCCGCCGATGATGTTGCGGATCGTCCCGTTCGGGGACTTCCACATCTCTTTCAGGTTGAACTCTTTGACCCGCGCTTCATCCGGCGTGATCGTCGCGCACTTGACGGCGACGCCGTACTTCTTCGTCGCGTTGGCCGAATCGATCGTGATCTGATCGTCGGTCTTGTCGCGGCTCTCGATCCCGAGGTCGTAATACTTCAGGTCGATCTCGAGGTACGGAAGGATCAGCTTGTCCTTGATAAACTTCCAGATGATGCGGGTCATCTCGTCGCCGTCCATCTCGACGACGGGGTTCT
>JBDUAS010000357.1:0-6405 GCA_040004535.1 Deltaproteobacteria bacterium
TGATCGTCGAAGCCGTGGCTGATCTCGTGACCGATCACGACGCCGATCGCGCCGTAGTTGATCGCATCGACCGCGTCGAGCCGGAACGCCGGCGGCTGGAGGATGCCGGCCGGAAATACGATCTCGTTGAGCGCCGGGTTGTAGTACGCGTCGGAGGTCGGCGGGGTCATGCCCCAGCGGCCGCGATCGAGCGGCTTGCCGATCTGCTTGCGATCGTCATCGACGTTCCAGTCGCGCGCCGCGACGACATCCGCGAAGTACGCATCGCGCGAGATCGGGATCGAGGAGTAGTCCTTCCACTTGTCGGGATAGCCGATCTTCGGATTGAACGTCGCGATCTTCTCGAGCGCCTTCTGCTTCGTCGCCGGAGTCATCCACTCGAGATGGTCGATCGTGTCCTTCATCGCTGCGAGCAAGTTGTGGACGAGCTCGGTCATCCGCGCCTTCGCGGCCGGCGGGAAGTACTTCTCGACGTACTTCTGGCCGAGCGCCTCACCGAGCAAGTGATCGGCCTGCTCGACGCAGCGCTTCCACCGCGGCTTCTGCTCCTGCGCGCCGGAGAGGAACTTGCCGTAGAACTCGTAGTCGGCGTCGACGAAGGGCTTCGAGAGTGCGTCCGCCATCCCGGCGATGTATTGCCAGTCGAGATAGGTGCGCCACTCGGCGATCGGTGCGTGCGCGAGCTCGTGCTCGACCTCCTTCAGGAACGCCGGCTGATCCACGTTGACCGCCGTCGACGGCGTGTCAAACGACCTCAGATACGCGGTCCAGTCGAAGCTCGGCGTCAGCTTCTGCAGCTCGGCGACGGTCATCTTGTGGTCGGTCGCCTTCGGATCGCGGAGCGCGACGTTATCGAGCGATGCTTTCGCGAGCCGGGTCTCGAAGTCGAACACGGTCTTCGCGTGCGCCTTCGCCGTCTTCGCGTCGTCGCCGGCGAGCTGGAACATCCGCGCGACGAACACGAGGTACTGCGCGCGCGCGTCGACGAAGCGCTTCTCGGTCTTCACGTAATAGTCGCGGTCCGGTAAGCCGAGCCCGGATGCGCCGACATCCGCGACAACATCGGTCGGATTGTGGAGATCCGGCGACGACGCGACCGCGAACGGCGAGCCGATCTGCTGGTGGTGCAGCTTCGCGATCATCGCGGCGACGCCTGCCTTGTCCTTGATCTGCGCGATTTCACCGCGCATCGGCGCGAGCGGCTTCGCGCCGGCGGCATCGACCGCGGCTTCGTCGGTGCACGCGCCATAGAAATCACCGATCAGCTGTTCGACGGAACCCTTCTTCCAGTCGCGTTTCGCCGACACCTGATCCAGGATGCCCTTCAGGCGCTCCTTCGCATCCTCGCCGGCCTTCCACCGCCGCGACCACCGCGTCATCGACGCCGGGATCGGGTTCGCCTTGCGCCACGCGCCATTCGAGAACTCGTAGAAGTCGTCGCACGGATTCGCCGAGCGATCGATGTCTTCACTATAGACGCCTACCAGCTTGCTGCCGCTCGGCACGGAGCTCGGCGGCGGCGGCGTCACCGGCGCGGTGGTGGGTGTGGTGGTGACCGGCGCTGGCTCGACCGCGGAGTGCGACGAGCCGCAAGCAGTCGCGACAAATGCGAACAGGACAAGAAGACGCTGCATCGCGGGCATCCTAAGCGCGCTCCACGCCACGCAGAAGAGACAGCTGCGACAGTTAGCCGTTCGCGCGGGTACGCACGGCCGCCGCCGGTAAGTGCTCCCACCTCTGGATCATTTCGGCTGACACGACGTCGCCGTGTGCGAGGTAGTACGCGAGGTGCGGTAGCGAATCGCAGCCCCAGAACATCTGGTCGTCGACGAGCATCGTCGGCACGCCGAACATCCCGCGCGCGACGGCATCCTCGGTAGCCGCACGGATCCGCGCCTTGATCTCGGTGTGCTGCGCACGCGCCACCGCATCCGCTGATAACCCGACCTCGCTCGCGATCCGCTGGACGACCTCGGGGCTCGTGACGCCCTCGCCCGTCACCCACGCCGCCCGATACAGCGCATCGACCAGCGCGCGCCGCTGCTCCGTCGCCATGTCGAGCGCCGTCACCCGCAGTGCGAGCAGCGGATTGAACGGATGCGCCGGCGGCGCCACGATCGGCACGCCAAACCTGTGCGCGATCCGCGCGACGTCACGAATCAGGTAGCGTCGGCGCGCCGGCACCTCCGCCGGCCCCCGCGTACCGTTGGCCTCCAGCAACGCGGCGAACAAGATCGGATGCGGCTCGACCTCGACGCCGAGTGCGTGGACCTGGGTCCATGCGAGGTACGCATACGGCGAGATGAAGTCGAAGTAGAACCGCAACGTGCGCATGACCGGACCGTAGCCCAGATCATCAGGAGCGCGCTGCACAGGACGCTACTCCAGCCGCACCGTCCCGATCGGGCCGGGCGTTGCAGTCGGTAGGTTCTGCCAGTTGCCGGGCTGGCCGCGAAACAGGCCGACATCGATGCTGTACGTGCCGGGTGGATTCGGCGCACCATTCGCGTCGACGGCGGTTGGGAACGTGAAGCGATCGACGATCACATCACCGGTCTTCCAGTCGGTCGTCTCACAACGCCCACCCTGTGGTGTGTGATCGGCATTGATCCAGCGATGCTCGCCGGCGACATGGACGAACACGTTGTACGGAAGATCGGTCGTCTGCAGCACTTTGAAGTAGAGCGTCATCGTCATCGGGGCGCCGATCCGGACGCTCGGCGGTGCATCCCAACCGAGCAACTCGACGCGATCATCCCAGATCCTGCGTTGTGCCGGCCTGGTAGCGGGATCCGCTCCACGAGAAGGATCACAGCCGCCGATCACGACGCTCGCGACACTTCCAGCTTCCACGACCGTTGCTCCGTGCTCCGTCGCGGTCTCGGCCTCGACCGTGTAGCTGCCTGCAGCCAAGCCGCGAAATACGAATGCTCCGGCGTCATCGGTGACCAGGGTGTTCAGTGGCGCGGTGTTGCCTTCGCGACCGTTGCTCGCGATCACGCGTGCGTTGGGGACAGCTGTTCCGGTGCGGTCCTTCACCGTTCCATGAATCTCGAGACGCCGCGCATCGACCACGAGCCGCACGTGATCGACGCGGGTGCTCCCGTCGGCGATCACGATCGGCTCGTGCTCGAGGTGCAGTGCTGGCTGTCCGTTCTCGGTGAAGTAGACCGCTGGCTTGTAGGCGCCGCCGGCCATGTGACCGCACGAAAATGTGCCACTCGCATCGGTCGTGCATCGCCCTCTGTCAAAATTGGAGCCGACGGTCGTGCTCTGGAACCGCACGACGACGCCAGCAACCGGTGCATTTGTCGAGTCGACGACAACACCTGCAATTGTTCCCGCCTTGGAGAGATCGAGATCGTGAGTGACATCGCTCGCAGCGATCGTCCAATCGATGTCCGCGAACGCATCCATTGTATCGACGCCGCCTTTGTAGTGGCCTGAAGCCATCCCCGGCAATTCGAAGTGGCCGTCGGCATCGCTGTAGCACGCGTGATAGTTGGCGCCGTCGCTGACCATCAAGCGCGCATTCGCCACGGCGGCGCCATGCTCGCGAACTGTTCCTCGTACGGTGACGGTAGGCTCGACATCGATGAGCACGTCGTTAGTCCCCGGATGCAGCGTCATCGTCGCTATACGCGGGCGGTAAGGTGCGAGCGTCGGCTTAGTGTCACCGGTCATCGCGTCATCGATCTCGAACGAGCCGTCCTGCGCAGTGAGCACGGTCGTGTCGTCGATCGTAACGCTCACCTTCGCCATTGGCGTCGCGCCCGAAACGACGCGACCATGAACGATCGCGGAAGAATGAAGAGTGACGGTGAGATTGGTGTTGGCGTCGTCGGTGGTCGCGACGAGACCGGGCGCGCGCGCGACGAAGTGATGCGCGCCGCGGTCGAGGCCGCGAACCACGAAAGCGCCGGCGTCGTCGGAGGCGACGGTGGCAGGTGCGGTGGTGACGAGTCCGTGATGGGTCACGGCACGCTGTGGCTCGGGCGTCGTGACTCGGATCGTGGCCCCGGCGATCGGTGCGCCTGATTCATCGATGACTCGACCACGAACGAGCGCTTCCGGGACCAGGATGAAGTCATAGGCGTAATGCCCATGTGTGGCGGTCACGAGCTCTTGGGCCGCAAATCCCGGCGCTCGCACGACGGTCCGCAACTCGTCGTTCTCCAGGGCGACGCGACGAATGCACAGCTCGTAACGGCCTTGGTCATCGGTGTTGATACCGATCACATCCTCGCGGAGTACCTCTGCGCCCGCGATCGCCGCACCCGACGGGTCGGTGACTCGTCCGAACAGCGAGCCCTCGCAGGGAAGCAACACGAGCTCCAGACCATCCGCGTGTAGACCTGAATCTCGCGTGTCGATTCTTTGCACCTCCGCAAGTCGGCCAGCTTCGATCGCACCGACGGAGTACCCTGCCATCGGCATCAAACCGAAATCGAAATGCCCGGTGTCGTCGGTCGTTCGTTCGAGCGTTGCCGTGCCGACGAGCTTGACCCGCGCGTGCACGACCGGATTGCCGTCCGCCGTCACGCGACCTGCGATCCGGCGGCCACCGCGCGCGGAAATCGCCTCGCTGGCAGGCAACGTCGGTCGCGCTCGGCCCTCGTGGGTAGAGGCCGACGGCCCGGCCGACGCCGAGCGCGGCGGCGCGGGATCGCGCCGAACGATCAGTGCGACACTGCCGGCGAGCAGCGCGATGATCAGTGCAACGATGACCAGAATTGCCTTGGTCGGTTTCGCCACGCGAATTCCTCCACGCAGAAACAACGCCGCCCACGCTTTGCCACCGCCGGTCTCACGATCAAGGCCGGCACGTAACCGTGCGAGGCCTTCGCGAATGCGAGCTCGCACCGTGGCGTCGGGAATCCCGAGCTCGCGCGAGACCTGCGCAGCCGATTTCCCCTCGAAGAAGCGCGCGACGATCGCAGATCGATACGGCTCGGCAAGCTCGAGCACGAGATCCGCGAGCACACGCTGCAACCGAACTCGCTCGAGCATTGCGTCGGGTGTCTCGACCTCGCGTGCCTCCACGAGCCGCGCCTCGCGCACGCGCCGGCGTTGGTCGCCGCGCCGGCGCATCGCGACGACGTCATGGGCTACCTTCGCGAGCCACGGCCGCAGCGGACGTTCCGTGTCGGGCTGCTTGCGCCACGCTGCGATCCACGACTCCTGCACGACGTCGTCAGCTTCCGATTCGCCGGCAAGAGCCGAAGCGAGACGGCGCAGCCAGGCGGCATCCGCTAGCAGCTGCTTCGCATCCACGCCCACATCCTGCCGCCAGCAGCGTGATCGTTGTCGAAATTCGTCGCCAAGCCGCGTCACGGTGCGGCGCACACTCTTGTTTGCATCAGGGTGTCAGGCGCTATCACTTCGTGTGAGATCGCCGGCAGGTAATGTCCGTGGCCGGACGGCGTACGACGAGCAAGAGGATGACCACGAAGCACCTAGGCTGGGCACTCTCCGCCGTCGCTGGTTGCTACGCGCCAGTTCTCCCGGAGGGTGCGCCGTGTGCGTCACCTGAGAGCTCGCAGCGCTGCCCGACCGGACTGGTCTGCATCACGAGCGGTGCGATCGAGGTCTGCGAGGATCCCGGCGCGGTCGGGATCGATGCGAAGGCCGATAGCCCCGATGCGGCCTCGCCGCCGCTCGACACGGATGGTGACGGCGTCCTCGATGTCGACGACAACTGTCCGTTCGTCGCCAACGCTGATCAGGCGGACGAAGATGGCGATCACATCGGCGACCCGTGCGATCCATGTCCTCCGTTTGCCGATCCCACGGATACCGACCACGACGGTGTGCCCGACGCGTGCGATCCGAATCCGATGGTCGCGGGCGATTCGATCGTCACGTTCGAAGGATTCACCACCGCGCCGGCGAGCTGGACCAGCACCGGCGACGTGCGCTTCAGTGGCGGCAAAGCCGTCATGCTCGGGACCGAGACGACGGCGGCGGCGCTCGTCACCGGTTCGAGCGCGCCGCTCCACTCGACGATCATCGCGAGCTTCACGCTCTCGGAGATCACCTCGACGGGTCTGAACCTCGGCTCGGTCAGCGTGATCGATCAACAGAAGCCGAATACGGACGACTCGGTGGCCTGCCAGCTCTCGGAGCTATCTGGTGGTGGCCAGGCAACCGTGCGCATCTTCGACACTTCCGCGAGTCAGGCCATCAACGTTGCACCCCATGCGTTCCCGATGGGCGCGACGTTGGAGCTCCAGCTGCAGCGCGACGGTACGAGTTACAAGTGCAGTGCGAGCAACCCGCTCCTCGAGATCGACGGCACCGATCCACTGTCGACCGTGAACCACGACGTCGGGCTGCGCGTCAAAGGCGCCGCTGCGCGCTTCGCGTGGGTGATGGTCCTGACCCGCTAGCGCAGCTTGCATTCGC
>JBDUAS010000358.1:0-6402 GCA_040004535.1 Deltaproteobacteria bacterium
AACGTCTTGTGGGGAATGAGGGCTTCGAGGTCGGCGGCGGGAGTCTTCGACGCGACGAGCTCGGCGCGAACCTCGTCGGGCGTTTTGCCTCGCATCAGCGCCTCGGTCTGCGCGAAGTAGTTCGCGAGCAGGATCTCGTGGTGCGACGGCCCGTATTTGGTCGGATTGAACGTCTCGATCGGTGCGATGAAGTCGCACGGAATCGTCCGCGTACCCTGATGGATCAGCTGGTAGAACGCGTGCTGGCCGTTCGTGCCGGGCTCGCCCCAGATCACCGGGCCGGTCGTGTAATCGGTGATGCGATGGCCTTGGCGATCGACACCCTTGCCGTTCGACTCCATATCGCCTTGCTGGAAGTACGCGGCGAACCGATGCATGTACTGGTCGTACGGCAGGATCGCGTGGGTTTCGGCGCCCCAGAAGTTCGAGTACCAGACGCCGAGCATGCCGAGGATCATCGGCACGTTTCTCTCGATCGGTGCGGTCCGGAAGTGCTCGTCCATCTCGAAGCCGCCGGTCAGCATCTCCTCGAAGCAATCCATGCCGATCACGCACGCGATCGACAGACCGATCGCACTCCACAGCGAATAGCGGCCGCCGACCCAGTCCCAGAACTCGAACATGTTCGCGGTGTCGATGCCGAATGCCGCGACCTCCTTCGCGTTCGTCGACAACGCGACGAAGTGCTTCGCGACCGCCTTGTCGTCGTGGAGCTTCGCGAGCAGCCACGCGCGGGCGGACTTCGCGTTCGTGATCGTCTCCTGCGTGGTGAACGTCTTGGAGGCCACGATGAACAGCGTGGTCTCGGGATCGAGGTGCTTGACGGTCTCGGCGAGGTGCGTCGCGTCGATGTTCGAGACGAAGTGTGCGGACAGGCCCTCTTTCCAGTAGGGCCGAAGCGCTTCGGTGACCATCACCGGGCCGAGGTCGGAGCCACCGATGCCGATATTGACGATGTCGGTGATGACCTTGCCGGTGAAGCCGCGCCAGTGGCCGTCGCGCAGCTTGTCGGTGAACTCGCCCATCTTCGCGAGCACGGCGTTGACCTCGGGCATCACGTCCTTGCCGTCGACGAGGATCGGCCGATTGCTGCGGTTGCGAAGTGCGGTGTGGAGGACGGCGCGGTGCTCGGTGCCGTTGATCTTGTCGCCGGCGAACATCTTGTCGCGCCAGCCGGCAACGTCCTGTTGCTTCGCGAGCGCGAACAGCAACTGGAGCGTCTCGGCGGTCGTGCGGTGCTTCGAGTAATCGACGAACACGCCGCACGCCTCGCGAGACATCTTCGCGAACCGCTGCGGGTCGGCGGCGAAGAGCTCGCGCATCGTGGTCGACTGGATCTGGGTCTTGTGTGTGACCAGGGCTTGCCATGCAGGCGAAGTTGTCAGCGTCGACATGGTCCGAGCAGACCACAACGACACCTGCGTGGCCATCGATGGTAACGATCAGTTGTGGAGTCGGCGTACCTGAGAGCCTTGGCGAAGCGGTACCCGAGCGTCGATGCCGCGCTCACTGCGCGCGCGAACCTCGAGGCGATCCTGACGCTGCCGAAGATGACGGTGCACGTCGTGAGTGACGTGCACGGCGAGGACGTGAAGCTCCGCCAGGTCATCAACAACGCGTCCGGATCGTTGCGGCCGTTGCTGGAGTCGATCTTCGCGGGGCAAGTCTCCGGTCCGGAGCTGACCGAGCTGTTGACGGTCTTGTATTACCCGCGCGAGACGTGGATGGCACGCGGCGGTGATCTGGTGATGTTCGCGTCGCGTGCGCTCACGATCATCCGCGAGCTCGCGAAGCGCTACACGATCGCGTATGTCGAGCGGATCATTCCCGATCCGTTCGATCCGGTGCTGCGCGAGCTGATCTTCGCGCCCTCGCTGGTGCGGACGCCAGCGTTCCTCGGTGCATTGATCGCGCCGTTCGTCCAGCACGGCAAGAGCCTCGAGCTCGTGCAGATCCTCGCGCGGATCGTGCGCGACCTCGCGGTCGGCGAGCTCGTCGTCGCGGGCGACCTCGGTGATCGCGGGCCGCGACTCGACAAGGTGATCGACCTGCTCGAGCACCAGCCGAACGTCGAGCTGACGTGGGGCAACCACGATGCAGATTGGCTCGCCGCGACGCTCGGGCAGCCGGCGGCGGTCGCGACGGTCGTGCGGTTGTCGTTGCGCTATCAGCGGCTCGCGCAGCTCGAGGAAGGCTTCGGGATTTCGCTCGAGCCGCTCGCGGACCTCGCGCGCAGCGTGTACGGCGACGATCCGTGCGAGCGGTTTCACGTCAAGGGCGATGCGGGCGCGAACGCGGACCTCTACGCGCGGATGCAGAAGGCGATCGCGATGATCCAGTTCAAGCTCGAGGGCGCGCTGTTCCAGCGTCATCCCGGGTGGGAGCTCGAGCATCGCGCGTTGCTGCATCGGATCGATCGCAGCGCGGGAACGATCGCGCTGTACGGCAAGACGTATCCGCTGCTGGATACGCGTTTGCCGACGGTGGATGCAGCGGATCCGTACACGCTGACCGCTGCCGAGCAGCGCTGCATGGATGCGCTCGTCCAGAGCTTCATCGGCTCGCCGCCGCTGTGGCGGCAATGGTCGTTCGTCGCGAGTCGCGCGCACATGTGGCTGCGCCGCGATCGCTGCGCGATCTTTCACGGCTGCGTGCCGGTCGACGCGCAGGGCAACTTCCTGCGGTTCGTCGTCGATGGTGTGGCGCGCTCGGGGCGGGCGTTGTTCGATGCGCTCGATGTCGTGATCCAGCGCGGCATCCGCGAGCGCGCGATGCCGGATCTGGATCTGATCTTCTATCTGTGGACGGGCCCGCTGTCGCCGTGCTTCGGCAAGGACAAGATGGCGACGTTCGAGAGCTACTTCGTTGCCGACAAGACGACCCAGGAAGAACACAAGAACCCGTACTTCGCGCTGCTCAACGACAAGGCATTCTGCGCGCGCGTGCTCGCTGATTTCGGCGTCGACCCCGAGCGCGGTTACATCATCAACGGCCACGTGCCGGTCAAGCTCGATGCCGGCGAGACGCCGGTGAAGAAGAGCGGCCGCGCGATCACGATCGACGGTGCGTTCGCGGCCGCGTACGGCGACAAAGGCTTCTCGCTCGTGCTCGACGCGCACCGGATCTACCTCGCGCAGCACTCGCACTTCGAGGGCCCGGCCGCGGCAGTGAGTCAGCACGCGGACATCGTGCCGACGGTGTCGGATGTCGAGATCTATGCGGAGTCGCGCCGGGTCGCCGACACCGAGGTCGGTGATGCGTTGCGCGAGGAGATCGCCGCGATCGAAGCGCTCGTGACGGCGTACGAGACCAACATGGTGAGGAGATGAGATGACCACGCTACTGGATCAGCTGAACCGCATGACGGTCGCCGTGTGCGACACGGGTGACCTCAAGTCGATCGAGAAGTTCAAGCCGCGCGACGCGACGACGAATCCGTCGTTGATCACGGCGGCGGCGCAGATGGCCGAGTACGGCAACGTCGTCGAGGGCGCGCTGAAGTGGGCCGAGGCGCAGGCCGGCGGCGATGACAAGAAGACGATCGCGCTCGCGCTCGACCGCCTCGCGATCGAGTTCGGCCTGCGGATCTTGAAGATCGTGCCCGGTCGCGTGTCGACCGAGGTCGATGCGCGGCTGTCGTTCGATACGCAGAAGACGGTCGAGAAAGGCCGTTACTTGATCTCGCAGTACAACGCGGCCGGCATCACGAACGATCGCGTGCTGATCAAGATCGCGTCGACGTGGGAAGGCATCAAGGCCGCCGAGATCCTCGAGAAGGAAGGCATCCACTGCAACCTGACGCTGCTGTTCGGCATGCATCAGGCCGTCGCGTGCGCCGAGGCCGGGGTGCGCCTGATCAGCCCGTTCGTCGGCCGGATCCTCGACTGGTACAAGAAAGCCGAAGGCCGCGAGTCGTACGCGCCCGCCGAGGACCCGGGCGTCGTCTCGGTGACGAAGATCTTCAACTACTACAAGAAGTACGGCTACCAGACCCAGGTCATGGGCGCGAGCTTCCGCAACCTTGGCGAGATCACCGAGCTCGCCGGCTGCGACCTCCTGACGATCGCGCCGAACTATCTCGGCGAGCTGTCGACGACGGAAGGCCCCCTGCCCCGCAAGCTCGATCCCGAAGCTGCGCGCACGATGGACCTCGCGAAGCTGACGATGGACGAGGCCGCATTCCGCGCAGCACACGAAGCCGACAAGATGGCGCACGAGAAGCTCGCCGAAGGCATCGCCGGCTTCTCCAAAGCGATCCTCGCGCTCGAGCAGCTGCTCGGCGAGCGCTACCAAGCGATGCGAACCAAGACCCGCGCCGGCTCCGCCGCCCGCGAGTTCTTCAAGGCCTTCGACCTCGACGGCGACGGCTCCATCACGCGCGAAGAATGGGCCGGCTCGTCGGCCGTGTTCGAGGCACTCGATCTCAACCACGACGGCAAGATCTCACCCGAAGAGATGGCCGCAGGCCTCGGCGGCGCGTTCGTGCTCCTCTAGAGGGACGGTAACTACTTAGTCAACTTGTGATCGCTAACGTTACGAGATCGTTAGCGCCCAGAGGGACGGTTACAACCTTAGTGCCGCGCGCACGATGTCGAGCGCACGGCGGGATACTGCGCGCCGAAACCTGGGCCCAAGTTGTAACCGTCCCCTTTCGGCCTAGCGATTCTCGGTACGTAGACGCGACAAGTTGACCAAGTAGTTACCGTCCCTCTTCGAGGGCGGCGATCTTCGCGAGGCGACGGACGTGACGTTCCTCGTTCGAGAATTGCGCGTGCAGGAACGCGGTCACGAGCTCGGGCACGAGCTCGGGCCCGATGATCCGCGCACCCATGACGAGGATGTTCATGTCGTCGTGCTCGACGCCCTGGTGCGCGGAGTACGTGTCGTGGCAGACGGCGGCGCGGATGCCTTTGAGCTTGTTCGCGGCGACCGAGGCGCCGACCCCCGAGCCGCAGAGGAGGACGCCGCGGTCGACATCGCCGGCGAGGACGGCCTCGCCGAGCGCGGCGGCGTAGTCGGGGTAGTCGACGGGTTCGGTCGAGTTGGTGCCGTAGTCGTGGACCTCGTGGCCGAGCCGCTGGACGACCTCGATGACACGCGCTTTGAGCGGAAACCCTGCGTGATCGACGGCGACTCCTATCTTCATGCGCCGTAGGATGGCCCCGTGACCAGCTGGTGGCTACTGATCACGACCTCGTTCGCGGTTTGGGCGATCGTGATGGCCGTCGTGATCGTGCTGCAGCAGCGGTCACCGGCCGCTACGATCGCGTGGATGATGGTGCTCGCGTTCCTACCGTTCGTCGGCTACGTCGTGTACCGGTTGATCGGGCCGCAGCGACTCGCACGCAAGAAGCTGCGCCGCCAGCTCACGCGCAAGCTGATCGAGGAGGCCGAAGGCGCGATCCATACGATCGAGGTCGACGCCAAGCATCGCGAGCAGCTCGCGCGGATCGGCATCAACGCCGGCGAGCCACCCCCGCTCCGCGCCGCCTCGATCGAGCTCTATTGCGACGGCCAGAGCTGCTACGCCGCGATCGCGCGCGCGATCGATCTCGCGAAGCACCACGTCCACCTCGAGTACTACATCTGGGAGAACGACCAGAGCGGGCGCCGCCTCCGCGATCAGTTGATCGAACGCGCGAAGTGCGGCATCGAGGTCCGGATCATCGTCGACGGAACCGGCTCGCACGCCGCGGGCGCGCGGTTCTTCAAACCACTCGTCGCGGCCGGCGCGAAGGTCTACTGGTTCAACCCGGTGTCACTGTTCGCGCTGCGCCGCCGCCGCGTGGACTTTCGCTCGCATCGCAAGATCGTCGTGTGCGATGGCAACGTCGGCTTCATGGGCGGGATGAACATGGCCGACACCCAGACGCCCGAGTTCACCGGCGACGCCGCTTGGCGCGACACGCATGTTCGATTTTCCGGCTCGACCGTGCGCGCGCTGCAGCGGATCTTCGTCGAGGATTGGGCGTACTCCGCCGATCAAGTGCTCCCGTTCGAGCCACCGTACTTCCCGCCCCCAGACGAGATCACGACCGGCGACGTGGTCCAGATCGTGTCCTCTGGCCCGGACCTCGCCACGTTCGCGATCCACAAGATGTACTTCGCCGCGATCACGCAAGCGGTCCACCGCGTGTGGCTGACCACGCCTTACTTCGTCCCCGACGACGCGATCCTCACCGCCGTCGTCTCGGCCGCGATGCGCGGCGTCGATGTCCGCTTGATCGTCCCCTCGAAGGGCGACTCCAAGCTCGTCGACCTCGCCGCGCGAAGTTACTTCCGCGAGATCCTCGAAGCCGGCGTCCGGATCTTCGAGTACATGCCGCGCTTCGTCCACGCCAAGACCATGGTGATCGACGACGACGTCGCGATCGTCGCGAGCGCGAACCTCGACAACCGCAG
>JBDUAS010000359.1:0-6377 GCA_040004535.1 Deltaproteobacteria bacterium
GAAGATCTCCACGACAAGAACGATCACATCGAGGGCGGCTTCTGCCTGCTCGCCGAGACCTACGGTGACAACAACCCGCTGACCACGGCGCTGCGCTCGTTCCGCGATCACACGCTCGCCGACACCGTCTACGGCCGCTGGCTGATCAACGCGTACTACAAGACGCTCGCGCCGCTCGGCGCGTACGTCCAAGGCCACATCGTGCTGCGGATCCTGTGCGGCATCTTGTTGCTGCCGCTCGTCGTGTTCGCGCTGCTCTGGCACGTCCTGACGCTTCCCGGCCTGATCATGCTCGGCGCGCTCATGCTGCTGCGCCGCCGCTTGATGCGCAGCCGGTCGCAGCTCGCGACCCAGATCGCCGCCGCCGGCGCGGTCCTGTTCGTGATGTTCTCGCCGAGCCGTGCGCACGCGCAGTCGCCGTACTGGGAGGACCAGACCACCGGTGAGACGACGGACGCGCCGCTCGCCGACGTAGCGAGCGAGGTCAAGTGGCACGCCGGCGTCCGCATCGGCCCGTACACGCCGCAGATCGATTCACAGACCAGCGTGCGCAACACCGCCGGCAAAGGCCCCTACGAGGCGATGTTCGGCGGCTACTCGATCCTGCCGATGCTCGATGTCGATCGGTTCCTGTGGACCGGCCTGGGTCAGCTCGGAGTCGGCTTCTCGATCGGCTACATCGGCAAGTCCGCTCACGCGTTCACCGACGGTTCGGATCCGAACGATCCGAATCGGCCGCGCTCGCCCGGCGATACGACCGCGTTCCGCTTGATCCCGATGCAGCTCACCGCGGTGTACCGGTTCTCCTATCTCGACGACGAATACGGGATTCCGGTCGTGCCCTACCTGCGCGGAGGCTTCGGCTACTACGTGTGGTGGTCGACCGATCCGGCCGGCAACTTCTCGCGCGATCCCATGGATGCGAACAACCGCGCGCTCGGCGCGACCGCGGGCCTGGTCGGCGCCGTCGGCCTTGCGATTCGCGCCGAACGGATCGATGCGGAGGCTGCACGCTCGATGCACGAGAGCGGGCTCGAGCACGCCGGGTTCTACGGCGAGATCAACACCGGCTGGGTCGACGGCTTCGGCAAGTCGACCAAGCTCGACGTCGGCGATACGACCTGGTTCGCGGGCGTCGACTTCGAATTCTGAGCCCCGTCACCGCCGGCGCAGAACGTCGTGGACTCGCTGACAGCGCTGCGTTAGGAACAGTGCATGTTGATCATCTACGGGCGGCGGGCGTATGGCCGCGTGGACGCGCACGGTGGCGAGCACGCGCAGACCACGTTCGCGCATATCTGGTACATGCCGCTGCTCCCGATCCAGTCGTACTGGATCACGGCCGACGGTGATGCTCCACGCGGCTTCGAGATCCGCGCGCACGGCCGCAGCATCCTGCTGACGTACCTCCGCATGTGGGGACCGCTCGCCGCGATCGGCTGCTTCGCGGCGGGCTCCGTCGGTGCCGTCGTCGCCGGCGCGCTGCTCGCGGTGCTCAGCATGGGTGCGTGGATCGCGCGCTCGGCGCGCCCGTCGCGGCGCAGCGACTTCAACCTCGTCGCGTTTGGAACGCGGTGCGAGCCGGCGCGGATGCCGGCGGACATGCGCGCGCGGATCAAGCACGGCCTGCAAGAGCGCTGGGACAAGCTCGGCCTCACCCGCCCGCCCGAGGACATCGCGCAGTACGGTGCGAAGTCGATCGCGGAAGCGTCGACCGCCTACGGCCTCTTGCGGATCGCGGCCGTCGAGCGCCGTGATGCGAGTGCACACGCGGCGGCCGATCGGATCACCGCGGGTCAGTACGAGGCGGCTCCCGCCATCGATGGTCCGTACCGCGAGGACCACACCGACCACATCGATCCTTCGGTGAGCGCGGTACTCTCGCAGGTCGAAGCGCTCGCGAGCGCGCACAGCGCGGAGCGCGGCGCCACGGCGGCGAGTGCACCGTGGTGGCAGCTGACGCGCGGTAAAGGGTTCTTCGCCGCGATCGTCGCGATGGCGCTCGTCGGCGGCATCGTCACGTACGCGCCGTCGCTGCGCGGCGCGGTCCCCATGGATGCCGCGGATCTCCAGATGCTCGCTTCGCCGAGCACGAAAGAGTTCGTCCAGGTCGAGTGCGACTCGCTCGAGTTCCTCGGCACGTTCTCGAACGAGACCGCCGGCTACGGCTGTCACATGGGGACGCAGGTCCTTCCGGTCGTCGCGAAGACGGGCCGCGAAGGCACGCGCTTCCTGGTCGGCACGCTGGTCGCGATCGACTCGCCGCTCGCCGACGAAGTGTGGCCGTACGACATGCGGCACGGCGACGACACGCTACCGATCTACCTCACCGAGCGGTCGATCCGGGGCTCGCAGGTCGCGGGCGTGCTGTGCATCGTCGGTGAAGCTCTCCTCGCCGGCATCATCGGCTTCTGGATCGCGATGCGGGTCCGCCGCCGGCGCACGACGTCTACCGTCTAACTCGGGGCCAGCTGGCCCGCACTCTGCACTTCGCCTCGGTGTGGCCGAGAAGAAAGTGGTCAGTGTCATGTCGAGCCACGCAGCGTGCCGGCGTGGCCTCGCAGACCTGGTAGCGCGCAAGGACTGGAGGGTGATCCAGTGCGGCACGCTCGCACAGCTGAGCGCCAGCGCACGCAACTCGTCGTTGTTCGCGATCCTGCTCGACCTCGATCATGCGGACCAAGATGTCGCGACGCTGTTCGCCGCGGCGCGCGGACTCGCGGCCGCACGGATCGTCCCGATCGGCAGCGCGCTCCGTCAGGCCGCCGCGATCGGCGCGCTCGACGAGACCGGGATCGAGACCCGCGCGCTCGACGCCAACGCTCTCAAGCGTCTCGATCAGAAGCGCCGCGCAGGGGCCGAGCTCGCGCGTCAGTTCAAGCTCTGGCAGCGCATCACGCCACGTCAGCGCAGCGTCATGCGCCTGCTCGCGGTCGGTCGCGACAACCGCACGATCGCGCGCGAGATGGGCGTCGGCGAGCGCGCGATCAAGGCGCACGTCTCGGCGCTGCTCGCGCTGTTCGGGCTCGACAATCGGACCGAGCTCGCGCTGCTCGCGTCCGACGCTGGCCTGCGTTAGACGCGTTGCCGAATCGCCAGATCTAGCGCCAGATCGAGATCCAGAGCTCGATCAGCGTACGATTCGCATACGGCCCGACGCTTGGCGTCGGATCCGCGAGCTGCCCGCGGCGCTACACCGTCTTGGGGCCGCCGGCGCGGACTTCTGCCGACGCCTGCGCTTCGTACTTCTTGAAGTTCTCGGCGAACAGCTTCGCGAGCTTCTTCGCCTTCTCGTCGTACAGCGCCTTGTCGGACCACGTGTTGCGCGGCATCAGGAGCTCGCTCGCCACTTCCGGGCAGCTCGTCGGCACGGCGAGCCCGAAGATCGGATCCTCGGTGGTCGCGACCTTGTCGAGCGCGCCCGAGTGGATCGCGTCGATGATCGCGCGCGTGTACTTGAGCTTGATCCGCGAGCCGACGCCGTAACCGCCGCCGGACCAGCCGGTGTTGACGAGCCAGGTCTGCGCGCCGTGCTTCTTGAGCTTGGCGGCGAGCAGCTCGGCGTACTTGGTCGGGTGCCACACGAGGAACGGGCCACCGAAGCACGCGCTGAACGTGGGCTCGGGATCCTTCACGCCGACCTCGGTGCCGGCGACCTTCGCGGTGTAGCCCGAGATGTAGTGGTACATCGCCTGGCCCGGCGTCAGCTTCGACACGGGCGGCAACACGCCGAACGCATCGGCGGTCAGGAAGATCACGTTCTTCGGGTGGCCGCCGACGGCGGGCAGCTTCACGTTCGGGATCGTGTCGAGCTCGTAGCAACCGCGGGTGTTCTCGGTGATCGAGGTGTCGTCGTAGTCGACCCGGTTGTACTGGTCCATGCGGACGTTCTCGAGGACGGCGCCGAACTGGAGCGAATTCCAGATATCGGGCTCATGCTCCTTCGAGAGCTTGATCACCTTCGCGTAGCAACCACCTTCGATGTTGAAGATGCCCTCGTCGCTCCAGCAGTGCTCGTCGTCGCCGATCAAGAACCGCTTCGGATCGGCCGACAGCGTCGTCTTGCCGGTGCCCGACAGGCCGAACAGGATCGACGTGTCGTTCGCCTCGCGGCCCTGGGTCGCCGAGCAGTGCATCGACAGCACGCCTTGCTTCGGCATCAGGTAGTTCATGATCGTGAACACGCCCTTCTTCATCTCGCCGGCGTAGTCGGAGCCGAGGATGACGAATTCGCGGCGCTGGAACGACAGATCGATCGACGTCGTCGACGTCATGCCGCTCGTGTGGCGGTTCGCGGGGAACCCGCCGCCGTTGAAGATCACGTAGTCGGGCTCGCCGAACGACTCGAGCTGCTCCTCGGTCGGCCGGATCAGCATGTTGTGCATGAACAGCGCGTGGTACGCGCGCGACGTCACGACGCGAATCTTGAGCTGATACTTCGGGTCCCAACCGGCGAGACCGTCGACGACGTACAACCGCTCGCGGGTGTTGAGGTAATCGATCGCGCGCTCGCGGTTGATGAGGAAGCTCTGCGCGTCGAGCTTGATGTTGACCGAGCCCCACCAGATGTCGTCGCGAACCTCGGGCTCGTCGACCACGCGCTTGTCGGTCGGGCTGCGGCCGGTCTTCTTTCCCGAGTACGCGACGAGCGCGCCCGTCGACGAGATCGCCGAGCCCTTCTCGAACCTCAGCGCCGCTTCGTAGAGAAACGCCGGGGTCGCATTGCGGTGAATTTCAGCGACCGAGATACCCTGCTTGTCGAGCGAGAAGGTCATCGTGTGCTCCAAGTTTTGAAGCACGACTTATAGCAGATCAGGGGTTAGCCGTCCCCGGCGACAAAGTGGCGCAGAAGCCCCAATCGGCAGCTGCGTCGTCGGTGTCCTGGCCGTCGGGATGGCGGCACAGAGAACCCTCCGCTGTATTGGAATCGGCCACCGTGCTCGCCAGCACCGTGCCTTCCACGAGCGACGGTGGGGTCGCGAACCCCGGCAGCATCGCCGCGGTGATCGCGCCCTCGTAGCTCAAGGCGTCGATCAGCGTGTTCGTGCTCAGATCTACCAGCGCGACACCATCCGGAGAGCCGTTCTGGATGTCGCCGGTCGCGTTGTGCCAGCCCGTGTCGATCTTCAACGCGGTCATCGGGACCGTCACGTTCGCGTTCGCGAGCACGAGGTACTGGTGCGACGCCAAGGACACCGCCGGCGACAAGTCGACCGTGACGTAGACCTGGCTGTTCGCGCCATTCACCAGATACAACGTCTTGTTCGCGAGCGAGATCGCCGCGCCCGAGGGGTTGTAGATCTCGACGTACTCCGCGGTATCGGTACCGACGTTGTCGTAATCGATCTCGTTGATCACGAGGTGGGTCGCGCCCGTGGACACCGTGACGTTCGCGCTGCTCGTGCTCGCACCGAACGTCGCGGTCACCATCGCCGTGCCGCTCAGCGCGGTATCGGTGTACGTGAACGTCGCCGACACGTTCGGCGGATCGATCGTGACCGTCGTGGGCAGCGTGCCCGCCGCGTTCGTGACCGAGAGCCCGATCTGGACCGACGACACCGCCGGCACGTCGAGCGAGACCGTGAACAGCACGGTGCCGCCGACGTTCACCGTCGCGTCGTTCGGCGACAGCGTCACCATCGTCGGGACTTCGCTCGCACCGAGCACGCGGACGTGCGCGGTCTGCATGTTCGTGCCGAGCATCGCGGTCAGCGTGACATCGGCGTTCTGCGCGAGTGCGGTGACGGGCACCGCGATCGAGGTCTGACCGTCCGGCACGATCACGTTCGCGACCGTGAGCGCCGCCGCCGTTCCCGACACGATCATCACGGTCGTGTCGCCCATCGCAGGGCCGGTCAGCGTGACCGTGAGCGGCTGCGGATACGTCGGCGCGTTATTCGTCGTGCCGACCTTCGCGTAGCTGAGCGCGGGTCCGAACGTCGCGAGCCCGGGCGCACCCGGCACGAGGTCGGTCGCGGCGCGCGGCTGGATCTTCGATGCCGAACCGGCGGTGACCGGCTTGGTCGTCAGCACGCCGGTGACGCTGAGGTAGTTCTGGCCGACCGTCGCATTCGCGGCGTACAGCGTGTCGTCCATGATCAGCGTCGTCGAATCTGCTGCGGTCAGCGTGGCCTCGCCGACCGCCGTGTCGATCGCGGTGACCGTCGCCGCGGGCAGCGTGATGATCACGCCCTCGAGCTTGGCCTGGCGCGTGCCACTGGTCTTGACCTCGCTGTAAGCGACGGGGGTGATCGGCGCCGGCGCAGCCTCGGGACCGACCGCCTCGACCGTGACGGCGGTCAGCGCATCGAGCTCGATCTCGCCTCCGAACACGTCGACGTTGCCATCGATCGTGACGCGTGCGCCGACCGTGGCCG
>JBDUAS010000113.1:0-21403 GCA_040004535.1 Deltaproteobacteria bacterium
CATGCCGACGATCTACTCCGACGCGCGCGGCCCGTTCGCGCGCAACGTGCCGCTCTCCGCGACGATTCGCTCCGCCGTCCGCGAGGCCGGGTTCGCAACGCCGATCGTCACCGCCGGCGGCATCTGCGAGTTCGGGCAAGCCGAGCAGATCCTCGAGCGCGGCGAGGCCGACTTCATCGCGTCCGCGCGCCAGACGCTCGCCGACCCCGACTGGTTCGACAAGATCCGCACCGGCCACGGCGCCGAGATCCGGCGCTGCGAGTTCACGAACTACTGCGAGGCGCTCGACCAGCAGCACAAGCAGGTCACCTGCAAGCTCTGGGATCGCGACGAGCTCGATCGTCCCGACGTCACACTCGCGGCCGACGGCAAGCGCCGCCTTCTCGCGCCGCGCCGGCCGAAATAGCTACTGCAGGCCGCGCTGGACGAGCAGAGCCTTCGCGTTCGGCTCGCGGCCGCGGAAGTCGAGATAGAGCTGGTGGGCGTCCTTGGTCGCTCCCTTGGACAGCACGCCGTCGCGAAACTTCGCACCGTTCGCGGCGGTCATTCCACCGTGCTCCGCGAACCACGCGGCACTATCGGCCGCGAGCACCGCGGTCCATGCGTACGCGTAGTAGCCGGCGTCGTAGCCGCCGCCCCAGATGTGCGAAAAGTACGTCGTGTGATAGCGCGGCGGTACGGGCGCGAACGCCACGCCGTCCTTGGCTAACGCCTTCTTCTCGAACGCCTCGGTGTCTTGAAGCGGCGCGCTCGCCGGCAGCGCGTGCCACTCGAGATCGAGGAGCTGGGCCTCGAGCGTCTCGAGCGTGGCGAAGCCTTGACCGAACGTGCGCGCCCTCTTGATCTTCTCGACGAGCTCGGCCGGCATCGGCTTACCGGTCTCGAAGTGCTTCGCGTAGTTCGCGAACACCGTCGGCTCGAGCGCCCAGTTCTCGTTGAACTGCGACGGAAACTCGACGAAGTCGCGCGGCGTGTTCGTGCCCGACATGTACGGATACTTCACCTTCGAGAACAGGCCGTGCAGCGCGTGACCGAACTCGTGAAACGCGGTGGTCACCTCGTCGAACGTCAACAGCGCCGGCTTGCCCGCCGGCGGCTTCGGAATGTTGAGGTGGATCGCGACGACCGGCTTTTCGTCGAGCAGGAACGTCTGATCGTTGTAGCTGTTCATCCACGCGCCGCCGTGCTTGCTCTCGCGCGCGAACATGTCGGTGTAGACGAGGCCGATGCTGCTGCCGTCGGCGTCGAACATCTCGAACACGCGGACGTCCGGCAGATAGACGGGCAAGTCCGTGCGTGGCTTGAACGTCACGCCGTACATCTGATGTGCGGCGAAGAACACACCGTCTTGCAGGACGTGATCGAGCTCGAAGTAGGGCCGGATCTGCGAGTCGTCCAGCGCGTATTTCGCGGTCCGGACCTTCTCGGAGTAGTACGCCCAGTCCCACGGCTCGAGCTTGAAGCCGCCCTTCTCGCGGTCGATCACCTTCTGGAGCTCCCCGGCTTCCGCCTTCGCGTGCGCGACCGTCGGTCCGGCCATCTGATTGAGTAGCTTCAGCGCCGCCTGGGGCGTCTTCGCCATCTGATCGTCGAGCACGAAGTCCGCCCAGGTCTTGAACCCGAGGAGCTTGGCTTTTTGCGCGCGCAGCTGTGCGAGGCGCGGGATCAACTTCGTCTCGTCGAACGCTCCCCCGTGATGGCCGCGTGCGATCGACGCGCGATAGATCTTCTCGCGCAGTGCGCGGTTCGCCAGCGACGAGAGCGCGGGCTGCCCGGTCGTGTTGACCAGCGGGATCAGCCACTTCCCGGCCATCCCGTGCGCCTTCGCCGCCGCAGCGGCCGTCGCGATATCGGCGTCCGACATCCCGGCGAGGTCCTTGACGTCATCGACGGTGACGGCGCCGGCATTCATCTCCTTCAGCTGATTCTGCTCGTACGACGTCTCGAGCTTCGAGATCTCTTCGTTGAGCGCGCGCAGCGCCGTCTGATCGGCGGCCTTGAGCTGGGCGCCCGCTCGCACGAAGTCGAGGTGGTAACGCTCGAGCAGGCGCTTGTCGACGGCGTCGAGCTTCAGCTTCGTGCGGGTCTGATACAGCGCGTGGACCCGGGCGAACAGCTTCGGGTCGAGGTGCATGTCGTCGTTGTGCTTCGCTAACAGGGGCGCGGTGTCGGCCTGGATCTTGTCCATCACCGGGTCGGTCATCGCCTGCGCCATGTTGCCGAACACGTAGTTGACGCGACGGAGCATCACGCCCGCACGCTCCATCGCGACGATCGTGTTGTCGAACGTCGCCGGATCGGCCTGGTCCGCGATCGCGCGGAGCTCGCCATCGTGCACGCGCATCGCTTCGACGAACGCCGGCATGTAGTCGGTCTCGCGGATCTGATCGAACGGCACGGCGTGCTCGTACAGCGTGCTCGCGACGAGCAATGGATTCGCGTGCGGCGCCGGCGGAGGTGCCGGCGCGGGTGCGGGTGCCGGTGCAGGTGTCACCGGCGTCTCGGCGATGGGCGTCGGCGACACCGGCGTAGGCTGGGGAGTCGAGCCGCCGCACCCGGCGGCGAACAGCAGGCCCGCGATCGAAATCCGTAGATGGGTCACGGGGCGGACCCTATCACCTGTGTAGTCAGCCGATCCAGGCGACTGCTCTCGCCAGCGCTCCGGTGCTTGCCGGTCGATCCGACCGCGTCGAGAACGCCACGCGGCAATCGTGCGGCCTACTCGAGCGCCGCGCGCGTCGGGTGGATCTGCAACGCCGCGAGCAGCTCACTGGTCGATCGCGGCGCGCGCGTGCGGACCGGTGCTGGACTCGCTTCATCCGTCGCAGTCTCGTTCGCGAGGAGCGGCCAGAGCTGGGCGCGAACGTCCGCGGGCAAGATGCTCTCGAGGTATTCGAGCGCGGTCTCGCGGAGCGCGGGATCGTCGGTCTCGACCGCGTGAAGGGCAATCCGCAACGGTTCCGGTGGGAGCACGAGCCCGAGCACGGTGAAGACATGCTCGAGGGAGCTGCCCGTCCGCGGGGTACGTGCCTCGTCCGCGGACATCGCCATGGCATCCTCGACCACGTGTTGTTGTCGCCAGGTGACGGCGTCGATCACCAGCTCGTGCCGAATGGTCTCGAACACGATCTCGGAGGTGACAGCCGGCAAGTGTCCAGCTGCGCCGATCCGAGCCAGCACGACCCCGCAGCGGTAGCGGACCTCGAAGCTCGGGTCGACAAGACCACGCCACAGTCCCCACGTCGCGAGGGTTCGCTCGCCGGCGAACAGGACCTCCGGAAGACGCCGTCGGATCACGACCTCGCGGGTCGGATCGAGGAGAGCATCGACGATCGCGCCGGTGCAGCGCGGCGCGATGGTGCGCAGCGCCGCGAGCGCTTCGCGGCCGACGTCGTTGCGGCCGGCGAGCCCGATGATCAAGGCGGCGAGCTGGGGCTCGAGCTCGGACGCGAGCGCACGCCGGATACGCACCGGGTCGTTCGTCCGGAGCTCGACGATCGTCGCGGTCAGTTGATCGCGTTGCGCCGTCGTTGGCGCGTGCGCGCGCTCGAGGATCCGCAACGAGAGCGGCGATAGCTCGCCGGCCTGACCGAGGATCGGCCCCGCAGGCCAGGTCGGGTGGACGATGGGTGTGCCGCCTTGCGCGACGAGGCTCTCCTCGAGCGCCTGGGTGTAATTGCGCGGCAACCGCACCGCGACGACGACCGCGAGGCTGGCGGCCGCGACAGTCGCGATCAACAATCCGAGCCGGGGCGCCGCGATCACGAACACGAGAAGCGCGACGATCTGGGCACCGATCAGATCTCCGATTCGCTCGGCTCCGACATCGAGCACGAGCTTGGTCGGTCGCTTTTCTGCCTCGGGCAGGGGCGCGTAGAGCAGCTCGTAGCCGGCGCGGTAGATCGAGCTCCGCGTGATGGCTTCGGCTCCCCGCGCGACCACTGCGGTGAGCGCGGTCGGAATCGCCAGCGCGACCAGCCCGAACGCGGTCACGGCAACCGGCAAGGTCGCGACACTCCGAGGCACGCCGAGCCGCGCGACCAGCGGCCCGCACAGCACGAGTTGGACGACGGCCGTCAAGACGCTCGTCACGGTGTAGTAGATCGCGAGCGAGCGGAGCAACCCGGCCTTCGACGAGCCAGCCACGAGGTCGGCCTTGAACACGTAGTCGAGGACGCACGCCGCGATCGAGCCGAGCACGATCACCACGCCGACATTGCGCAGCAACCGCGACCGCGTCACGATGCCGAGCGCCGCCCAGGGCCCGGTGCTCGGAGCTGCGATCGGCAGCGGTGTCATCGTCGGGTCTCGCAACGCGTACAGCGTCGCTGCACAGACCAGCTGCATGCCCGCGAGCACGAGGAGGATCGAATCCGGCGACAGATAGACGGCCGTGGCCTGCGCGATCAAGCCTCCCAGGATTCCGCCGAGCGTCGCGCCCATGCCGATGCGGCCGATGTGGCGCTTCGCGGTCTGGACGTCGAACCGCTCGTTGACGATCGACCAGAACCCGGAGACCAGCAGCGCGCCCGAGATGCCGAGGTGGAAGTAGACGGCGATCGCGGTCATCCGCGGGAACGGGCCGAGCAACAGCCACTCCGCGAGCGCGCACGCCGCGGAGGCGAGGTTCAACAGCGGCATCAAGTGCGCGGGGCCGAACCGCGTCATCAACTTACCGGCGACGAGCACGATCGGCAGCGACACGAGCGCGGCGATCGTGATGAAGATCGGCAGGCTGCGGATCCCGAACTGGGATAGCAAGATCGCGTCGCGTGCCGCCTTGCCGGCAACAAAGGCAGCCACCACGACGAGCGCGGTCACGGTCGCAGCCCACGCCGCTCGGCGCTGACCTGCGTCGGGCGTCATGGGGTCAGAGCTCGAACGATGTGGACCCTAGCTCGAATGCAGCCGTGCACTGCAAAGCGTCGCCCAGGTCGGTGGTCGCGCGTGCGAGCTGCGCATCGAGTCCTGAAAATGCATGAGAGCCTGGAATGCCTCCTGGCACCGAGATCGAGCTGGAGATCGAAGTCAAAAATGTCCCGCGTGACAATTTGCTACGGAACACCGATGGTGAACGCATGAATGGACATGTGCTCATCGTCGACGACGACCAGAGCATGGCGGAGACGCTGACGAAGGCGATGACCCGCCGCGGTTTCCAGGTGACGTGGAGGACCTCGGCTGCCGAGGCGCTCGTGGTTCTGGAGGAGCAGGACTTCGATGTCGTCGTCACGGACCTCCACATGGAGGGCATGAACGGCTTCGCGTTCTGCGAGCGGGTGGTCGCGAATCGACCCGATGTGCCGGTGGTGATCATCACCGCCTTCGGCAGCATGGATTCCGCGGTCGGCGCGATTCGTGTCGGCGCGTACGACTTCATCACCAAGCCCTTCGATGTCGAGATCCTGCGGCTAACGCTCGCGCGTGCGGTGCAACACCGTCGGCTGCGTGACGAGGTCAAGCGGCTGCGCCAGGAGGTCTCGGAGGTCCGCGGTCACGATCACATGATCGGATCGAGCCCGGCGATGCAGAAGGTGAGGGAGCTCTTGGAGCGCGTCGCCGATACCGAGGCCCCGCTGCTCATCAGCGGCGAGAGCGGCACCGGTAAGGAGCTCGTCGCGCGTGCCGTTCACCAGCGCAGCCGGCGTTCCGCGGCGCCGTTCGTCGCGATCAACTGTGCCGCGATCCCCGAGGCCTTGCTCGAGAGCGAGCTCTTCGGTCACGTCAAGGGCGCGTTCACCGATGCGCGCGCACCGCGCCAGGGCCTGTTCCTCAAGGCGAACGGAGGCACGCTGTTTCTCGACGAGATCGGCGAGCTGCCGCTGGCGATGCAACCGAAGCTCTTGCGCGTGCTTCAGGAGCGCACCGTCCGGCCGGTCGGCGGCGACACGGAGATCCCGTACGACGCACGCATCATCACCGCTTCCAACCGCGATCTCGAGGACGAGGTCGCTGGTAAGCGCTTTCGTGAGGATCTGTTCTATCGGGTCAACGTGCTGCGGATCGACCTGCCGTCTCTCCGAGCGCGCGGCAGCGACGTCCTGTTTCTCGCGCAGCACTTCGTCGCACAGTTCTCGCAGCAACAAAGCAAGCACGTGACTAGCATCTCGGCGGCGGTCGCCGAGAAGCTCACGCGCTACACGTGGCCGGGCAATGTACGCGAGCTCCAGAACTGCATGGAGCGCGCGGTCGCGTTCGCGCGGTTCGACGAGCTGACCGTCGAGGATCTGCCCGAGAAGATCCGCAACTACAAGTCGGCCGATCTGAGCATCCCTGGCCTCGGGCCGGCCGAGGTGTTGACGATGGACGAGGTCGAGCGCCGCTACATCCTGCGCGTGCTCGACCAGCTGGGTGGCAACAAGACCGTGGCCGCCGAGATGCTCGGTCTCGATCGGCGAACGCTGTACCGCAAGCTCGAGCGCTGGGGTACGGCGCCCGAGTCCGAGACTCCTGACTAGGCAGTCACGGTGCGTGGGGCGGCAGGTAGACGGTGAACGTGCTCCCGTGATCCTCTTCGGTGACCACGCCGATCCAGCCCTGGTGCTCGCGTGCGATCCGGTACGAGATCGCGAGTCCCAGCCCGGTGCCTTCACCGGCCTTCTTGGTCGTGAAGAACGTCTCGAAGATATGGTCGAGATCCGCGCCGCGGATCCCGGTCCCCGTGTCGCGGACGTGAATGCAGATGTACTCTCCCTCGGCCGGGCCCTCGATCGGCGGCTTCACGTGGGCGCGCTCGACGGAAATCGTGACCGCGCCGCCGTTCGGCATCGCCTGCGTCGCGTTGATCGTGAGGTTCGTGAACACCTGCATGAGCTTCGATGGATCGGCGAGCACGCGGGACGGTGCAGGATCGGGTGAGATCACGAGCTTGGCCGTTCGCTTGCGCGCCTCCGGCGTGAGCAGCGTGATCATCTGGCGAAGGATTTGAACCACGTCGACCGGATCGCGCGTCGGCGGCTTCGGCCGCGCGAAGTCGAGGACCTCGCGACACATCTGGGTCATCCGCTTCACCTGCTTGATGATCTCTTCGGCGTCCTGGCGAGCCTCGCCGAGCTCGACCTCGTCGGCCACGATCATCTGCGCGCGTGCCAGGACTACGCCGAGCGGCGTGCCGAGCTCGTGGGCGATGCCGGCAGTGAGCGTGCCGACGGTCACGAGCCGGTTCGCGACGTGGAGCTCCTCGAGATCCGCCAGGCGTTGGTTCGCCAGCGCGAGAGCTCGACTGCGCTCGTCCTCGTAGCTGGTTGCGAGCACTGCGAGGTCGCACGCGAGCTGCGTCAGCGAACCGGGTGGTGGCACTCCGTGCGCCATGTCCTGCAACCGAGCGATCATCTGACGCAGTTGCTGGCCGGCCGGAGTGTTCGGCATCGCCTCCCACCTTGGCACGGATCATCGTTACGGGGCGGTGATCGCGTTGTTATCGATCGCGACCAGCGACTGTGCGAGCGCACGCCCGTTCATCGACGCATTGGTCTGCACTGTGATCGAAGTCTGATCGAGGATGATGCCCTCGAAGTGAGCGTTCGCGTGGATCGTGGTCGCGCCGGCGACCTGCCAGAACACGTTCTTCGCGCTCGCACCGCCCGCGAGCAGCACCGTGGTGCCCGTCGAGAGATCGAGATCATTGGAGATCTGGAAGATCCACACGTCGTTCGCGCCGCCCGAGATCGTGACGTTCGTCGGAATCGTGACGCCCGTGCCCCAGCGATAGAGACCCGGCGCGAGCGTCAGCCCGCCCAAATTGCCGCTCTCCAGATTCAAGTAGTCGGGGTTCGTTCGGCTCGCCGCATCGCTATACGCGGCCTGCATCGCGAGCACGCTGGTTGTCAGGTTCGACGGTGTCGGCACCGCGTAGTCACTCGCGAAGACCTTTCCCGGCGCCGCGACGGACACGGAGGTCGAATACGTGTTGCCAGCATCCGCGATCAGCGCGAAGCCCGTGATGAAGCTTGCCGCTGCGGGGCTCAGGCCCACTTGCCCACCGGTGATCAGGGATCCGGTCACGTTCGTAATTCCGGTCTTCGCGAGCAGCACGTAACTCCCCGGTGCTGCCGGATCGCTCGTCGTGCCGAGAGCGACAGGTGCGGGGCCTGCTCCGCCTGGGTTCGGCGGGTTGTTGGCTGCATCGGCGTGGGGTTGGGTGCTCGAATCTGGCGTGGCGGCTTGCGAGTCGCCGCATCCGATCGCGAGCGACGACAGGGTCAAGGTGGCAAGGGCTGACCTGCGCAAGACCGACGAGGTGAAGTGCATGCAGCGTGTACAGCAACAACCGGGCCGCTACTCGGCGAGCTTCACGACGTTCGCGAAGTCGTCGGCGATGACGCCTGCAGCTGCGGCGGAGACGCCCTCTGTCAGGTGCTGGTACACCTCGGTCGCGCGCTCGTCCTGGACCTTCGCGAGATCGTGCGGCGAGGTCTCGCCGGGCAGGTCGACGCGCAGCTCTCTCATGAGCATCTGGAGGCCCGCCGCGATCGGTAAGGCCAGCAGCGCGCCCAGCAGGCCCGCGAGCGCGCCGCCGGCGAGCAAGGAGACGAGCACGACGGCAGGCCCGAGCCGCAGCACGCGGCCGTAGACGCGTGGCACGAGGATACGGCTCTCGAACTCCTGGTAGATGATCATGAGGCCGAGCACGATGATCGTGGTGGTCGCGCCTTGCGGACTGACGGCGATCACGACGGGCGCGCTCGCGATGTAGCCACCCACGAACGGGATGATATCGGTCACAGCCGCGAACAAGGCGAGCGCGATCGCGTTGTCGGCGCCGAGCAATTTCAGCACAGCGAACACGAACGCCCCGATCGAGAGGGAGGTGATCAACTGTCCGCGCATGTAGCCACCCACGATGGCCTCGAGCTCGAGAAGGATCTTCGCGAGCTTGAGGTGGTAGTGCCGCGGTACCAACGCGTAGAGCAGGCCCTTCGAACGAGCGGGCGCGGCGAGCAAGTAGATCGCGAGAAACAGCGTCGAGATGCCGTAGCCGACGATCTCGAACAGCTTCGTCGAGTAGCCGATCAGCGCACCCCCGGCGTTCAGGCTGATGTCATCGAGAGGCAGGTTCTTGATCGCCATCACGAGCGGCTTCGCCCAGCCGTGGCCGGCGAGTGCGTGGACTGCCTGGATTCGTAACTGCGGCGCATGCTCGACCAGATCGAGCACCAGGGCGAGCAAGGGCGGCACCATCAGCAGCACGCCCGCCGTCAAGATCAGCGTCGCGACCACGAACACCAGGACGAGCGCGCGCCCACGGCCAATGCGATGGCGTTCGAGCCAGGCCACGATCGGATCGAGCGTGCCGACGAGGATCGAAGCGATCACCATCACCATCAGCACGGTCACGAGCTGACCGATGATCCAGAGGCCCGCGATCACCGCGACTACGAGGAAGATCGTCTTCGGAGCGATCTCGATCCGCAGCGAGCGAACCGGGTGTTCGAGCGGTTCATTCAGAATGCACCGCGGTCCGCGCAGTCAACGCGCCGATCGCAAATCCGATGACGACTCCGAGGCCGAGCCGGAACCAGGGCTGCCGCCAGTAGCTCGACGGCGACAGCGCCAGCCTGGCGTGCGTCGCACGCCGGTGAAGCTCGCCGAGCTTGGCCGTGATGTTGTCGCGGAGCTCGTCGAGCTCCTCGCTGGTCTGCCGGTTCGGCATGCGGTCACCGCCTCAGCGCGCGTGCGAGGAGAAAGCCGACGACGACCCCGATCCCCACTGCGATGAACGGGTACTTGCTGTGCTGGTCGCCGACCTCTTCGAGTCGAGCTCCCATCGTCTTGACGTCCGCTTCGAGCTCTTTCGCGAGTTGCATGGGGATCCTTTCACGAGGTGGTGGCAGTCATGGCGGCGGCCTTGCGCCCAGTCACACGTGCCCAGTAAACGAGTCTGATCACCGAGCCCACAGCGATCGCCGTGACGATCCACAGCGCCACATACGACGGCACGCCGACGAGCTCGGTGAGGGTCGCCGCGATCGCGAGGCCGAGCAGCACCGCGGTCACGATCGCGACGCACAACGCGATCAACCACGACTTGATCGCAGCACCGAGATCGACGAGCCGGTCTCCGACGTCGGATCGGACCGACGCGACCTCGAGCTGGACGAGCATGCGCATGTCGTTGACGAGACCGGCAACGAGATCGGGCAGCTCGGCATCGTGTAGCGCTGGCGTCATCCACTTCGCTGGCAATGCACGCGGAGGTCCAACCCGAGGGCCACCCACGTCGAGGGGAGCGCAGGCAACGTCCGCAAAAATGTCCCGTTCCACATTTTCGCCTCGGTGCCGAGCCTCGTGGCGTGCACTCACCGCCGGCGAGGCGTGGCACGCATCGTGCTGAAGTGCCGAGCGCCTCATGGCGACAGACATCCCGACGTATCGGCCGCAGCCGGGTGACGTCGTCGGGCGCATGTACTCCCTGCTCCAGCCGCTTGGCGACGGTGGGACGAGCGTCGTCTCGAGGCCGAGACCCATGATGCGACCGTCGCGATCAAGCTACTGAACCCCGAGCATGGCGCCGGTGTCGTTCACGCCGCGTCGGTGGTGAGCTGCTTGTTCGATCACTGGCTGTCGGTCATGGAGCCAAGTAGGCGACCGCGTAGACCACGTCGAATCCATCTTCGTACGCGATCGGCGCGCGCAGCCGCGAGGTGTTCTGGGCCTTGTCGAGGACGATGAAGCTCGCATGAAACCGGTCGGCGATCGCGAGCAGACGCTCGGGCGTCAGCGTGTTCCAGCCGGAGGGCGGCCATCGACCGGGCGGGCTTCGCGGAGGCGGAGCTGAGTGCCGGTGACGTACAGATCCGTGATCCCTCGGTGCTCTCGACGAGCTCTCGGGGCACGGCGTCGCACTGCCACCGCCGCTCGTGCTCGATCGCGAGGTACTTGGTCTTGGCGAAGCCGAGCGAGGAGGCGGTCTCGGAATCGATGTCCATCGCGCGCATCATCGCGCGGACGCGGCGGGCGTGGTTCGAAGGAACCTCGGCTATGCTGGCTCGGCATCTACTTCTACGACGCTAACAACTCCAACGGCAGCCGCATGGCTGCATGGAAGCGCGAGATGATCATCCGCGCCATGAACTACTGCACCACACTAGAGCGCCCTCTTCTCCGGCGCCGCTGCGAGGTCCGCCGACAGCTCGATGTTGATCATTGCAGCGGCCTGCATTCCGGCGGCCGCGGCGATAATGGCGCTCTGCATGCGGGTAGCGAGATCGCCGCCCGCGTAGATACCCGGCCGCGAGGTCTCGCGCGTCATCGGATCGATCCTGAGGTAGCTGTCCTCGACCGCGAGGCCAAGTGAGTCGACGAGCGCGACCTGGTGCTGCGGCGGGTGCACGAACAGCGCCTCGCACGCGACCACCGTCCCGTCGGCAAGCTCGATCGCGGTGAGCTGACCGTCTCGCGCGAGGAGGCGGCGCACCGGCGCTGCGGCGATCGAGATGTCCGCGGCGCGCAACTGGGCGCGCACGTCCTCCGGCAGCTCGCCGAAGACGGTGAGCCCGCGCGTAGTGAAGCCGCGGGCCATCAGTGCGAACGGCGCCGCGTGCGCTGCATGGTCCGCCTGCACGAGGAAGCCCCAGCGCTGGTCTTGGATCTCCCAGCCGTGGCAGTAGGGGCACTGGAAGATCGAGTGGCCCCACAGCTCTCGGAAACCCTCGATCGGCAGCATCTCGTCGACCATGCCCGTAGCGAGCAAGACGCGGCGCGCACGAAGCTCCTCGCCGCTGCCGAGCCGGACCGTGAACGCGTTGCGCTCGCCCGTGATCGCGGCGACGCCGCTGTCGCGGATCTCGACGTTCGCGTACGTGGCGAGCTGAGCACGTGCGATCTGGCGGAAGTCCTCGGGAGGCGTGCCGTCGCGTGTGACGAAGTTGTGGACGTGAACGGCGGCCGCGTTGCGCCGCAGGCCGGCGTCACACAACAGCACGCGCTTGCGAGCGCGACCGAGAGCGAGTGCCGCCGAGAGGCCGGAGGGCCCACCGCCGATGATGACGACGTCGTTCATCGCACGACCTCGAAGTGTCCCATCATGCCGGCAGCGTGATGCTCGAGGATGTGGCAGTGGTACATCCACCTGCCGGGCCGGTCGTCGGCGCGGAATGCGATCGTCACCGTCTGCTTGCCCGCGACGTTGACGGTGTCTTCCCACGATGTCGGCGGCATCCGCACGCCATCGACCGCGACGACCTGAAAGAAGAAACCGTGCAGGTGGAACGGGTGGTCCATGGCCGTCTCGTTGACGATGTCCCAGACCTGCAGCTCACCGACCTTCACGGGCGCGTCGTGGTGATGCGTCTCGTCGTTGATCAGCCAGTCGTGGCCGTGGAACGTCATCCGCGCACCGAGACGAACGATCCGGTTCGGCGAGACCGGTCCTTCCGAGACGAGCGGCGTGATCGTCGCCAGTTCCGCCGGGATGAACGCGCGTGACGATGCGCGAGCGCCTACGCGGAGCGTTCCCCACCGGGTGCGGCGGGGCCACTTCATCTTCGTGCGGCGGTACGGCAGTGACTCGATCGCGATCTCTGCGCCTTCGTCGTCGAACGGCCCGACTGCGAGCTCGACGCGATCGCCGGGTGTGAGTAGCGCCTCGGTCACGGTCGCCGCCGTGTCGCGCAGACCGCCGTCACCGCCGATCACGCGAAACGGCCGACCAGAAAAGGACAGCCGTACGTAACGCGCGCTGCATGCGTTGACGATGCGCCAGCGCTCGATGTGCCCCGCTGCGATCTCGAACACGGGCGCGATGCGACCGTTGATCAGCAGCGCCTGGCCTTCGCGGCCGGTGTGACGGTCGAACAGTGCGGTCTTCGCGATCCGACCCTTGCGGTCGAGCTTGAGGTCGTCGAGCACCAGGACGCGTTCAGCGTCGAATGCCGCCTCGTCGTCACCAAGTACGATCAGCGCGCCGTAGAGACCGCGTTCGATCTGCACCGTCTCGTTCGCGTGCGAGTGGTACCAGAACGTTCCTGCATCGGGCAGGAGGAACCGATATTCGAAGGTGTCGCCCGGTTGCACGAGCAGCTGCACCGACTCCGTGCCGTCCATCGCCGCGGGCAAGCGCAACCCGTGCCAGTGGATCACCGTCGGCTCGGGCAGGTGGTTGATCAGCCGGACGACGAGCGTGTCACCGACGTGCGCCACGATCATCGGCCCGGGAACCATCCCCTCGTAGCCCCAGGCGGTCACGCTCTTGCCTGGCGCGATCTCCCATTGCGTCTCCCGCGCTTCGAGCGTGACACGCACTTCCTGTGGCTCGCGCGCACCTCTCGGGGCGGGAGCCGGTCCACTCTGTGCGGCATACAACGCCGCGAGGTTCGTCGGGATCGACGCGGCGTGGACGTGTGGGACGTGGTCGCATTGCTTGGTCATCGGAGCCTCCTTGGATTGTGGTTCCACGCTACGCGCTCATTCCGAACCCCACTTGAACGTAGGGGCTACGAACGCGCTACCCTGGCCGAAGGGTCCGATGGCAACCAAGGCGTATGGGCGCATGGTGTTCTGGGAGGGGGCTTGCCTGTGGGTGCTTGGAAAACAGCCAAGCGACCCGCCGTATCCGAAGACCACATTCCACTCGCACCATGCCGTGCAGGTGACGCTGGCGCTGAACGGCACGTTCACGCTCGAAGGGCGTGACAAACAGGCGGCGCGCGTTGTGGCAGCGGCGGTCGCGCCTGATATCGAGCACGCGTTCGAGGCGCATGGCGACGCCGTTGCCCACCTGTTCGTGGATCCGGATGGCCATGCGGGTCGCGAGTTGCGCCGCGCGCTCTTTGCAACGGGCGACGTTGCTCCGATCACGGGCGCGGAGCTCGGCGAGCTCCGCGCGCAGCTTCATACTGCCCTCCAAGCCCGCCGCCGAACCGATGCACCCTTCATCGAGCTCGGTCGCATCCTCCTCGCGCACCTCGCGCCGGGAACCGAGCGAGACGAGCGGCCCGAGGTGCGCGTGCGCAAGATGTCCGCGTGGGCGGCGGCACGACTCGCAACGCCGGCGAGCCTCGAAGATGTGGCGAGACATGTAGGCTTGTCCCCAGGTCGAGCGCGGCATCTGTTCGTCGATCAGACCGGCCTACCATTTCGCACGTATCTGTTGTGGCTGCGACTGATGCGCGCGGTGGAGCTATTCTCCGCGGGCTCGTCGCTGACAAGTGCTGCGCACGGAGCCGGCTTCTCCGATTCGTCCCACTTCAGTCGCACGTTTCGGCGCATGTTCGGCATTGCAGCGGACTCGCTTCGCGTCTCTTAGCCCCTTCGTTCAAGTCATCCGTTGTCGAACGCCCTATTCGTGAGGGCATGACTTCCGCACATCACGACCGCACGAGTCTTCTCACCGCTGCACTAGTCCTCGTCGCTGGCTGTGGCAGCACGGTCCCGGCGAGGATCGAAACCATCGATGGCCACGATGTCGAGATCGCAACTGCCGGTAGCGGCGGTGTCGCGACGGTGGTGTTCGAGGCCGGCCTCGGTGACGACTGGACGAGCTGGGATAACGTCGCCAGCCAAATCGCACAACACACGCAGGTCTTCGCCTACTCGCGTCCCGGCTACGGCGCGAGCAGCCCGGCGACGACGCCGCGCGACCCTCGACAGATCGTCGAGGAGCTACGCGCTTTGCTCGCACACGAGGGTTACGCACCGCCGTACGTCCTCGTCGGGCACTCCTTCGGCGGAACGTACATGGAGCTGTTCGCCAAGGCGCATCCTGATGAGGTCGTCGGAGCCGTTCTCGTCGATCCCCGTCACCGCGATTTTCTCGCGGCATGTGAAGCGGCGGAGCTCGACAACTGCGGAATCCCTGAACCCATCCTCGAGACCCAAGGTGCGAGCACGATCGCCGAGTATCACGCGTTCTCCCTCGGCTCGGACGAGATCCGCGCTGCCGGAACGTTCGGTGCGTATCCCGTGCGCGTGCTGATCGCGACCGATCATCCGGTCTCACCAGCGCGCGAAGTGCTGTGGGAAACGATGCTCGGCGACCTCGCCGCAGAGGCACGTAACGGTGACCAGATCGTCGTCCCTGGTGCCAGCCACTACATCCAACTGGACCGTCCAGACGTCGTCGTCGACGCAATCCTCGAAATGCTGCCCACCTCGTGAAGGAGCCGATCATGTCGATCAAATCGAAAGTCATTGTCTTTGCATTGCTGCTCGTACGCGTCGCGTGGGCAGAACCGGTGCAGAACGCGGAGCAGGTCTCGCTGCCCTGGCAGTTGCACCCCATGACCACCAGCAACGCCGTCGCGGCGGAGACCGCCGTTGCGGCGTTCCGCGATCCCCAGGGCAACATCGACATCGCCGAGACGACCGCGTTGTCAGCGAGTTATCAGCTCACAGACCGTTGGGCGCCGATGATCCGGTTGGGTTTCGTCGGCAACAACGCGCCGGGGGCCGCACTGGATGGCACGTCGGTCGGCAATCCGATCGTGGGCGCGACCTACGCACGCACCACGAACACCCGCCGATTCGCACTGTTCGCGGCGGTGGCGATTCCGGTCGGATCCGGCGGCGGTAGCGAGCCCGACCCGCGCGCGGAACGGACAAACGCCGCATCGATCACGGCACGTCCGGCCGACGAGGCGATGTTCGAGGTCGACTACGCGACCGCGATCGCCGGCGCCGACCTCGCCTACGTGAACCACGGCTTCACCGCGCAAGCCGAGACAACGCTGGTGCAGAGCGTTCGCGTGCGAGGGGACAAGACCGCCGCCGGAGCCGACGCGTTGCGGACGCGTGCCACGCTCGGCGGCCACGTGGGTGGGTTTCTCGGTAGCTACGTCTCGCTCGGCGCCGATCTGGAATATCGCCGGTGGCTCTCGCACCCGACCATGCTCGACGAGATGTCGGACCCTGGTAGCCCGAGTGTCGATCAAGATCCGGCGACGCTTACCGTCTCGCTCGGCGCGCGTGTCCACTTCCAGCTCGGCAACGCGTCGATCCATCCGGGGCTCTCGTACACGCGCGGCTTCGACGGACTCGCATTGCACGGGCCGATGAACCTCACGCGTCAGACAAACACGGTCGGGATCTCGATCCCGGTGCTGTTCTAGCCCCCTGGAGCTCCGCCGTCGCAGATCCTCGATCGCCACCTCCACGAAGCACCAGTGCGGCCATCGCATGATCGAGTTCTCGAGTGCGCGTGCGGTCGAGAAGGATCCGACCGCGCGCCATGCCGACGCAGCTGCATTCGCGGCGGACCTTGCCGCAGCAACGCGATCACGAAGCGCTCTGTTCCTTCACGAGACACGAGCGAACGATCTCGCCACCGAGACGATGCCTCACGATCCCGCGTCCCTGCGGGCTACTCGGCGACTGCCGTGGCAACATCGACGTCCCCTGCGATGCGCGCCCACGTGAAGCTGCGCCGTGAGAGTAGAGCGAGCTCGACCGAGCAGACGTCCCAGTCGATCAAGACCACCAGCTCCGCATCTGCGAGCTCGGCTGCGCCTCCAACTACCAGCCGCAGCTGCTCGAGAATGGCGTCGCCATCGACGTCGCGCTGACTCTGCCCGACCGATCTTCGATCCCCGTCGACAAGCTCTCGCACGCGACGATTCCGAAGGTCGCGAAGCCGACGTCCGAGAAGCGTGGGGCGCCGAGTAGGGCAGCGAATAAACCGGAACGAGTCACGGTCGAGCCGGCGGGATGCCGCTCTGCGTGGCCGCTCTTCACAACGCAAATGGCCGCTGGCGCGATGTGCCTCCGCCTTAGGGTGGCGCCCATGCGACGCCTCCAGATATCAGCCCTTCTTGTCGTGGCCCTCACCGGCTGCGCAACCGGCCCTGCAGATGAACCCGAGACCTCGGTCGTCGCGCAGGACGTCTCGGTCCCCGAGATCATGGCGCGTGCCCAGCAATGGGTGAACCTCGCGGTCCCGTACTGCGGCGGCGTCAACGGCGGCACGGACTACCTATGCGGAGGCACGTGCGAGCGGCCGCACGCCGCGTGGGACGAGTTCCGCAGCGACTGCTCGGGCTTCGTCTCGTGGTCGTGGCAGATCATGACCGATCCGACCTCGGACGAGTACAACGTGGACCGCGCCGGTACGGACGGATGGTCGACGATCGCGATCGACAACCTCGCCGCGGGAGATGCGATCAGCACGAACGGACACATCAAGTTGTTTTCGCGGTTCGTCTCGGCGAATCAGGCGGAGATTCTCGAGGAGTACGATTGCGGTGAAGTCGCACACCGTGACGTCCAGAGCTTCACGCGCAGCGGCAACACGATCTACTTCACCGGGGACAGCCGGCCGTATCATCCGATCCGGCGCCACTCGCTCGCGCAGCCGCCTGCGGCGGAGCTCGGTGCGTTTCAGGCGAACACGGGAGAGCTGTGGACGACGGCGCATGGCCCGGCGGGGTTGGGGATGATGCACGACACGAGTCCGAGCGTCGCGATGCTCGCGGGCGGTGGCTACGAGATCGCGTTCCAGGCGAATACGGGCGACCTGTGGACGACGGGGACGGCAGGCACGCGCCACTGGAACCTGGGGATGCGGAGCGGGACGAGCCCGAGCATCACGGGGCTGGCCGACGGTAGCTATGTGGTCGCGTTCGAGGCGAACACGACCTCGCTGTACACGGCGGGGCCGACGACGGGGATCCGGAACTGGCAGCTGGGCATGGATGCCAAGTCGAGCCCCAGCATCGCGGGCCTCGCGAGTGGCGGCTACGTGATCGCATTCCAGGCGAACACCCACGACGCGTGGTTCGCGCAGAGCGCGGGATTCACGGCGGGCGATGTGCAGCTCGGGATGACCGCGGGGACGAGCCCGAGCATCACGGCGCTGCCGGGCGATCACTATGTCGCGGCGTTCCAGGCGAACACGGGGGAGCTGTGGACGTCCGGGAACGTGGGGACGCATCGCTGGGGCCTGGGCCTCGATGCGGTATCGAGTCCGAGCATCGCGGCGGTCGGCGGCGACTACACGATCGCGTTCCAGGCGAACACCCACGACCTGTGGTTCGCGACGAGCAGCAACTTCACGGGTCGCGACGCGCACCTCGGGATGAAGGCGGGGACCAGCCCGGCGATCTCGCACGTCGATCCGAGCTACGCATACTTCCAGGCGAACACCGGCGGGCTGTGGAGCTCGAAGACCGGCAACTTCTCGCTCGGGATGGACAACCTCACCAGTCCGAGCGGGACCTGATCGTGGATCACGGGCGGTGCCGGCGTCGGTAGTCGCTCGGCGACTCGCCGGTCCAGCGTTGGAACGCGTGCGAAAACGCGGCGAGGTCGGCGTACCCTAGCTTGCGCGCGACCGTGTCGATCGACGTTCGTGCGGTCGCGATCATCTTGCTCGCGGCGTCGCGTCGTGCGTGCTCGCGCAGCTCCCGATAGGTCGTCCCTCGCGCCTGGAGATGACGGCGCAGCGTCCGCGCGGAAACGCCGAGCTTGTTCGCACCGGCGTCGAGGTCGGGGTATTCGTTCTTCGGGTCGGCGAGCATCGCGCGGGTGAGACCAACCCAGTCGTCCGGCGCGATCGTGTGGAGCTCCTCCTCGAGTACCGTCACGGCTTCGCGGTTGGTGAGCCCATCGGCGAGCGCGACCGAACGGTCGAGCCACGCGGCCGGATGGCGCGCTTGCATCACCGCGCAGTCGTGGTGGATGCGCGGCAGCTGGTCCGCGTACCGAGCGTAGTACGCCGGTCTAGGGTACGTCGCGTAAAACTCGAACGCCGAGCCCGCGAGCGGGTGGCCGTGGAGAAACTCCGCGAGGCGCATGGCGGCGCCGAGAAACGCATCGAGCAGCATCTGGCGATCTGGCCCGAGATCGCACCGCTGTTCGAACTGCATCACCGCCGTGTCGTCTTCGATCGACAGGGTCACCCGCCAAAAGTCCAGGCGCACGTCCAGGAACCGCATCCCGAGCTCGCACGCGTCGCGGACCGTGCTCGCGGTCATGAGCGCGTAGCCATACCAGCTGTGTGCAGTCGGCTGGAGCGACAGGCCGAGCTCGAGCCCGAGGCTCGGATCGCGCGCGCGCATCGCCGCGCGGTGGAGCGCGTCGCTGAACGTCGCCAGGGCAATCCATCCGTTGGCATTCTCGGTGACCTCGCGCGCGAGGCCGAGCTCGGCGAGAAGCTCGTCGACCGCACAGCCGCGGCGCTCCACCAGCTGGAGCAGGCGCTGGAGGTAGGTCATCGGAAGCACCGGGTCTGACACGGCCACCGTAGTATTCGGTGCGCTAGAACCCGGCGCAAGGTCGAGCTCTCGCGGCGATGATCAGCGCGTCACGGCCCAGCGTAATGGACGGCGCCCCGCCTGTCAGGGGCTAGCCCTCCTGGAGCTCTGCCGTCGCCACGGCGACCACGATCTCTTCGGGCGACTCGACGCCGCGGCGCGCGAGCTTCTCGGTCATGATCGTCGTCCGCATCAGCATCGCGGACGCGAAGTAGGCGAGCGTCACGCCGCCGACGATCGGGACGACCGCGTGGATCTCCTGCGTCGACTCGAGCGCGAATACGATCGAGGTGAGGAGCGCGCGCGAGGCGCCGGCGAACATCGCGGCCATGCCGACGAGTGCGGCGACGCGTGGGTCGATGTGGAGCGCCGGCGCGAGCTCGTTCGCGCCGTACGCCATCAGGTAGCCGAGCGCGGCGCCGAGCGTGAGCAACGGAGCGAGCGTGCCGCCCGAGGTGCCGCTGCCGAGCGCGATCGACCACGACACGAACTTCATGAACGCGAGGACGGCGAGTGCACCGACCGCGAAGCCGCCACCGACCGTGATCGTGATGTTGTCGTAGCCGACGCCGAGCGTGCGCGGCGCGATGATGCCGATACCGCCGACGAAGATGCCGCCGATCGCGGGCCACCACATCCAGTGGACCGAGTGCATCTTCTCGAAGCCATCCTCGATGAAGTACACCGCGCGCGTGATGTAGACCGAGATCACGCCGACGAGACCGCCGGCGATCGTCGCGATCACCATCGAAGCGGTGCCGGGCTCCGACAGCGACGGCACCGCGAATACCGCGTCGGTGCCGTGGAGGATCGCGCGGAGGCCGCCCGCGACCGCGCACGCGAGCGCGACCGGGGTGACGGCGCGCGCGCTGTACTCGGAGAGCAGCAGCTCGATCGCGAGCAGCACGCCGGCGATCGGGGTGCCGAAGATCGCGGTCATGCCGGCCGCTGCGCCCGCGGCGAGCAGGACCTTGCGCTCGCGTGCGGTGACGCGGATGTACTGGCCGATCGCCGAGCCGAGCGCGCCACCGGTCGCGATGATCGGACCCTCGGCACCGAACGGGCCGCCGGTGCCGATCGCGATCGCGGCCGACAGCGGCTTCAGGAACGTCAAGCGGAGCGGAATCTTGCTCTCGTTCAACAAGATCTGTTCCATCGCCTCCGGAATGCCGTGGCCACGGATCGCGCGCGAGCCGTAGCGCGCCATCAGGCCGACGACGATGCCGCCGGCCACCGGCACGACGATCGACCACGCGCCCAGGTGATTACCCGCCGGCGCGACGCCGTCGACCGAGATGCGCTGGAAGTACGCGAGGTTCGTGACGAACGCGATCGCGCGGACGAGGATCTCGGCGACCGCCATCGCGGCGACCGCGAGGACCACCGCGAGCGTGGAGATCCAGATGTCCCGGCGATCGAGCCCGGTCGGGGCGCGGCCGGCGTGGTCGCGCTCCATCGTGGGCGCAAGAGATGGCGCGACGAACATGCCGCTCATCCGGCGGCGTACAGACCTGAGATCCATGGGAGCCCACGCAAATGACCACGTGACTCGGTGCGGCGCAAGGGCCTACGTGCGCGCACGCACGACCGTGCGTCACGGCGCGGCGGCGGCCTGATCGTCGCCGCGGTCGGCGACCTCGGACACCCCACTCATCCGGGCGCAATTGGCGCAGCAAAAGTACTGGCCGCGCGCCTCGATCCCGTGACCGATGATCGTCACCTGACACTGCGCACAGCGCGGCGCGAGCGCGTGGATGGCGCAAGCGAACGAATCGAACGTGTGGGTGGTGCCACCGATCGTGATGTCGAACGTCTTGTCGTATTCGTTGTGGCAGGTCTCGCACGTCTTCATGAGCAGAGCGAGAGCAAGGCCCGTGCCTTGCAGCCCAGGTGACCATGACGCGTGCATCGAAATTACGAATGGCCGTGATCGGTCAGGGGTATTTCGCGCAGGCTGGGATCTTGCCCGCGATCGAGCAGCTCGATGATGTCGAGCTCACGGCGCTGGTCTCCGGCTCGCAGCACAAGCTCGACGAGCTGGGCGCGCGCTACGGCGTACGGACGTGCGTGCACTACGACCAGCTCGATACGCTGCTCGCCAGCGGCAAGGTCGACGCGGTGTACATCGCGACGCCGAACGATCAACACGCGCAGCTCACCGTGATCGCGGCGCGCCACGGCGTTCACGTGCTGTGCGAGAAGCCGATGGCGCCGACCGA
>JBDUAS010000114.1:0-21262 GCA_040004535.1 Deltaproteobacteria bacterium
TCGCGCCGCCGTCGATCTTGACCGAGTACGTGCCACGCTTGAAGTCGCCGAACACGCGGAACCCGGCCTTGCCGTTCGTGATGTACGTCTTCTTCACCGGCGGCGAGAAGTGGATGCGCGAGACCGCCTCGTCGTCGAGCTGGCAGCGCGCGGACAGGTCGTAATAGCCCTCGCCTTCGTAGGCGTAGCGATGACCTTCGGGCGCCGCGTCGTCGTCGCACACGACCTCCATGTAGAAGCCGTTCGCGCCTTCGACCATGTACGCGGTCTTGATCGACACGGCCTTGTCGGTCGCGACGATGTACTCGGCCGTCGCGGCCGGCGCCTTCGTGTTGACGAGCGACGGCAAGCCGGCCTTCAGCGACATCGTCAGCTTCGAGCCGAGCCCGAGCTTCGGATCGGACAGCTGGATGATCACGATGTTCGGTGTGCGGCTCGGCAGCACGGCGACGCCGGCGGGGCTGTGGCCGTCGATCGCGAACGCCATCTGCGCGCGCGCGAGGTTCGGCAGGACCGCACCCGAGAACGTGACCTCGGTCGTCACCTTGTGGTGATCGAGGTCGAAGCCGCTCGGCGCCCAGCCGAGGAACTTGAAGTCCTCGGTCTTGAACGTGTAGCTCCACTTCGACCCGGCCGGCGGCGAGAGCACGCCGTCGCGAGTTCCGAGCTTGTGGACCTCGAACGTATATTCGGTGCCGAACGCGAACGGCTTGGCCGGCGTGAACGTCAGCTCGGAGACCCCGCTGTACTTCAACGTGCCCGCGATCTCCGGCGTGATCTTGATGACCGACTCGGAGCTGACCGTGCCGACCGCGCCGCGATCGACGATCGGTGTCGCGAGCTCGATCATGATCGCGCTCGGAACGACGTGCTCCATACCGAGCTCGTGGATCTGCGGATCCGCGCGCTTCGATGTCACCGCGGCGGGCTTCGGCGGAGCGTCGACGGATTTCGCCGACGCCGACCCATCCGATGATCCCGTAGACGTGCCGGTGCTCGTACCGGTGTCGTCGAGGAGTGACTTGTGGCTTTTGCACGAAGAGAGTGCCGCTACGAAGAGCGCGCACGACGCGAGTGCCCTCATGATCTCCCTGGTCCTCTACGACGAAACGCACGATCACCCCGGTGCATTCCGCAGTAGCGCGAACATACACGTCAACGTTCGAGCGTGTAGCCGCGCGGCTTGCCGTCTACCTGCGCCCGCGCGGCACCGGCGGTGATCTCGGCGGGTGCCGCGACGACACGCCACTCCGCCTTCGAACGAAAGATCGCGCGCCAGCTCGTGCCGACGCGGACCGTGCCGCGGAGCTGCCAGGTCGCCGGGTCGACAGCTTCGAACGGACCCGGCGCGACGTAGGCCGAGCCGGCGATCGGCGCGCTCGGATGCAGCGACGTGGTGTCGCCCGCCTTCACGATCACGTAGTCGACCTCGACCCGCTGGTCGCCGCCACTCGGCTCGAAAGCGCGAGCGCCGTGCGGCACGCGGAACACCGCGCGCCGGAGCTTCGGTCCGACCAGGATGCCGACGAGCTGCGCGGTCGCGGTGTCGAGCTCGGCGAGGTTCGGCTGCTGCTCGCAGGCCGGACCGCGGATCGTCGCGAGCACGGCCTCGAGCGCGCCGGTCTCGCCGTGGAGGCTGGCGTCGATCCAGGCGTCCTTCGGGCACGCGTTTCGATCCTGGGCGACCATCGGCTCGATCAACCGGCGCGCCTCCCCTGGGTGTGCGTGATCGATCTCGATCCGGGTATGGCCCTCCCCGTGGGCGAGCAGCTTCGCGTCGAATGCGGTGCCCGGCTCGGCGACGATCCAGACGTGCCCATGGATCGAAAGCTCGAGCCCACCCAGCTTCGCGACCGCGGTGGCGGTGGCGCGCGGATCGACATGCTTCGCGCGCACCGTGACGTGCGGCAACGCGTGTTGCGGCGCGAACACGTAGCTCGCGCCTGCGCTGTCAGCGAGGAAGCGCAGGACTTCGAGCGTACCCGCACCGCGAAGCTCGATGTCGACCGGGTGACCGCCACGAGCGCGAGCGAGCCGCACGGTGGCGGCCGGCGCGATCGCGTCGAACGCCGTGCTCGCGGCGATGGTCTCGCGATCGCCGAGCTTGCCGGCGACCGGAGTGCCGTCGGCGAGGGCCGCGAAGCTCTCGGTGCCGAGCGCGAACAGGACGACGTCCGGATCGACGCCGGCGGCGTACACCGCGGTCGGGTCGCCGGTGCCTTTCGCGTGCGCCACCGCGAGCGGCGCGAGCTGCTTCGGATCGACGGGATCAGCGCTCGCAGCAGAAGCCGCCAACACCAGCCCGACCGCGAGCGCGCGCATCGCCAAAGAGCGTAGCTCACATCCGAGCGAGCGTCGCCGGAACCACATGGCCGTCGACGGTGAGCTCGACGTTCGACACCCGCCCGTCCGGCGCGACCTGTGCGCGAAGCCGGAGCTTGATCCCTCCCAGGAGCTCGAGGTCGCCGCGCTCGAAGTCGAGCCCGATCACCCGAAACGTGGCCTGCTCGACGGTGATGTCGGTGCTCGTGATCGCGAGATCGAGGGTGCTGAAGTCCATGCACGCACCGGCCGTGTGCACGAACGAACGCTCCCCGCACGCGCCTGCCGACCGGATCAGGCCTTCGCGCGCCGCGTGCATGCTGCGCTCGGTCGCGGTGAAGTGGATCGCTGCGCCGTGCTCGGGCGTCACCGTCCACGCGCCTTCGACCGCGTGTCGTATGTCGGTCTCCGAATAGCTGTAGTCGTGCACGAACATCCGGAACACCGGATTGACCGCGACGAGCACGACGACGATGGCAACGCCGATCAGCTTCTTCATGTTTACGAGGAAGAGACCTCTGCAACGCCCGTGACAAACAGATAATTGCGTCCGGTCACGAACACGCGGCGATGATGCTGCTGCAAGTACTTGCGGTAGAACGCGATGTCCTTGATGACGAGCCCGAGCTCGGGCTGCGTGAAGTTACGCATCCGTGCCCCGAAGCTGACTTCGCCGTCGACGTAACGACAATTCGGCACGCCGAGGATCACTGCGCCCGCGGGTGCGAGGTGGTCCTGGACGAGCCGGCGGAGCAGCGCGCGATCGTCGAGCTCGCCGCTCTGCAGCATGCCGAGCGCGAGCACGAGCTCGAACCGATCGATCATCGTGAGCGGCTGGGTGGCGTCGGCCGCGTGGAACATCGCGGCCGGCCAGCGCGCGCGCGCGGCGGCGATCGCGCTCTCGCTGTGATCGACGCCGGTGACCCGCGCATCCGGCGCCGCCGCGTGGACCAGCGCGAGCTCGTCGCCGGTGTTACAGCCGACGGCGAGCACGCGCGGCGCCGGCGGTAGGTGGGCGCGGCCGAGCGCTTCGCGTAGATCGATGACGAAGCCCGGATCCTCGAGCTTGTGGATCCGCGCGAACCCACTCGCGGTGCCGTACGCCTCGCTGCCCTCACCGCGCGCTGGCACGCGGTCGCGCGCGAGCGGCTCGAACCGAATCGTGACTTCACCGTCGGCGGGTCGCGGCGTCAGGAGGCGAGCGCCGAGCCGATCGGCGAGCTCGACCCACACGCGCCATGGCCGATGGATCGAATCGCCGAGCGGCTCACCGGCGTACATCCCCGCGCCATGATCCGGATCGCCGACGACGACTTCCGCGAGCTCGCCGCGCGCGAGCGTGTCGGCGACAAACTCCGCGATCGCGGCCAGCGGCTCGTCGGTGAAGCGACGCAAAGCCGGATCGTTACACGCTCCCGGGTACAGCGCGCTAGCCGCGGTGCTCGCGTATGACCACGGCGAAGCCAGCTCTGTGCCAGACTCGTCGCGATGTCGCTGGAAGGCCGGGTCGTCGTGATCACCGGCGGGACGCGTGGCATCGGCCGGGCGCTGGCTCGGGCGTGTGTCGCGGCGGGAGCGCACGTGATGGTGTGTGCGCGGCAGGCCGGGGAGCCGGAGCCCGGCGTCGTCTTCGTCGCGTGCGACGTGCGGTCGTCGACGAACGTGATCGCCGCGGCACTCGCGCGCTGGGGCCGAATCGACGCGCTCGTCAACAACGCGGCGATCGCCGGTGACGATGTCGCCGACGTCCTCGCGACGAACGTCGCCGGTCCGCTCGCGTGCGCTCGCGCCGTGCTCGCCGCGAATCCGCGCGCGCGGATCGTGGCGGTGTCGTCCGGCGCAGTCGCGGTGCCGCGTGCGGGCGGTGCCGCGTATATCGCGAGCAAGCACGCGCTCGAAGGCCTGACGCGCGCGCTTGCATGCGACTTCCCGGACGCGATGATCACGGCGGTCGAGCTCGGCGCGCATCGCACGGGCATGCAGCCTGAAGGTGCGCCACCCGAGGCAGCCGTCGCCGCACTGCTCGGAGCGCTGAGCTCGCCCGGTGTGCACGGCCGGATCACGCACGCGTGGCACTCGCCATGGCAGCTCGATACGAGCGGTGCCGACGCGCTCGCTCATCCATTCGGGCCGTCGCCGGCCGCCCGCGCGGCGCTCGCCGACTATGCCCACCACGGCGCACTCGAACGCTACCCTGCCCTGCCGCCGCTCGCGAAGTTGCTCGCCGCCGAGCACGGCGTCGGGCTCGAGTCGATCGTGCTCGGCGCGGGCGCGAGCGAGCTGATCGATCGCGTGCTCGGCGTCGTGTTACGCGCCGGCGAACGGCTCGTCGCGCACACGCCGAGCTGGCCGCTGTTTCCGCGGTTGTGCGCCGCGCGCATGCTCGACGCGATCACCGTGCCGTATCGGCTCGCGAATGATCGCGTCGATCACGATCTCGATACGGTGCTCGCCGCGGTCGACGGCACGGTCCGGCTGGTCTACTTGATCTCGCCGGCGAACCCGGTCGGCTGCGCGCTCGATGCCGCGCCGTTCGCGCGATTCCTCGCGGCGCTGCCCGGCCACGTCACGGTCGTCGTCGACGAAGCGTATGGCGAGTTCGTCGTGCGCGGCGATGCGGTCCGCGCGCCCGCGGTGACGCGCACCGATCCGCGCGTGATCGCGATTCGCACGTTTTCGAAGTTCTACGCGCTCGCCGGGCTGCGGCTCGGCTACGCGGTCGCGACGCCCGCCCTCGCCCGCGCGCTCGCAGCGGCGGCTCCACCGTTCGGCGTCACGGCGGCGGCGGCGCATGCAGCGATCGCGGCGCTCGGCGATCGCGAGCACGCGCGCAACACGCTCGCGGCGATCGAGCGCGGGCGCGCACTCCACCCGACCGCGCTCCCGTCGGATGCGCCGTTCGCACTCGCATCGCGCGACGGCCAATATGCGATGGTACCGCTATGGCCGAACGAGACCTGACGATGTGGGCCGGCGGAGGGCGCGGCTGGGAACCGGATCCGGCAACCCCGAATCAGGGAGATCCACCACCGCCGAAGCAGGACGAGCCGCCACCGCCGACACAGCCCGAGAAGAAAAAGAAGGCGTTGCCCACCGCGGTCGGCGGCAGTGGCGTCGTGTGCGGCCGGTTCTTGCCGCTGCATCGTGGCCACGAGTACGTCGTCGATGTCGCACGCGGCTCGGTCCAGGACCTCCTCGTGCTCGTGTTTGCCTGCGCAGGCGATCCGATTCCGGGCGAGGTCCGCGTCCGGTGGCTGCGCGAGCTCTACCCCGATGTCGCGGTCGAGCTCGTCGAGCGCAGCGCACCGGCGTTGCTCGCACCCGATCCGAGCGAGCTCGTCGCCGCCGTCGCGCGCCACCGCGCGCAGACACCGCGGTTCTTCTTCGCGTCGGAGCCCTACTACGCGGCGGCCGCCGCGGCACTTGGCGCGACGTTCGTGCCGGTCGATCCAGCCCGCGAGGTCTTCCCGATCTCGGGGACCGCGTTGCGCGGCGATGTCGTGCGTCACTTCGCGATGCTCGCGACGCCCGCGCGCCCGTGGTTCGTCCGCCGCGTCGCCGTGATCGGCGCGGAGTCGACCGGCAAGTCGACGCTCTGCGCGCAGCTCGCCGAGCACTTCGCCACGCTCCACGTCCCCGAGCACGCACGTACGCTCGCCGATCACCTCGGCGACCTCGATGGCGAGGCGCTCGCACTCGCCGCGCGCGGTCAGCTCGCCGCCGAGGATGCCCTCGCTCGCCGGGCGCATCGCGTGATGTTCTGCGACACCGACGTGCGCACCGCAGCACACTGGCACGAACGGCTGTACGGCGAAGCGCCCGCATGGATGAGCGTCGCGCGCGCGTACGACCTCGTGCTCGTGACCTCGCTCGACGAGCCGTTCGTCGGCCGCGCTGATCGCGATCGCCCCGCGACCCGGCGCGCGTTCCACGCGAAGCTCCGCGCAACCCATCCAGGCGCGATCGAGCTGGCCGGTGGTCGCGGCGAGCGGCTCGCCCAGGCGGTCGCCGCGGTCGACGCGTTGCTCTCGCGCGGCGGTTTCATCGCGGCGCGCTATCTCGCGGGATAGCTCGCGCGCGTGTCGTGTGCGAACGCTCGATCACCGATCGTGCCTCGCCACGCGAACTGACCGCGGTCGTACGCGAGCTCGAGCTCGATCGGCGTGCGCGCGCGCAGCTCGACCGGTTCGATCGGCAGGAACACCTGGCGCCAGATCGTCGGCGCGCGGCCCGGTGCGGTCGAGAGCGTGACGCCGCCGCCGAGCACGCTCTCGAACCACGCGGCGAAACCGTGGACCGTACCGGCACGCGCCACGAACCGCGTGGAGCCGCGAATCGTACCGGAATACGCGTCGCGCGCGAGATCGATCCGGCAGAGCTCCGCACCGCGAGCGAGCAAGCCACGCGGAGCGATCGCCGTGTTGTACAGGTTGTTGCGCGCGTACGCCGCTGCAGCCGCCCACGCGAGCCCGTAGCGCCGCTTCGCCCACACGTCGACGTACGTGTGATCCGCGCGCGACTCGACCGGCGCCGCGTGGACGCTGACCACACCCGGCACGACGCGCGTCGCGCCCGAGCGCGCGCGCAGCTCGCACACCGATTCGATCATCGTGCCACCGACCGCGAGCACGCCGAAACACTCCGAGACGATCACGTCCGCGCGCTCCGGCAGCACGACGTCGCGCGAGTGCGCCTCGATCCACGTGATGCCGTCGACCCGGTTCGCCTCCGCGATCGCACGCGCGACATGGATCACCGGCTCGCGCTCGATCGCGAACACCGTCGACGCGCCCGCGCGGCGCGCCGCGATCGCGAGGATGCCGGTGCCCGTCCCGACATCGACGACGACATCGCCGCGCTTCACGACCTTGCGGATCGCGCGCAGGAACGCGCTCGTGCGCACGCGATCGTCGAGCAAGTGCCGGTGGTGGCCCATGAGCGGCGCATAACCGGACGCGAGCGGTAGGAACGTGGTCGGATGCGCGGCCATGGGCTGTGGCCGTATCATGCGCCGTGGTCACGCGCTGGGACGAGCTTGCGGCGGCGTTCGATCGGCTCGCCAGTGCGTTCGAGATCGGTGGCCGCGACGAGCTCGCCGCGATCGTCGCGCGCAGCGGCTGGGCCGAGCGGTCGATCACTGCGCCGCTACTGCCATCAGGCGTCCGCCACGGTGTGCCGTGGAGCCTGTCGATCTCGGTCGGCGAGGTCACGAGCGTGCGCGTGTGGCTCGAGGCGCAGGCCGATCCGCCGAGCGCCGAGGCGTACCTCGCCGCGGCTCGCACGATGTTCGGCGGCTCGCCGTGGATCGCGACCCCACAACGGTTGTGGCACCAGCTCGTGGTCACGCGCGGTCGCCCAGCGAGCGTGCAGACCTACGCGTGCATTCCGGATCGTCCCGAGCTCGCGTGGGCCGCGCTCGACGCGGCCGAGGCTCACATCCGCAGCGCGGCTGATCGCGTACGCGCCGCCCTCCCCGCTCGCGCGCGCGTGACGATGCTCGCGAACGATCACGAGCGGGTGAAGCTCTACGTGCTCGTCCCCGACGCCCGGATCGCCGAGCTACCCGATCTCGACGCCGATGCCCGCGCGTTCGCGCAGCTCGTTCACCCGAGCGATGCGCCGATCGGCTGGCTGGTCGCCTACACGCTCGCGCCAACCCGCTCGGTCGCTCTCCACTTCGCAGCGCACGTTCACGGCGACCGCGAGCTGCCCGCGCGCCTCGCCGCGGAGCTCCCAGCGGCCTACCTGCGCGCCCGCACCACGCTCGGCGAGCCGCCGCTCCACTTCATCGCGCACGCCCCGAACAAGACGAACATCTACTTCATCCCCGAGGTCGCACGATGAGCGAGCCCGACTTACTCGACCCGGATCTTCACGACCGCGATCCGATCCTCGACGAGCTGCGTGCGCGCGCACCGATCGCGTGGCGCGCAGGTCGCCGCGGCCCCGGCTACTGGGCGGTCACGGGCTATCCCGAGCTCGTCGCGATCGCACGCGACCCGGCGACGTTCACGTCGCACCTCGGCACCCGTCCCGAGGTCCGCCGCACGGCCGACGCGATCCGCCCGCTCCACAACCTCGATCCACCCGCGCACACGACGGCGCGCGTGCTCGCCGACCGGTTCCTCGTGCCGGATCGCTGGCCCGCGCTCGATCCGATCATCACCGCGCACCTCGATCGCTTCCTGCCCGCCGGCGGCGACGCGATGCCGATGCTCGTCGCGCTGGTCGCCGAGGTGTTCGCGACCTGGCTCGGCGTCGCCGATCCGATCGCGCTCGCACGCGAGGTCGAACAGGTCCACGTCGCGGGCGCCGCGTTCCTCGACGATCCGGAGCCCCATCGCGCCGCTGCCGCCGCCGCGACCACCGCGCTCGCCGCGCGCATGCGCGAGGCCGGTGCGTTCGCCGAGCTCGGCCTGCACGCGACGTTGTTCGTCGAAGCCGGAATGCCGACGACGATCGACGCGCTCGCGAACGCGCTCGCCACGATCCTCGCGCGCCCGGCTCGACTCGCAGCCGTGCTCGACGCGTCGCTGCACCGCGCACCGATCCAGCAGTTCGCCCGCTACGCCACGCGCGACGTCGAGCTCGCCGGCGTCGCGATCCGAGCGCAGGCGCAGGTCATCTTGTGGTTCGGCGCGGCGAATCGCGATCCGCGCCGCGGCGATGCCCCGCACGTCGCATTCGGCGCCGGCCCTCATCGCTGCGCCGGTACCGCGTTCGCACGGCGGATTCTCGCCGCGTTCTTCGCGCAGTGGTTCGCGCGCGTGCCGGCGCATCGCGCGACCGGTGAGCGCCGCGCGTCGAGCTACATGAATGGCTTCGCCCGGCTCGAGATCGCGATCTAAGCGCGCAGGTCGGCTTCGGCTGCGAGCCAATCTTCGACGTCGTGACCGTGCTCGCCACCGCGTTCGACAAACCGCTCGTGGGCGCGGGCCGCGATGTCATCGAGGCTCGGGGCGCTCCGGGTGACCAGCTTCAGGGCCACGGTCTTGGAGACGGTCTTCTTGCGCTTGTCCGCCATCCGTCGCTTATGAACCCACTGGATCGGCGTCGCAAGTCTTTGGCAACCAACGACTTTTACTCGTCCTTTCATGTGCCCTGGCGCCGCAATCTGCAGCTTCAAAGTGTAGGCGCCGGCCGCACCTGGGCGGCGCACAGCCACATGGTTGGACCATTGCACCAGTGGGTGGCGACTGTGTAACGTGCGCGTCGTGGATCGCCGAACCGTGATCGGTGTCTTTGCCGCGCTCGCTGCCCTGCTTGGGGGCTGTACCGAGCCGGCGACCACATCGTCGATCGATCAAAGCGCGACCGTCTGCGGTGGCCCGTCGACGGTCGCCGGCGTGGACATCTCGTACTACGACGACTCGGTCGACTGGAACGCGGCGCACGCCGCCGGTATCGACTTCGCGTTCATCCGCGTCACCGACGGCACGCAGTACCAAGATCCGAGGTTCGCGGCGTACTGGCAAGGTGCGAAAGCGGCCGGCGTGCTGCGCGGCGCGTATCAATTCTTCCGTCCCGCCGAAGATCCGATCGCGCAAGCCGATCTGTTCCTGTCGCTCGCGCCGTACGAAGTCGGCGATCTGCCGCCGGTTCTCGACGTCGAGGTCAACGGCGGGCTCACCCAGCCGCAGGTCGCCGCCGCGGTTCACACGTGGGTCGATCATGTCACCGCCGCGATCGGCCGCGTACCGATCGTCTACGCGGGCCTGTACTCGTGGCCCGATCTGACCGGCAGCGCGGACCTCACGAGCTCGCCACTGTGGATCGCGCAGTACACGACTGCGGCGTGCCCGAACATCCCGTCGCCGTGGACGAAGTGGCTGTTCTGGCAGCACTCCGACACCGGCAAGGTCGATGGCGTGGTGTCGAGCCAGCTCGATCTCGACCTCTTCAACGGAACGCTCGACGAGCTGCAGCAGTTCGCGAATGCCGACACGCCACCGTGCGGCACGATCGGCGCGGACGGTGGGATCGTCGACGACGGTGACGCGTGCTTCACGCCTGGTGGCCCGACGCAGTACATGCGCCACGTTACAGACGCCGGCGACAGCGGGCTGTACTGGACGCACACCACGACCGCTGCGAGCGAAGCGAACTACGGCCAGTGGAATCTGAACTTCGCCGCCGCCGGCACCTACCACGTCGAGGCCTTTACCGCGGCGGCGTACGCCACGTCGCACGCCGCCGACTACCTCGTGCAGGCCGCAGGCGCGCAGCAGAGCATCACGATCGATCAGACCGCGGCTGACGGCTGGCAACCCCTCGGCGATATCGCGTTCGCCGCCGGCGGCAACCAGTGGATCAACCTCGGCGACAACACCGGCGAATCGCCTCAACAACAGCTCGTGTTCGACGCGATCCGGTTCACGCCGGTCGACACCGGCTCGGGCAGCGGCAGCGGCGCACACACGCCTGGTGACGAGAGCAGCGGCTGCTCGACGACCAAGCCGAGCGGCGGCGGTTTTCTCGTCCTCGCCGTGCTCGGGCTCGTCCGCCGCCGCCGGCGTTAGCTCGACAATCCATGACAGCCACGTCGCGGTTCGCGGCGGCGATCGCCGACTCGCGCGCGCTATCCTCACGTGATCGCACGCGGAGCGGGGGCACGTCGGTTGCGATTGCGCCGCGACATGCGCGCAACTTCGTTGTGGCTCCTCATCCTCGGCGCCTGCGGCTACGGCGGCGGCAACGATAGCTTCAATCCCGGCGGCGGCGCGTCGGCGAGCGATGCCGGCGTCGCGGGGTGTCTGGCCTCGAACGAGTGTCCCACCGGCTACACCTGCAGCGACTTCGGCGTGTGCCTGCCGCCCGCGCCGATGAGCGACGGCGGTGTCCCGCCCGCGGAGACCGAGCTGACCCTCGCAGCACCGATCACCGCACAGCGGTTCGTGTACATCGCGATGACGGACGAGAACGAGCTCGCGCGGATCGACGGCTCGACGCTCGCCGTGATCGCGACGCACGTCGGCAACCAACCGCGCGATGTCGCCGCGATCCCGCAGAGCGATGGCGCGGTCGTACTCGACGCGACGAACGGCACCGCGACCGTCGTGCGGCCGAACGCGGACGGCACAGACACCGTGAAGGTGCTCGCCACGCTGCAGCACCTCAATCGGATCGACATCGATCCATCGGGCCGGTTCGCCGTGATCTGGTTCGACCTCGTGAAGGCGGTCGCGAATGGCGGTCTCACCGGCATCGGCAGCTTCCAGGACGTCACCATCGTCGCGCTGGCACCCGGCGCGGAGAAGGCCGTCAACCTCACCGTTGGCTTTCGCCCGCGCGCGGTCCAGTTCGATGCGCCCGGCAATCGCGCCTACGTGATCACGCAGGACGGCGTGTCGGTGATCGATCTCGGCTACGCGACCGCGCACGAGGCGACGATCATTCCGCCGATTCCGGTCGCCGATCCGGCGGTGTCGCCCGATGACCTCGAGGTCAACATCGTCTCGACCGGCGAGTACGCGGCCGTGCGTCAGACCAACGCCTCGGAGCTCCGCGTCGTCGCGGTCGGTCATACGAACCCGGGCCAGGCATGGACCATCCCGCTCGCGTCGCCTGCGACCGATATCGACCTCGCGCCCGACGGCTCGCGCGTCTATGCGGTCGAGCGCGCGGCCCAGAAGCTCGCGGTCGTCGACATTCCCGGCGACGCGCTGAACCCGGCTGGCGTCGAGACGATCGACGTGGCCGACGCGTCGGTCGGTTCGCTCCAGCTCTCGGCCGATGGCACGCGCGGCCTGATGTTCACGAACGCGACGCTCGATCCACGGATCACGCGGATCGCGTTCGATCAGCCTGGCTATCCGCACGTCACGTTCCCGCTCAAGAAGTCAGTGCGCGCCGTCTTGATGTCGCCAAATTCGACGAGCGCGATCGTCGTCAACGCGAAGGAGCCCGGCGATCCGGCGACCGCGACGACGGTCGACGAGTACATCGCGCGCAGCTACGGCTACACCGTACTCGACCTCGCGAGCGGCTTCGGCAAGCTCCAGTTGACGCCGGTCGATGCGGGCGCGCTCGCTTACTCGCACGACGGCGCGAAGGCCTACGTGACGCTCGACGGTGGTGATGCGCTCGACGCGACGCGCGCTTTGAATGTGGTCACGATCCAGACCGGAGTCGTGATCACGAAGAACCTCGGCTCGCCGCCTTCGACCGTTGGCGTGTTACCCGCGGTGCCGAGCGCGTTCGTCGCGCAGCGCCACCCGCTCGGGCGGATCTCGTTCCTCGATCTCTCGACCGATGCGGTTCGCACGGTCACCGGCTTCGACCTCAACAGCCACGTGGTGAACTGATGAAGACCTTACTTGTCTCGCTAGCTCTCGCCGGAGCGCTCGCCGGTTGCTGGGATGACGGCCGCGCACGGGTGTGGGACCGCGACCGCACCGTGCTCGGGCCGATTCCGCTCAAGAGTCAGATCGCGTACGTCGACTCGGCACTCGACCGTGTCACGTTCCTCGATCTGTTGAACGACACGCCGGTGATCTCTCGAATGTCGGTCGGCCGCAACGCGATCTACGCGCAGCCGAGCCCCGATCGGCATCGCCTGTTCGTGATCACGCGCGGTGAGGAAGCGGTCCACACCGGCGAGATCGATCAAGCGCCGATGCTGTGGGCGATCGACGCCCAGCACATGGACGTGATCCCCCAGGGCTATACGATCGGGTCCCCGTTCGATCGGATCGCGGTCGCACCCGATAACTCGATCGCGATCGTATACTTCTCGGCGGCGGGTCCCGATGCGGCCGGATTCTTCCGCAATCCGAACGAGCTCGCGATCGTCGACCTCACGCAGCCGCCGAGCGCGACGAATCCGACGCTCCGGACGATCCGATCGTTCGGCTCGGTCCCCGAGGGCATCGAGCTATCGCCGCCGATGACCGTGCCGGGCCTGGCCGACGCACGCACGTTCGCGTTCATCTTGTCGGACAACAACCTCACGGTGCTCGACACCGCACACCCGGACCGCACCGAGATTTCAGTGCGCCTCGACCTCGGTGGCCTGCCCGTGATCCCGCGCGAGGTCGTGTTCGCGCCGAACAGCGCGAGTGCGTACGTCCGCAGCGATAACGCGCGCGATGTCCTTCAGGTCCTGTTGATCCCCGACACCGCGGCCACGCCGACCGACAACGACTTTCGCCCGCAGCTCGCCGAGCTCGGTGCGGGCGGTGGGCCGACCGACATCGCGGTCTACGACGACCCGAGTGGCAAGCGCTACCTGCTCGCGGCGACGCCGAACACTCGTGAGGTCGTCGTGATCGACGCCGACACCGCGCAGTTCCGCTCGATCCCGATCGCGGATCCGATCGACCGGATCCTGTTGTTCCCGCAAGGAGGCGATCAGCCGCCGCACAAGGCGCTGTTCGCGGCGATCGCGGCGAATCAAAAGCGTGTCTCGGTGCTCGACCTCGACAACATCCAGGATCCGTTGACCCAGGCGCGGCTCACGACGATCCAGCTCGACCAACCCGTGCGCGACGTCGTGCCGGTTCCCGAGCGCGACCTCGCGATGATCGTCCACGACGATGCGCGCACCGTGCTCGGTCTGCTCGACATGACGACCGAGTCGACGTCGCCGTTGCTCGGCGTCGGCAAGCTCGACTCCTACGACTTCTCGCCGGATGGCTCTCACCTGATCGGCGCGACCGACAACGTCGCGCGCGTCGGCTTCGTCGCACTCGACAACCTGCACCCGACCGATATCCGCCTCGACGACCCGCCGGCCCGCGTGCTGTCGACCGCGAACGCGAAGATCTTCGTCGACCACGGCGACGATCGCGGCCACGCGACGATCATCCCGTCCGCCGATTCGACGCGCGATCAAGCGCTCGTCCTCGACGGCTTCTTGCTCACCGACATCCTCGACCAGGAGCCCTGACATGCGCGCGCTCGCCCTCCTCTTGCTCGCAGCTCCGGTCACGGCAGCTGCTGCTCCATACGAGCTCTCTGTCGGGTCGTCGGTTCGCGCGTTGCCAGGCGCGGATCCAGTCACCGCCGATAGCCTCGCCGGTGGCGGCCTCGGTCTCGGCCACCGGATCGACGTCGACCTGCCGCGCCACCTCGAGCTGTGGGCCGAGGCGAGCTCGCTGTGGAGCGGCGCCAGCGGCGCGATGTTCCAGACGCTGACGACGCACCTGTTCGACGTCACGCTCACCGCCGGTGCGCACGTGCGCTACCACGCGTACCGCAACGTCGCGGTGAGTGGCGCGCTCGCGCTCGGCTACCAGCACGCATCGCTAACGATCAAGGACACGATGGACCACACCGCGTCGGATACCGCGTGGGGACCGGTCGCGCGCGCATCGCTCCAGCTCGACGTGCTCGCGGTCGATCGGCCCGACTTCGCGCTCGGCTTGCGCGGCGAGCTCGGCTATCTCGCGGCAGTCGGCATCTCGATGACTCCCACCGAACAGCGCAGTGATAGCGCGGACACGCTGCACATCCCGATGCAGGAAGCCTCGGTCGGCCACCTCGACCTCGGTGGGCCGTTCTTCACGATCAGCCTGATCAGCCAGTTCTAGATGTAACAATGCGACCCGTGCGGGCTCGCTAGAGTCATCGCGTGCGGTTCGTACTCGTAGTGGTACTCGTCTCCAGCTGCGCCGCAGCGGGCTCCGACTCGTGCGAGTCCTGCCCTTCGGTCATGCTGACCGCGAATGGCTCCGCCGACCTCGCGGCCGCGCCCGGCACCGCCGTCGCGTATGCGTGGACCTCCGAGTACGCCGACTCGGCGAGCTCGACCGTGACGATCAGCCCGGGTCCGGATGGCTGCGGGAACCACAACGGCCCGTGGGTCGTCGCGACGCTGACCGGCACTACCGATCCGCAACCGCTCCTACCCTGCCAGTCCGGGTTCTCGTACACGCTCGCGGTCGAGGTCACGCAGGACGCGTCCGGTGCGACCGCGACGTCGAGCGTCACGATCGCCGTCCAGTAGGGTCAGAGCAGCTTGCGCAAGCGATCGATCGGGCCATAGCTCGCAACGAGCAGCGCGATCATGAGCAGCGCGAACCAGATCACCGGGCCGAACATCAGGCCGATCAGCGTGTGCATCGCGATGCCGTAGAGCATGGCGTACTTGCGCGTCCACGGCAGACCGAACCAGAGCGGCGCGCCGACCTCGAACGCGAGCGTCGTGTACTGCATCACCGTCCACATCCACGCGGTCAGGTGATTCGCGGCGAACCAAGCGATCGGCGTCTGGTACGAGTCGTGGACGTGCGAGAACAGCACGAGCGGGTCGTGCAGCCAATCGCCGCTCGCCTTGCACACGCCCGACGAGAAATAGAAGATCGGCAGCATCAGCTGGAAGAACCGCACGCTGCCGCCGCTGCATAGCTCTGGCGGGATGTACGTCGGGTCGCGGCGCCGGCGCCGCCAGCTATCGACGGACATCCGCGTGCCGATCGGCGACACCGCGAGGAACACCGCGATCACGGTACCGAGCTTCGACACGGTGAACGCTTCGAGCCGATCCGCGAGCGTGACGTAGATCATCAGCGCCGCGAAGATCGGCGACACCCAGCGGGTGAACGCGCCGGCGGCGGTCGCGAGCCCGGTCAGTGCGAGCAAGCCTCCGACGCACCACGCGCCCCACACCGGCAGCGCCGGCAAGTTGACGCGCTGGCGCCAGTCGTCCTCGAGCGCGGGCAGATGGAAGCCCGCGTTCGACAACCAGTCATCTGCGTGGAGGATGCGCGACCCCAGGAACGCGACGATCGACAGCGTCGCGAGGATCCGGACGAGCTCCAGCCGCACGATCGGCTGCGGCTCGAAGATCGCGATGAACCACTTCTCGTAGAACGGACGCTCGGTGGGCGGGCTCATTTCACACTCGCGCAGCGCGACTTGCGCACGCTGGCCTTCGTGAAATAGGTGTCCTTGGTCTCGTCGGCTGGCGTCGGGACGAGCGGCGTGAACTCGTAGCGTGGGATGTCGTCACCGACGTTCGGGATCGGGTGCGACCATTTCGACACCTTGATGCCGCCGATCATCCCGGCCAAGCCGTCGTCCCTCGCGTCGTGGCGATCGTAGATGAAGTCATCGAGCGCGTTCATCGCGGGGCGGCTGGTCTGATAGAAGTAGCCGAGTCGCTGGAACCGCGACTCCTTGTCGTCGGCCTGGATCGGGAAGTACGCGCGCGGATCGATCGGTTGCCACTTTTGGTCGTGACACGACCACGCGTCGAGCCGGTACTCGATCGATACCCGGTCCGCGCTCGGGAACAAGCAGGTCGACTCGGTGAAGAAGCCGACCACGCGCAGCCCGCGCCACTGCGGCGGGTGCTTGACCAGCGCGATGAAGTACACCGCCCCGATCACGGCGAGCGTGCGCCGCCACCACCGCGGCCCCGGGCCGACGGCCACGACGGGCTTCGGGGGCGTCTTGCTCGATTTAGCCACGGGTGCTCGTCATAGCGCGGCTTCGATCGCGTCCGCCATCGTGCGCAGCACCTTGAGCCGCGCGAAGTACTTGTTGTTCGCCTCGACGAGCGTCCACGGCGCGTGCTCGGTGCTCGTGCGGTCGATCATCTCGCACACGGCAGCATTGTACTGATCCCACTTCTCGCGGTTACGCCAATCCTCGTCGGTGATCTTGTGCTGCTTGTGCGGGATTTTTTGGCGCTCCTCGAACCGGCGCAGCTGCTCTTCCTTGCTGATCTGCATCCAGAACTTCACGACGATCGTGTGGTTCGCGTGAAGCTGCTGCTCGAAGTCGTTGATCTCGCTGTACGCGCGCGTCCAATCGGCGACGCTGCAGAATTGCTCGACGCGCTCGACCAGCACGCGCCCGTACCAGGAGCGATCGAAGATCGCGAGCCGGCCGCGCTGCGGGACCTGACGCCAGAATCGCCACAGATAAGGCCGCGACTTGTCTTCTTCGGTCGGCGCGGCGATTGGAATCACGTCGTACTGGCGCGCGTCGAGCGCCTGCGTGAGCCGCCGGATCGCGCCGCCCTTGCCCGCCGCATCGGAGCCTTCGAACACGCCGATCACCGACAGCTTGTTGAAGCGCTTGTGGCGCATCGCGAGGTTGAGCCGGCCCTGCTCGAGCGCGAGCTGGTCGTGATACTCGTCCTTGGCGAGCGGCTGATCGAGCTCGAGGCGATCGAGAACGGTCACGCCGTCGATCGATTCGAACTGACGCGGCGGTGGAACCTTCGTCGCACCCGCCTCGGCCTTCTTCTTCTTCGCCGCGGCCTCGGCGGCGGCATCCGCATCGAGCCGGCGGCGCAGCGCGGTCAGGATCGCGGTGCCGATCGTGAGGTTCCGATAGCGCTCGTCCTTGCCCTCGACGATCAGCCACGGCGCATCGGCCGTACTCGTCGCGCGCAGCATGTGCTGCGCCGTCGACTGGAACTTCTTGTACATCTCGAGGTGCTTCCAGTCGGTGGGGCTCACCCTCCACGCGGTCTTCTTGGTCCTCTCGAGGTGTTTGAACCGCTTGCGCTGCTGGTCCTTCGACAGGTGCAGCCAGAACTTGAGGAGCACGGTGTTCTCGTGGAGCAACATCTCCTCGAACTTCACGATCTCGTCGAGCTCCTGATCGAGCTCCGCCGACTTGGTCTCGCCGTACACGCGCTCGAGCAGCGGCGTCGTGTACCAGCTGCCGACGAACATCGCGCTATCGCCCTTCGCGGGCAGTGCGCGCCAGAACCGCCACATCGGCGGCCGGTCTTCGAGGCCGTCGGTCACGGGCCGCACCGCGTTCGTCAGGAGGTGGCGCGGATCCATCCACTCGTTGAGGAGGTTCAGCGTCTCGCCTTTGCCAGCACCGTCGACGCCGGCGATCAAGATCACGACGCGGAACGACTTGCGCTTCACGACCTCGTACTGAGCCTCGAGCAACGCATTGCGCAGCTTCGGCTCTTCCTCGTGGTAGCGGTCCTTGTCGATCTTGTGGCCGAGCTCGGCGGATTCGAACATCGACCCGAACGTACTACTTACCGCTTTACTGCGGCGGCGGCGGGACCGCCCAGAACGCGCTCATGTTGTCGGTCTTCGAATCCTGGAGCGGCAACCAGTACGGTACCGAGCTCGGATCGACGCCCGTGCCGAGCTTCGACTTGTCGATCGCGGTCACCCACATCTGGCGGCGCTGCGTGCCTTTCGTACCGGCGAGCGTGTTGCCGTAGTCGCGCAGGCTGTAGAACACGAGCCACACGTAGCCGCCGTCGTCGTACGGGCTGAAGTTCGGCAGGTAGCAATCGCGCGCGCCGCCACACGCGACGTCGAGCCGTGTCGGTGCCGCGCCGCCGGTGCCTTGCACGAGGAACAGCGAGCCCGGGTACGCGACCTCCGTCGTGCCGACCTTGTTGCGACCGCGCGAGTTCACGCCGGCGCCGTACGCGATGTACGCGGAGTCGGGCGTGAACGATGGCCACGATGGTGCGGCGAACGCCGGATCGACGCTCGACGCGGGGACGAGCGTCACCGGTACACCGAACGAGTCCGGCCCGATCACCGGAATCACCGAGACGTCGCCGCGATCGTAGTCGACCGCCCACGCCGCCGCGCCACCACCGTTCGAGATGTTGTTGATGAACGCGACCGAGTTGCCGTCGGGAGACCACGACGGATGCGCCGCGTTCGCGGTCGGCAGCGGCGCGCCCGAGGTCGCGACCGTCGCGCCTGCGTGCGGATCGACGACCTGGAGCCCGGAGCCCGGGTTGATCATCAAGCGCGTGCCGTCGGCGTTGAACGTCTGGAACAATGACGTGTACGAGCTCGCCGTCACCGGCGCGAGCGTCGGCGCGGGATTGGACGTGACGATCGCTGGATCACTGAGATCGAACACGGCGCCTTGCGAACCACCGCCCCACAGCTCGCCCGCGAGGTAGCGACCATCGCGGCTGACCACGTGACACGCGACGCAGTGATTGCCGGCATCGGCGGGATTGCCGCTGACGTTCGACAGCGGCGGCGGATTCGGGATCGCGAGCGCGCGGCCCGCGCCGTCGATGCGCTGCATCTGGCCTTGGCTGAGGTCCCAGTAGTAGATGACGCCAGTGACCTGCGCGTTGATCGCCTTCACGTTGACGCCCGGGCCGCGCTGCGCGCCGGTCGCCGCGTCCCAATGATCGACGTGCACGATGATCGGCTGGCCATGCGCGCTCGCGGTCAGCAGCGTCCAATCGGCGGCGATCGGCAGCGAGTCGAGCGTGAAGCCCGGCGTGACCGCCAGGATCGTGTCGACGGTCGCGAGCCCCGCGACGATCTGGACGCGGAACAGGTCGCCGACATTCGCGGTGCCTTCCCATTGCACGTCGGGCGCCGCGGCGGTGATCGGCATGATCGCGCCGTCGAGCGGATAGTCGATCGTCGGCGCGTTGACGCCCGGGCCCGGTTGATCCGGGAAGTTGCCGTCGCTGCCCGGCGGCGCCATCGGATCGATATGCGTTTGATGGACGACGACGCTCACGCCGGTAGAACCGGTGACCGATCCGGAGCTCGCGGACACCGTGCCGGTACCTGCAGCCATCCCGCTCGCGGTGAACTCGGCGGCGCTGAGCGTGCCGAGCGCTTGCGCGTTCGGATCGATCGCGAACGTCGCGGCGTCGAGCATCTCGGTGTGACCGTCGGCGAAGTGGCCGATCGCGACGTAGTCGATCGGCGCGCCCGCGGTGGTGCCCATCGTGATCGTCGCGTTCGCAGGTTGGACTTCGATCGAGTCCGGATCTTTACCGCCGGTGCTGCTCGGCCCGCAGCTCGCGATCAAAAGCGTGGCTACGACACCCGTCGCCAGGGTCCTCATCATGGGTCGTAGCTAACACCCGTTTTCGACGACGCGCTCGAAAATTCTTGCCGCGATCGCGGAGCAATTTTTGTCACCGCTGAGGTCAGTTGTCTCCATGTCACGAATCGGGCGTGCGCTTTGTCAAAGTGTCACTGCTACACTATGCTAGGCTTTGCGGGTCATGTTGCACGTCACCGTGCTGTCGAACTTCGCTCGCGCGTACGACAAGTACGGCCGGGTCTATGACAAGGCGCGGATCGCGGAGAGCACGTATCCAGACGAGTTCTACGTGGTCGGCGAGCACGAGCTCGCGATCGGGATCGCGAAGGCGCGGCGGCTCCTAGACCGCCTCGCGTTGCCTGGCGATGCACTGATCGCGCTACGTACGAACGTCACCGAGCTGGTGCCGAACGCGCGCACCGGCCTCGGCCAGGTCTACGCGAGCGGGCGGCTCCCGATCGAGGCAGTCCATCCGGTGGTGGGGGATACGCTCGGCCCCGCGTGGACGGTCGAGCAGGCGACGGCCCGGTCGCTCGGCCTTCGCGCGTTCGCACCGTACGCGGAGCTCCGGCCCCGCTCGATCTCGTTCCTGCCGGTCGCGCGCGGCTGCCAGGCGGCATGCTCGTTCTGCTTCTCGGAAGCGTCGGTGTCCGCGGACCAGCGCCACGCGCCGCTCGACGCCCAGATCACCGGGCGCTGGTTGGATGCGGCGGTCGCGCGTGGTGCCGAGCGCGCGGTGATCACCGGCGGTGGCGAGCCGACGCTCCTGCGCTGGCCCGCGTTGCTCGAGCTCGTCCGTTCGTGTCGCGACCGCCTCGGCAAAGTGGTGTTGATCACGAACGGGATCGCGCTCGCGGCGGATGCGAGCACGCGGGTCGGGGAGCTGCGCGCGGCCGGGCTCGGCGTGCTCGCGGTGTCGCGCCACCATCGTGACGAGGCGCGCAATGCGAGCCTGATGAAGATCGCGAATGCGACCCCACACGTGATCGCGGCGGCCCGAGCCGCGGGGTTGCGTACGCGACTCGTCTGCGTGCTGCAGCGTGGCAGCGTCGATTCGGTCGACACGATCGCGGATTACGTCGCGTGGGCCGAGACGATCGGCGCCGACGAGGTCTGCTTCAAAGAGCTCTACGTCTCGACGAGCGAGGAGTCGCTGTATCACTCGCATGCGTCCAACGCGTGGAGCGCCGAGCAT
>JBDUAS010000360.1:0-6263 GCA_040004535.1 Deltaproteobacteria bacterium
GCGCGATCGCGCGACGCAGGTGCGCTGGGGCATCGCCGATTTTCGCAAGCGGTTCGGGCGCGCGCCCGAAGGCATGTGGCTGCCCGAATGTGCGGTCGATACCGCGTCGCTCGAGGCGCTCGCCGCAGAGGGCATCTTGTTCACCGTGCTGGCGCCGCATCAAGCGCAGGCGTGGCGGCCGCCGGGCGGCGAGTGGCGTACGACCGCGGTCGATCCGGGGCGCGCGTACAAGTACGCGTTGCCGTCGGGGCGCACGATCGATCTGTTCTTCTACGACGGCGCCGTCGCCCAGGCGGTCGCGTTCGAGCGCCTGCTCGCCGACGGCCACAAGATCATCGAGAGGATGACCCATCGCGGCAGTGCCGAGGGCGGCGAGCCGACGCTGTGTCACATCGCGACCGACGGCGAGACCTACGGCCACCATCACCGCTACGGCGACATGGCGCTCGCGTGGGCCCTCGCGCAAGTCGAAGAGGGCTGGCAGGGCACGCGGCTCACGAACTACGGCGAGTTCCGCGCGAAGGTCCCGGCGACGTGGGAGTGCCAGCTCGTCGAGAACTCGTCGTGGAGCTGCGTCCACGGCATCGAGCGCTGGCGCGAGGACTGCGGCTGCAACAGCGGCGGTCGACCGGGCTGGAACCAGCGCTGGCGCCGGCCGCTGCGCGACGCGCTCGATTGGTTACGCGACGAGGTCGCGAGCACGCTCCACACCGTCGGCGGCCTGTTGTTCCAGGATCCGTGGGCCGCGCGCGACGCGTACATCCAGGTGCTGCTCGCGAGCTCTTCCGGGCCGTCGCGCGACGAGTTCTTCGCGAAGCACGCGGCACACGTGCTCACCGCCGAGGAGCGGGTGCGCGCGCTCTCGCTGATGGAGATGGCGCGCCACGCGATGCTCATGTACACGAGCTGCGGTTGGTTCTTCGACGAGCTGTCGGGGATCGAGACCGTGCAGTGCATGCAGTACGCATGTCGCGCCGCGGAGTTGCTCGGCGAGGTCGGTGGCAATCCGGTCGAGCCCGAGCTCGTCGAGCGGCTGTCGGCGGCGCACTCGAACCTCGACGAAGAAGGCGATGGCCGCAAGGTGTGGGCGCAACGCGTGCGCACGGCGCGGGTCGATCCGGAGAAGATCGCGGCGCACGTCGCGGTCCGCACGCTCGTCACCCCGACTGCGATCAACCATGCAGTGCCGGGGTTCACGGTCGAGGCGCTCGATTCGCTCGAGCGTCGCTCGGGGCGCGCGCGAATGATCGCGTCGCGCGTCCACGTCCGCTCGGCGCTGACCGAGGCGGCGACCACTTGGTGCTTCGCGGGGCTGTACCTCGGCGAGCAGCACGTCACCGGCGGTGTGAGACCGCCGCCAAGCGAGCCGGAGTGGGCGGCGATCTGCGAGGAGCTGTCCGCGTCGTTCAAGACCGCCGACGTGTTCGCGGCGCAGCGCACGATCGATCGCCACTTCCCCGGTGCGCAGCTCTCGCTCGGCGCGCTGTTGCCGGGCCGGCGCGAGCGCGTGATCGCGGCCGTGCTCGGCGAGGCCCTGCATGACGCCGAAGAGCAGCTCGGCGAGGCGTACGATCAGCAGGCGCCGTTGATCCGCTGGCTCGTCGCGCGCGAGCTGCCGGTGCCCGAGGTGCTGCACGCGATCGCCGAGGGCACGCTGCGGAGGCGCGTGCTCGCGAACCTGCGCGCGGAGCACGCGAGCTTTCAGGCGTTGCGCGATCAGCTCGCCGAGGCCGCAGAGGTTCGCGTCAGCCTCGACACGCCGGAGATCGCGTTCGCCGCGAGCGAGGGGCTGCGGCGGTTGATCGATCGCGTTGCCGCCGACGGTGAGCTCGATGGCATGGCGCTCGAGACCCTCGCCCGTGCTGCGGAGATCACGGCGCGGATGAAGAGCGTCGTCGATCTGTGGTTCGCGCAGAACGCGACGTTCAAGCTGCTCGACCGGCTGCCTGAATTGCGCGGGCGCGCGCACGGCGGTGATGCGATCGCGACGAAGGCCGCGCAAGATCTCGAGCGGCTAGCGCGCGCGCTCCGGCTCGCGGTGCCTTAGAGCTTCGTTCCGAGCACGGCGAACACCATCAGCGCGCCGGTGGCGGCGACGCCGATGCTCCACATGCTCGACCGCAAGTTCGGCTTGTCGCCGACGTATGCCCACACGTAGATCGTCCGCACCGCGATGAACGCGATGCACACGATCGCGACCAGCGTGACCCGCGGATCGGATACGCGCTGCATCGCCGCGAGCACCGCGACTCCGAATGGTCCGAATGCTTCGATCGCGTTCTGGTGCGCGGCGAGGGCGCGGCGCGGTGCGCCCTCGAGGGTCGCCTGCTGCACGCGCGGGTCGGCATTGTTGTAGCCACCCGGCTGCGCGGCCATCGCACGACCCACGACCCCGAGCCGCGGGATGTAGATCAGCGCGTAGGCTGCGACGATCGCGAGGTACGGAACGTAATGCATGGCAGGATTAAGCCATGGCGTCGCCTTTCGCGCAGCTCCCGGCGGCGATCCGCACGCACCTCGGAGCGCTCGCCGACGACTGGCCTGATGAACAGCGCTCGACTTGCGGAGCCTGTCCGCTCGTGACTGAAGGCGAGGCGGGCATTGCGTACCCGTTCAGCATGGCGCGCGACGCGCGGTGCTGTACCGCCCAACCGAATCTCGCAAACTTTCTCGTCGGTCGAGCAGGCGACTCCGCAGTCCTCCGCGCGCGCCTCGCAAATCGAGATGGTGTCTCGGCGTGGGGTGTGCGTGCAGTCGACGGGTACGACGCCGAATTTCCGGTGCGCGCGAAGCAAGGCTTCGGCCGGGACGTTGGCATGCGGTGTCCGTTCTGGGTCGGCGGCGATCACGCGTGCGGCGTGTGGCTCGGGCGCAGCGCGCGCTGCCGGGCGTTCTTCTGCCGGCACGACCGCGGCCTCGCCGGCGCGCTGTCGTGGTCGCAAGCAGCGGGCTTGGGCGTCGCGATCGAAGCGGCGATCGCCGCGCACTTCGTCGGGACGCTCGGCGACGCGCCCGCAGACGATGCGACCGCCGACGAGCTGCTCGCCTGGTACGTGCGGTGTGCGACGGCCGCGGACGAGCTCGGCGAAGCCACTGCACTCGAGATCGTGCGCGCCGTGCCGCCGCCGGATCCCACAGCCGCCCCGGATCGGATCGTCGACTCGCCGCGCGGCGTGCTGATCACGAAGCTGCGCAGGCACGGCGCGGCGATCGCCGACGTGCTCGTGCCGGCAGTCTCGGCGGTCCAGCGCCACGGTGACCGCGTCCTGGTCGCCGGTTACTCGACGTTCGACGCGGTGTCGGCGCCGGCATCGGTGTTCGCGCTGCTCGCACGCCTCGATGGCGCGACGCCGTGGCGGACCGCGCTCGCCGAGCTCGCAAATCCGGCACTCGACGAGGCGCTCGTGCGCGAGCTCCGCCGTGCAGGCGCGCTACGCGATCCCGCCGGCAGCGACGATCCGCCCGAGACCGAGTAGGCTGGCCCGATGCCAGCTGACCTCGCGCATGACACGGCGGTACGCGCGGATCCGTCCACACCCGGACGCTATCGAATCGACCTGCCGGCGCACTGGAGCTACATCTTGCCGTCGGGCGGCGTCGCGATGACCGCAGCGTTGCGCGCGGCCGAGGCTCATCTCGCCGAGCCACCGCTGCGGCTCGCGTCGGCAACGACGATCTTCACGACCCCGATCCAGCCCGGGGAGCTCGTCGCGGATGTCCACGTGATCCGGCGCGGCCGTAGCGCGACCCAGGTCCGCGTCGCGCTCACCCACGCGCGAGCGCAGGCGAACGAAGACTCGGGGATGGAGTTGATCGCGACGTTCCTGCGCGAGCGCCGCGGCCCCGACGTGATCGCGAGCGCGCCACCGGCGTGGGCTGCGAAGCTCGCCGACGCGCAGCCGGTCGAGGATGTGCAGCCGAACAATCCGCACGCGCGGTTCCCGTTCTTTCACCAGCTCGACTGCAAGCTCGCCTCGGGCGAAGCGTTCTGGCGCCCCGGCTTCGCGGCGGGGCCGGCGAAGTTCGCGCGCTGGTTTCGCTACCGCGCGCCGCAGCGCGATGCCGAGGGTCGGCTCGATCGGCTCGCACTGCCGCCGATCATCGATACGATGCCGACCGCGTTGCATCGCGCGGTCGGTCCCGGCGAGTTTCGGTTCTTCGCACCGAGCCTCGATCTGACCGTGTACACCGTCGACGATACGCAGCGCGAATGGCTGCTCGTCGCGACCACGCTCAAGCGCGCGCGCGCCGGCTGGGCGGTCGCCGACGCCGAGGTCTGGGACGACGAAGGCCGGTTCGTCGCCTACGGCACCCAGGCGATGTACCTGCAGACGCTCGCGGGCGAGCCACCGGTCGTCGACGCGAGCGGGCGCTGACTACAACCAGCCGCGGTTCTCGAACAGCCAGAGCTGGATGATCACGCCGCCGCTGAACAGCGCGATCAGCGTCCAACGGCCACGAATCGTGTTGCATCGGCACCGCGAGCAGCGAGCACACGAACCCGAGCGGCCGCCGCGGGCATCCTCAGCTGGCAGCTCACACCGGCAGCGAGCCGGTCGTGCTCGCGGTCGCGACCGCGGCGGATACAGCGGTGCTGGTCTCTGCCGTCGTCGTGCGCGAAGCGCCGCGCGTGGGACTGATCGAGCTCCACGCCTACGCGCCTGAGGGGCGTGATAGCGTCACGGCGTGCCGGTCCACTTCGAATACGCGGTCGAGATCTTGAAGCCGCAGGCGACCGTGTTTGCGGTGCTCGATGACGTGTCGCGAACACCCGAGTGGCTGTCGCGCTGCACGAAGATCGAGAAGCTCGACCCAGGACCGAACGCGGTCGGGACCAAGCTGCGCTACGACTATCTGCAGGGCCGCAAGACCGGGACGATGACCGGCTCGATCGCCGCGCATGCCGCGCCCGATCACATCGCGTTTCGCTACAACGACAAGATGTTCGACGTCACGATCGACTTCAAGCTCGTCGCCGTCGCTGCGGGGACGAAGCTGACCCAGCACATCGACATCGTGCCGACGTCGCTCGTCGGCCGGCTGTTGCAGCCGCTGATCCGGCGCGTGCTCCCGAAGCAGACGGTCACGGATCTCGAGAAGCTTCGTGCATTAGTGTGAGCAGTTCGCGCTCGCGCGCGTCTTTGTCGTCGCGGTCGTGCATGCGCACGATGCTGCTGATGCCGATCGCGACGATGCTCGCGAGCCAGATGAAGTAGCCGACGTGCGGCTCGACTTCGTGCGTGCTGTAGCCGAACAGCGTGAGCGCCGCGATCAGCGCGGTCACCGAGAAGATGAACGCGACCTCGTGAGCGCGAAACGCGTTCGCGATCGCTGCGAACAGCAAGAACGGATTCGCGTACCAAGGAATCGTGAACCAGCCGAGGAGCAGACACGCGATCCCAGGCTCGGTCTCGGTCCCGCCACCGAACAGCTTCTGTGTGATCACGCACGGCGTGACGAGCGACAGCGAGTACAACGCGAGCCCGAGCAGTCCCCATTCGAAGTGACGGCGCATGTCATTAGCATCTGCAACGCGAATGCCTCGCGAGCTGCCGGCGGTTGCCAGCGCTGGCCGCGGTTTGCGTCGCGCGCGCGCCACGTGCCACGGCACGCACGTCGCGGTCGAGGCGTCGTCGAAGTCGATAGAGCAGGTTGATGGATCGCGCGACCGTGATAGCTTGCCGCTATCGTGGACCGGCCGTCGATTCGCCAGCTCGAGAGCCTCGTCGCCGTCGCCGACGCGAAGAGCTTTCGTAAAGCGGCGACCGCACTGGGCCTCTCGCAGCCGGCCCTATCGGCGTCGGTTGCCGCCGCGGAGCAGCTGCTCGGCGTCCAGGTGTTCGAGCGCGACCGCCGCGCGGTGTTGATCACACCGGCGGGCGAGGAGGTGGTCGGGCGTGCGCGGCTCGCACTCGCGAGCGTCGATGCGGTCGGCGAGGCGGCGAGGCGGCGAGGCGAGCCGCTGGTCGGCCCGCTCCGGCTCGGTGTGATCCCGACGATAGCGCCGTACTGGCTGCCGTCGCTGTTACCGGGCGTGCGCAAGTGCTATCCGCGGCTCCAGCTCGTGCTTCGCGAGGATCAGACCGCGCGTCTGCTCGCGCAGCTCGACGCCGGCCAGCTCGATGTCGCGCTGCTCGCGCTGCCGGTGCCGGGAGACTTCACGACCGCAGCGATCGCGCACGAGAACTTCCTCGTCGCGGCGCCGCGCGGCGCGCGGGTGTTGCACGCCCACCGGACATTGACCGAGCGCGACCTCGACGATC
>JBDUAS010000361.1:0-6246 GCA_040004535.1 Deltaproteobacteria bacterium
TCCCACGTGGCCGGACAACGCGCGAGCCCCACGTGGGGCGGACAACGCGCGAGTCGCGTCGTAGCGAGCCGGTTCGGGCGTATCCCCGCGAGAGTGCTCGTACGTACGGTTATGACGATTCCGGAACGGACCGTACTTCACACGACGTACGAACGGAGCGAGTCCCACGTGGGGCGGACATCCAGCGATTCCGCCGGCTGACGACGTCAGCTTTCGTGCAGATCGCGCGAAATTCGACGCGACGCTGCCGGCGCTCGCCCGGTCTTGCCAGGGATGTCGGTGGTCTCGACCTTGCTGTGCGTTGCCCCACCATGCGCACGCTCCTCTGCATCGCCGCACTGACGGCTTGCACCACCGGCTCTCCACTCTCGCAACTCGATCCGCAGGTCGAGGTCAAGGTCGATTCGGATCGCACCGTCGCGATGACGATCACGACGTGGAACGACCTCGCAACGCTGCGCGACGCGATGACCGGCGGCCAGATCACCGTGACGATCGACGACCAGCCGTTGCTGATCGATGCGTTCAAGACCGGCACGTACGACAGCGGCGATCGCTACGTCGCCGCGTTCATGACGGCCCCGGAAGCGACGCGCGAGAGTCCGATGCCGCCGCCGCCGACCTCGACGATCAAGATCAGCGATGGCGAGACCACGTGGACCGCGAAGGTCGATCACATGTTCGCGAACGATCTCGCACCGACAGCGCCGATCACCGCCGGTACGAACGTGTTCGAGTGGCCGAGTGCGGCGTCGCAGAATGCGTATTCGACGATCGCGTGGGCGTGCGTCGAGGTGACCGGCGCGGCGTCGGCGTGCGAAAGCGACACGGTTCACGACCCATCGATCGCGGTCTCGCAGCAGTACATCACCGCGACGATCGCGGGCGCGACGGGCGCCCATGTCCAGGTGACCGGCGAGCGCCACGTCGATCCGACGAGCACCGGCAACGGACCGTCGTTCCTGACGAAGATCGTCGCGCGCTATCAGGGCGTGTTCGACTAAACACGCGAAACAACGACCGATCTTCGGGCGCAACTCCGGCGACCCCGGCCCGATACCGGGTCCGTGGGCGAATTCGCGAGCCGCGGTCCAACGCATGCCGGAGCTTCGTATGCGACCTCCGGCACCACGAGCTCGCCCGCGCGCGAGGCTTCGCCGGCCGACCGTGCTCGCGACGCCGTCGCCGGTGCGTCCCACAAGCTGACGCTCGTCCGCGCAGCAATGGCGGAGCTCACCGCCGCGTACGGCGCAAACGATCTGCCGCGCTGGAACCACGCGCACAAGGCGCTCGAGGTCGCGCTCGTCCAGGCCAACCAGCGTTTCGAGCAAACGCGTACGCAGCTGACCGGTGCGACGCCGGAGACCACGTCGACCTTCGATGCCGCCTCACGCGAGCTCACCGAAGCGTCCGAGCGCAGTCACGCGACAGAAGCTCCGAAGGGCTACGTGCAAGTCGCGCTCGAGGCCGAGCTCCTCGCAGCGCTACGCGCGCCGAGCATCGCGGGCTTCGCCGGCCGTCGTGATGCCGTGCGCGCCGAGCTCGACCAGCTCGCGATCGCCGAGCTGCGGGTACTACGCGCACGAATCGCATCACCGCAGGCACAAGACGAGCTCGCCCAAGAAATCTGGAAGCTCGGGCCGCAGCTGCGCCAGGAAGTCGCCGACTTCATCCACAACGTCGATCGCCGCAAGGCACGCGAACGCGCGGCAGAGGTGCGGCGCAAGCCGACCACGATCGCGCTGGAGCCGGAGTCGCTCGACACGAAGCTGCGCCGCGCGTTCGAAGGCAGTCATGCCGAGACCGAGTTGCTCGCGGTGATCGCGCCGCTCGACTTCGCCGCACGCCGTACGCTCGCGACGCGGCTGCGCACGTATCGCCCCGGAAGCGGTGACGACGTCGCAGCGCGCTTCACGGCGCTCGATCCCGTCGCCCGTGAACGCATCTTGATGGAGCTCGCGCGCGATCGGCCGCCGGTGGACGTCGTCCACGCTGCACCGTCGATGCTGGAGACCAGCTCGGTGTTCGACCTCGCGCCCGCGGAACGCGAGCGCACGCGCGAACAACTGCAAGAGAACCTCGACCACGTCGTGCACGCATTCACTGGTCCGGCCCCCAAGCCGCCGGAGCAATACCTGCGCGAGCACGGAGCGAAAGCGTGGGACGTGATTGGCCGCTACCTCCGGCGGGTTCAATTTCCGGCGCCGAGCCCGCGACTCGAGTGGCGCGACGATGTCGCGTTCGCGGACGCGACCGTGCACGCACTGAGCTCGATGGCGCTGTTCGCGCGGCGGCAGAACCTGGTCGAAGTCCTGTTTCCGGCGGATCCGTTCGCGCAGCTCGCGGGCCTCATTCCGATCGGAGACGAATGGGTCCCTACCATTGGTAGTGCGCTCGGACAGCTGTTCGAGCAAGCGATCGTCGATTCACTGCGCCGCCTCGGCCCGCGTTGGATCGAAATCGCCGAACACCGTCCCCGGCCCGAAGGTCTGGCCGACGAGGATCAGTCACTGGTGTCCGCGGCGGATCTGATCGCGAGCGCTCCGATCGATCTCGCGGTCCGGCGCGGCTTGACCGGGCGTGCTGTGGTCGCACTGACCGATACGCACCGGCTTGCACCGCGCGACGGAGCGGTTCGTTCCCAGCGCCATGTCGAGCTCGAATGGCAGGGCTCGCGCGACCGCGCGATGTGGAATTGGGTCCACGTCACTAAACCGAGTGACGCGAGTGTCGAAGAAGTCTCGGCGGCACTCTGGCCGAACGCGGCCGATCCGAGCACGCGCGCGTACCGTCTCGTCGCTTCCGGCTCGTACTTCGGTGTCCCGGCGGACTGGGCTCGCGAGCTCGCTGACGCGCGATCGTTTGCACCTGATTCGAAGGCCGACGCGAACCCGGACACGCAGCTCGTCGCTCTCGCGAACGGCAAACACGCCGACGAGCTCGCGCTGGATTCCGCGGCGCATCACCGAGCGCAGGTGTCGAAGGCCTCGACCGACGTGCTCTCGGGGTTATCGGATGTCGCGCTCCAGCTCGATCATCTGACACCGGTATTTGCTGCCTGGCAGCTCGGCGAAGAGGTGGCGACCGCGTCGCGGTGGGTCACGCGCAAGCAACACGAGCTCGCGACAGCCTCGCCGCACGAACGGGCGAAGTGGCAGCCGGTGGTGCTCGATCAAAAGGATCGAGTGTCGCGAATCGCGCAAGCTTCGCGCGACCTGGTCGCGGCCAAGCCGCCGGCCGCCAAGGATGATCCGGTTCGTCGAATCATCACGACATATGCGAGGGCAATTGCGACGTCGTTTCTGGGCGACGCCAGCGAGCGCCTGATCGCGAACGCCGCGCACGAGCAGACCACGATGGCGATGACGGCGTTGCGCGCTAGCACGAACGATCTCGCCGTCGTGATCGGCGACGGCAGCAACATCGATCCGAAGCAGCTCGCGCGCTCGGAGGAGCTCGCCACCAACTCCCGCGAGATGCAGTCGAGGATGATCGCCGGTCAAACCGCGGATCCCGACGCACTCGAGCGCGTCACGATCGGGACGCAGGAGCTCGCGCTGCACTTGCGGATCGAGCAGGTCCGCAAGCAGCTTGGCGCGTTGAAGACTGCGGCCGCCGAAGTCAGTAGCGGCACCATCGCAAGAATCGTCGGCGCGTTCCCGGGCAAGTTTCACGATATCGACCTCGTCAGCAGCGAGCTCGACAACCACCTCGTCATGGTCGAGAGCGCGTGGGACTACGGCGTTAGCGGCGCCCGCCAGATCCGTGATCCCGACGAGTACGCCAGAGAAATGTTGCGCCTGCGCAGCGTCGCGCTCGGTCGCGCGCAGGCCAGGTTTGCCGCGATCAAGCAGGACGAAGGGCTCGTCACGTTCCTCGAGTCCGGCGCTTCGGTGATCGAGCACGAGGCGAAGGTGGTTGGCTGGGTCACCGCGTGCGTCCAGCTCCTCGCGATGATCGGTATCAGCATCGTCACGAACGCGGCCGGCAGCGCGATTGCCAGAACGATCGCCAGCTGGGGCGTAGGTGCAGAGGCCGCCGAGACCGCGACGGTCCTCGCTCGCGGCGCGCGGATCGTCGGAAGAGTTGTGGGAGGCGCGACCGAAGCCGCCGGCAACACTGCAGGGCAGCGCGCCATTCAGGGCAATCCCGATGACTCGACGTTCCTCGAAGGCATGGCCGAGAACGCGTTGATGACGTTCGGGAGCGAGCTGATCCTGGCCCGGATCGGCAAGGATCTGGAATTCGCGAAGAGCATCGAACGCTCGACCGGCTCGATGTGGTCGCGCGCCAAAACGGCCGGCGCCGTGCTGCTCGCGAGGAGCGTCACGATCTCGAGCCACGTGATCATCAACGCGGCGAGCTCATACGTCGCGCATCAAATCGTGAAGTACGGCCAAGCCGCGCCCTCGAACGCGACGCTCGGCGAGTGGTTCTTGCAAGGCGCCGCAGTCGCGATCGGTCGCTACGTCCACGGCCAGATCGCGGAGCGTCGCGAGCTCTACACGAAGCTCGCCCTTGTCGAGAAGTTCGGATCGGCGAAGCGCCTCCTGCGCGACGCGGACAGCCTGCTCGCGCTCGCGAACACGGCTGAATCCGCGCCGTCTGACCGTCACGCGCTCGAGCTCCTCGCAAGGCAGCGCCAGTTGCTCGGCGAGGAGCTCGCGGTACTCGAGGCCGCCGCCTCAGATCCGGCGAAGCAGCGCGCGCTCGATATCGCTGCGCCGACTTTGCGAGCGATGGAAAACTTCGCGAAATCGCGCCTCGCCGAGCTCGACGCGACCGACCTCGCCGAGATTCCGCTTCGTCACGCGCAACTCGAGGAGCTGATTCCGGGAGAGCTTTGGAAGGGAACCGAGCGCCAGATCAAGGAAGCCCTGGAAGCCGCCGGCGAGGCGAACATGTCTGCCAGCGGTGAGCGCGACGCGAACGGCGTGTGGAAGCTGCGAATCGGCCAGCGCACGGTCACCGTGAACGAAATCGAATCTGCCCCACGTGGGGCGCGAGAGGGTGAGCCCGCTCCGAAGACGCGCGAGCTGATCCGCAAGGTCGGCTCGTCGAAGGCATTCGGGGAGCAGCACGCACACGCGCCGGGCTCGGTGCCGATCGATGCGGTGCTGGGCATGGTGGACGAGTGGCCGCACATCACGAACGAACAGCGTACCGAGCAGATCACGTTGCTCGAAGAGCTGATCGCCGAGTTCACTGCCGATAAACAAGAGCGCGTCGTCAGCGATCTGAGCGCGGGCTCAGTTGATGTTCGCAACGGCGAGGTAGGTGCGCCCAAGAAGGTAACGATCGCGTCGACGTCGGGCGCAGTCGAGCTCGGTTTGCTCAATGAGATGTTGAAGGCCAAGCGCGAGCTGCGAGGCGGGAATCCGCGCGAGAGCGAAGGGGCTCGAGTGAAGTTTGACGAGATCCTCAAGAAATATCGCAGCACGATCGGCATGCAGAAGCCGGACGGCGCTCGCTACGACGCTTCGATCGATACGACGTACGAGTTCTTCGTTCGGTACAAGATGATCGCCGCGCACGGTCTCACCACGGCGGAGATCGCCACGCGTCGAGCGAGTGCGGAGCAACTGGGAATGCAGGAGCTCCGCTATGGATCCGACCACAGTTCCGTCCCCACGCTACATGCGGAAGCCGACCAGCTGCTTCGCCGCGCACCGCTCGATGCGGATGTGAGCAACACGTTTGCGACGACGAAGAATCGGCTCGCGACGCCGGATGCCGCCAAGAACGAACAACAACTCGTCGTCGAGTTCGTCAAAGCATGGGAAGCCGATCCAACACTCGAACGAGCATTCAATGGCTTCGAAAGCGCGGGCGTTGAAGATGCGCGCAAACCACCTGCGCTTCTCTGGGAGGCAGCTGCTCAACGTACGTTCCGCAACGCGCTGCGAGCTCGTGGTCGCCTGACGGAGGAACTCCAAAGCCCTGCGGATGTTCACGCACTCGCTGAACGACTGGCACGCGCTTCGGGAACGGTCGCAGATGCCGAAGCGATGTTGAATCGCTATCGCGCCGCAGACTACGAGGCGGCGCTAGCAGCCACCGATGAGCGAGGTCGCACGTTGAGAGCGTCAGCGACGGCGACGATGCCCGACCTCGATCCGCGCACGCAGCAGATCAATGAACGGTTTGCCGGACTGACTATCGAAGAGACGGCAGCCGATACACGGATGATCGTGGAAGCAATGCGGGCGTGGAGCGCAGAGACGGGAATCCAGCACGGCGATGTGA